>DASYLM010000031.1:0-24111 GCA_036009565.1 Pseudonocardia sp. | reverse complement strand
CTCGTGGTGGGTCGGCGGGCGGCCCGCGCGGTCGCCGCGGAGCTGACCGGGCCACGCCGGCTGCCGGCCGCCGTCGACGCCGTGCTCCTCGGCAGCTGGGCGCCCGCCGACCGGGATCTCGTGCAGCGGGCGATGAGCCGGGGTGCCGCGATCGGGCGGGACGGCGCCGGGCTGGCCGCCGCGTCCGACGCGATCGAGGCGGCCACCGCGCCCGCGCCGGGCCTGAGCCGGGCCGTCGTCGAGGACACCGCGATGACCCTGCTGGCGCGGGCCGTGCTGGCCGCCGCCGGCACCCGCACCGAGAGCCGGGGCTGTCACGTGCGCACCGACTTCCCCCGCACCGACGACACCTACCAGCGGAGCAGCCTGCTGGTCGGCTGCAGTGGTGGCGCGCTGACCGTGCGCGGCGCCGCCGACGAACAGACCCAAGGAGTGGCATGAGCGAGCTGGTACGCGAATCGGCGGTGCTGGGTAGCGGGACGGCGCAACCGCTGGTCCCCGACGCGGACGACCTGGCCAGGGTGGTGGCCGCCGCGCTGGAGGAGGACCTGCGCTACGGCCCGGACGCGACCACCGAGGCGACCGTCCCGGCCGGCGCCGTGGCCACCGCCGAGTTCACCCCGCGCCGCCCCGGCGTGCTGGCCGGGGTGCCCGCGGTGCGCGCGGTGCTGGACACGGTGCTCGGTGCCGGGGGCTACCAGGTGCTCACGCAGCGCGCGGACGGCGAGCGGCTGGCCGCCGGTGAGCCGGCGCTGCGGGTGCGGGGTCCGGTGCGCGGGCTGCTCACCGCCGAGCGGACCGCGCTGAACCTGCTGTGCCACCTGTCCGGGGTGGCCACCGCGACGGCGGCCTGGGTGGAGGCGGTGGCCGGAACTCAGGCGGTGATCCTGGATACCCGCAAGACGCTGCCGGGCCTGCGGCTGCTGCAGAAGTACGCGGTGCGCTGCGGCGGCGGCCAGAACCACCGGCTGGGCCTCGGCGACGCCATCCTGATCAAGGACAACCACGTCGTGGCGGCCGGCTCGGTGACTCGGGCGCTGACCGCCGCCCGGGCCGCCGCGCCGGGCCTTCGTTGTGAGGTGGAGGTCGACTCGCTGGCCCAGCTGGACGAGGCACTGGCCGCCGGGGCCGAACTGGTACTGCTGGACAACTTCACCCCTCGGCAGTGCGAGGCGGCGGTGCGGCGGCGGGCCGAGATGGGCGCGCCGGCGAAGTTCGAGGTGTCCGGCGGGCTGTCGCTGGAGGTCGCCCGCTCGTACGCGGTGGCCGGGGTCGAGTACCTGTCCGCCGGCGTACTCACGCACTCCTCGGTGGCCCTGGACCTCGGCCTGGACCTGCTCCCGGAGTAGCCCCGCCCTGCCGCGCGCGGTGCGTGCCGCGGACCCGCGCGTACGTGCACGCACCGCGGAGCGGGCGCGCGTGCGCGCGTGCGGCAGTGCCCCCGACCCGCGCGTACGTGCACGCACCGCGGAGCGGGCGCGCACGCTTTGCTCTGCGTAGGCATACGCAACAGCGTCGACTCGGCGAGCTCCCGGGCCTCGCCGAGATCGACGTCAGGGCTGTTCGATCTTGAAAATCTCAGCCCTGCTGTCGATCTCGGTGTCGATCCACGCCCGAGAAAGGTCGAGCCGACCTCGGCGGTCGGGGACGGGTTGCGTATGCCTACGCAGAGCAGAGGGTCCGGCGGCCGGCGGTCGGGGGTGTGTTGCGTATGCCTGCGCAGAGCAAAGGGGCACGGGCACCCACCGGGGCGGAGACCGGAGACGCGCACAAGCCGGTCGCGGGCGCCTTCTAGAATTCAAGGCATGCTGACCCGGATCGACCTGCGCGACGGCCTGCCGCCGACCGCGGCGCTGCGCGCGCTGCTGCCCCGAGCCGACGTGGACGTGGACGCGGTCCTCGACCGGGTGCGGCCGATCGTGGCCGACGTGGCCGAGCGTGGCGTCGACGCGGTGATGGACTTCGCCGAACGGTTCGACAAGATCCGTCCCGCCTCGGTGCGGGTGCCGGTCGCCGAACTGGCCCGTGCGCTGCGCGAGCTCGACCCGGCGGTGCGTGACGCGCTGCAGACCTCGATCGACCGGGCCCGGCTGGTGCACGCCGACCAGCGCCGCGATGAGGTGGTCACCAAGGTGACCACCGGCGGCACCGTCACCGAGCGGTTCGTGCCGGTCCGCCGGGTCGGGCTGTACGCGCCCGGCGGGCTCGCGGTGTACCCGTCCAGCGTGGTGATGAACGTGGTCCCGGCGCAGGCGGCCGGGGTGGAGTCGCTGGTGGTGTGCTCGCCGCCGCAGTCCGAGCACGGCGGCCTGCCGCACCCGACGATCCTGGCCGCCGCCGCGATGCTCGACGTGGACGAGGTCTGGGCGGTGGGCGGCGCGCAGGCGGTCGCGCTGCTCGCGTACGGCGGCAGGGACACGGGCGGCGCCGAGCTCGAACCCGTCGACGTGGTGACCGGCCCGGGCAACATCTACACCACCGCGGCCAAGCGGCTGCTGCGCGGGATGATCGGGATCGACGCCGAGGCCGGACCCACCGAGATCGCCATCCTGGCCGACCACACCGCCGACCCGGTCCACGTGGCCGCCGACCTGATCAGCCAGGCCGAGCACGACCCGCAGGCGGCTTCGGTGCTGGTCACCGACTCGACCGAGCTGGCCGACGCAGTCGACGAAGAGCTGGTGCGCCAGGTCGCGGCCACCAAGCACACCGAGCGGATCGGCATCGCGCTGACCGGCCGGCAGTCCGGCACCGTCCTGGTCGCCGGCGTCGAGGACGGCGTCAAGGTGGTGGACGCCTACGCGGCCGAGCACCTGGAGATCCAGACCGTGCGCGCGGCGGAGGTGGCCAGGACGGTGCGCAACGCGGGCGCGATCTTCGTCGGGCCGTGGGCGCCGGTATCCCTCGGCGACTACTGCGCCGGCTCCAACCACGTGCTGCCCACCGGCGGCTGCGCCCGGCACTCCGGCGGCCTGAGCGTGCAGACCTTCCTGCGCGGGATCCACCTCGTCGAGTACTCCGAGGACGCGCTGCGCGAGGTGGCCGACCGGGTGATCACACTGGCCACCGCCGAGGACCTGCCGGCGCACGGCCAGGCCGTGAGCGCCCGTTTCACGGACAGGTCCGGCGCATGAGCGTGCCCGGAGCCGGAGTCACCCTGGCCGACCTGCCGCTGCGCGAGGACCTGCGCGGGCGTAGCCCGTACGGCGCCCCGCAGCTGGACGTGCCGATCCGGCTCAACACCAACGAGAACCCCTTCCCGCCGCCGCCCGAGCTGGTCGCGGAGCTGACCCGCGAGGTCGGGCGGGTGGCCGCCGAGCTGCACCGCTACCCGGACCGGGACGCGGTGGCCCTGCGCACCGAGCTGGCCGAGTACTTCAGCCGTGCCACCGGGGTCGAGCTGCACACGAGCAACGTGTGGGCCGCGAACGGCAGCAACGAGATCCTGCAACAGGTCCTGCAGGCGTTCGGCGGCCCCGGGCGCACCGCGGTGGGCTTCGAGCCGTCGTACTCGATGCACCCGATCATCGCCTCCGGCACCCGCACCGAGTGGCTGGCCGCCCCGCGCCGGGACGACTTCACCCTGGACGTGCCGGCCGCCGCCGCGCTGCTCGCCGAGAAGGCACCCGACCTGGCGTTCGTCACCAGCCCGAACAACCCGACCGGCGGCTCCATCGAACCGGACCAGCTGGCCCAGCTGATCGACGCCGCGCCCGGCATGATCGTGGTGGACGAGGCGTACGCGGAGTTCTCCGACCGGCCCAGCGCGGTGTCCCTGCTCGCCGACTACGGCCACAAGCTGATCGTCAGCCGCACCATGAGCAAGGCGTTCGCGTTCGCCGGCGGCCGGCTCGGCTACCTGGCCGCCGCCCCGGCGGTGGTCGACGCGCTGCAACTGGTCCGGCTGCCCTACCACCTCTCGACGCTGACCCAGGCGGCCGCCAGCGCGGCGCTGCGGCACGCCGAGGCGACATTGGGCCTGGTTGCGGTGCTGCGCGCCGAGCGGGACCGAGTGGTACCGGCACTAGCCGCAATGGGTTACCACGTCGTGCCGAGCGATGCGAACTTTGTGTTGTTTGGCCGGTTTCCTGACGCAACCGCGAGTTGGCGTGCTTTCCTGGAGCGTGGCGTGCTGATTCGGGATGTGGGCATCCCGGCGCATCTGAGGGTGAGCATCGGCGCCCCTGAGGAGAATGACGTCTTTCTGCAGGTTGCCAAGGAGATTGCATCGTGAAGGTCGAAGGCACTCGCACCGGGCGAGTGGAACGGATCACCAAGGAGTCCTCGGTACTGGTCGAGCTGGACCTCGACGGCACCGGACGTACCGAGATCAGCACCGGGGTGCCGTTCTTCGACCACATGCTGACCGCGCTGGGCAAGCACGGCGCGCTGGACCTGGGGGTGCGGGCGACCGGCGACCTCGAGATCGACGTGCATCACACCGTGGAGGACGAGTCCATCGTGCTGAGCCAGGCGGTGCTCGCCGCGCTGGGCGAGAAGGCCGGCATCCGGCGTTTCGGCGACGCCTGGATCCCGATGGACGAGTCGCTGGCCCAGGCCGTGGTGGACGTCTCCGGCCGGCCGTACTGCGTGCACACCGGCGAGCCCGAGTCGATGGCCGGGTTCGTGATCGGCGGGCACTACCCGACCGTGCTGAACCGGCACGTGTTCGAGTCGCTGGCCTTCCACGCCGAGCTCGCGCTGCACGTGCGGGTGCTCGCCGGCCGGGATCCGCACCACATCACCGAAGCCCAGTTCAAGGCGGTCGGGCGGGCCCTGCGCGCCGCGGTCGCTCCCGACGACCGGATCACCGGCATCCCCTCCACCAAGGGCGTCCTCTGACCCGAGGGACGGTAACCTGATGGTCGTGTCGAGGATCGTCGTACTGGACTACGGCTCGGGCAACCTCCGCTCCGCCGAGCGGGCGCTGCGCCGGGTCGGTGCCGACGTCACGGTGACCGCCGACGCCGACGCGGCGATCGAGGCGGACGGGCTGGTGGTGCCCGGCGTCGGCGCGTTCGCGGCCTGCATGGAGGGCCTGCGCGCGGCCGGCGGCGAGAAGATCATCGACCACCGGCTCGCCGGCGGGCGGCCGGTACTGGGTATCTGCGTGGGCATGCAGGTGCTCTTCGAGCTGGGCGTCGAGCACGGGGAGCGCACCGAGGGTTGCGGGCAGTGGCCGGGCACGGTGGAGCGGCTCACCGCGCCGGTGCTCCCGCACATGGGTTGGAACACCGTGCGGCCGCCGGCGAACTCGACACTGTTCGCCGGACTGGACGCCGACACCCGGTTCTACTTCGTCCACTCCTACGCCGTGCGGCGCTGGGAACTGCGGCCGGAGGAGCCGTTCCGCCCGCCGCTGGTCACCTGGGCGAACCACGGCGAGGACTTCGTGGCCGCGGTCGAGAACGGTGCCCTCGCCGCCACCCAGTTCCACCCGGAGAAGTCCGGCGACGCCGGCGCGACCGTATTGCGCAACTGGCTCCGCGAGGTCGTGGGTTAGCGAGCGCCGCGGCGGCCGCTCACAGCTGCCGCGGATTGTTTCTGGCAGATGACCGGTAAATCGTCAGCTTGAACACGAACAGCCGACAGCGGTCACTCGTTCGTGATTTCGACGTCACACCTGGTGCAGAGAATCGGCCGACAGGGACCCCCCGAACGCTGATCGAGCATCCGTGGAGCCGAAATGACCGAAGTGATCCTGCCTCCCGGCGGCAACGCCGGCGGCGGCGGTGCAGCGACCGAGGTGGCGACCCGCCCGTCCGGCCAGCTGGCCGGCCAGGCGCTGGGCCTGCCGTCGGTGCTGTTCTGCATCGTCACCGGTGCCGCCCCGCTCACCGCGATGCTGTTCAACGTGCCCGTCGCCGTGCAGGGCGGTGGTTACGCCGCGCCGGCCGCGTTCCTGATCGCCACCGTGGCGCTGACGATCTTCTCGGTCGGCTATATCGCGATGAGCCGCCGGGTCACCTCGGCCGGCGGTTTCTACACGTTCATCAGCCGGGGGCTCGGCCGGGTCGTCGGCGTCGGCTCGGGGCTGCTGATCGGGCTCTGCTACATCATCTTCTCGGCGTCCGTGATCGGCGTGATGGGCTACTTCGCCGCCACCAGCGTCAAGACCTGGACCGGCATCGAGCTGCCGGCCTGGTTCTACATGGTCATCGGGTTGGCGGCCATGAGCGCGCTGGCCTGGTTCCACGTCGAGCTCACCGCAAAGGTCCTCGGCGTCAGCCTGGTGGCCGAGGTGCTCGCGCTGCTCGTCCTGGGGGTCGCGGTGCTCGGGCACGGCGGCGCCGAGGGCTTCTCCGCCGCGCCGTTCAACCCGGCCGAGGTGTTCGGCAACCCGGCCGCGATCAAGGTGTTCGGCGCGGCCGCGTCCGGGGTGGCGCTGTTCGCCGCGTTCTGGTCCTGGGTCGGCTTCGAGATGGCGCCGAACTACGCCGAGGAGTCGCGCGACCCGAACCGGATCGCCAAGATCGCCACCTACGGCTCCGTGATCGGGCTGGGCCTGTTCTACATGTTCGCCTCGTACGCCTTCATCACCGGCTGGGGTCTGGAGGGCGCGGTCAAGGCGGTGTCCGACCAGTTCAGCGGGACCTATGCCTCGGCGTTCTACCCGCTCTCGGACCGCTTCGTCGGACACCCGCTGACGGTGATCATCCAGCTGCTGGCCATCACCAGCTCGTTCGCCTGCGCGATGGCGTTCTACAACACCAGCGCCCGCTACCTGTTCGCGCTGGGCAGGGAAGGGGTGCTGCCGGGCAGGCTGGCGAGCACCTCCAAGCACCACAGCCCGGCGACCGCCTCGATGACGGTGACCGTGCTGGTGGCGCTGTTCGTACTGGGCTTCGTGATCTACGACCCGAGCACCGAGGGCGCGCTGCTCAAGCTGGGCACCTGGTCGCCGCTGCTCGGCGTGCTGGGCATCCTGGCCGTGCAGGCGTTGGTCTGCGTGGCGATCGTCCGCTACTTCCTGACCACCGCACGGGACGATTTCCGCTGGTGGAGCACGCTCGTTGCGCCGATACTCGGCTGTGTGGCCATGGTCGGCGCGTGCTACCTGCTGGTCAGCAACCGGGCGACCCTGGCCGGTGCGACCGACGTCCCGTTCATCACGCTGCTGCCCTGGATGGTGGTGGCGATGTTCGTGGCCGGCGTGGTCATCGCCGTCGTGATGCGCACCCGGGCGCCGGCGCGGTACGCCGACCTCGGGCACTTCACCCTCGCCGAGATCGACACTGCCGAGCTCGACGCCGTCGAGGTGCACACCGCCAAGCACGCCGCCCACTGACCACCCGAGCCAGAGGAGCAACCCGAGCATGACCGCCGTCTCCGACAGTCCGACCAGCACCGCGGCCACCACCAGCCCGTCAGCGCACCCGCTCGAGCCGTTGTCCGCCGCCGAGATCGCCGCTGCCGGATCGCTGCTACGCGAGCTGGCGGGGCTGGCTCCGACCGCCCGGTTCGTCTTCATCACGCTGCACGAGCCGGCGAAGGCGGACGTGCTGGCGTGGACACCGGGTGCGCCGCGGCTGCCGAGGGAGGCCGAGGTCACCGTCTACGAGCGCGCTGAGCGCACCACCTACGAGGCGGTGGTGTCGCTCAGTGCCGGCGAGCTGGTGTCGTGGCGGGCGGTACCGGGGGTGCAGCCGCCGATCATGGCCGAGGAGTTCATGTCCTGCGAGGACATCGTGCGGGCCGATCCGCGCTGGCAGGAGGGCATGCGCAAGCGCGGGGTGACGGACTTCTCGCTGGCCATGATCGACCCGTGGGCGTCCAGCTGGACCGGGCCGGAGGACGACCCGTCGGCGCGGCGGATCGCCCGCCCGCTGACCTGGGTGCGTTCGGCGCCCGGCGAGCACGGCTATGCCCGGCCGGTGGAGGGCCTGGTCGTGGTCGTCGACCTGGACGCCGGCGAGGTCGTCGACGTGACCGACCACGGGGTGGTGGAGCTGCCGCCGCTGGCGGGCAACTACGAGGCGGCCTGGCAGTTCGACGCGGACAACGTGCCGGCCTTCGACGGGTACCGCGACGGCATCAAGCCGATCCAGATCACCCAGCCGGACGGGCCCAGCTTCACGGTGGACGGGCACGCCGTGCACTGGCAGAAATGGGAGCTGCGGATCGGGTTCACCCCGCGCGAGGGGCTGGTGCTGCACCAGGTCGGCTACCGGGACCGGGGTGCGCTGCGGCCGGTCATCTACCGCGCCTCGCTGGCCGAGATGTACGTGCCCTACGGCGACCCGAAGCCCACCCACCGGTTCAAGAACGTGTTCGACCAGGGTGAGTACGGGGTGGGGTGGCTGGCCAACCCGCTGACCATGGGCTGTGACTGCGTCGGGCACATCCACTACTTCGACGGTGTGGTCAACGACCAGGACGCCGCGGCGGTGACCATCCCGAACGCGGTGTGCATGCACGAGGAGGACGCCGGCATCGCCTGGAAGCACACCGACTTCCGCACCGGCGCGGTCGAGGTGCGCCGGCGCCGCCGCCTGGTCATCTCCACGATCGTCACCGTCGGCAACTACGAGTACGGCTACTTCTGGTACCTCTACAACGACGGCACCATCGAGTACGAGGTCAAGCTGACCGGGGTCATCTCCACCGCCGCCGTACCCGTCGGTGAGCAACCCGCGCACGGCACGCTGGTGGCGCCGGGGCTGTACGGGCCGAACCACCAGCACTTCTTCTGCGTGCGCCTGGACATGGCGGTGGACGGCCCGGTGAACCGGGTCGTCGAGGTCGACTCCCGGCCCAGCCCGGCCGGCCCGGACAACCCGCACGGCAACGCCTGGGAGACGGTCAGGACGGTCCTGGCCAGCGAGGCGGTGGCGGCGCGGGACACCGACGCCCGCCGCGCCAGGTACTGGCGGATCGAGAGCGCGACGGAGACCTCCGCACTCGGCGCGCCGACCGGCTACGCGCTGATGCCCGGCGCCAACGTGCCGCCGATGTACTCGCCCGACGCGGTGTTCGCGCCCCGGGCGGGGTTCACCGACCACCAGTTCTGGGTCACCGCGTACGACCCGGAGCAGCGGTTCGCCGCCGGTGACTACCCGTACCAGAGCCCCGGCGGGGACGGCCTGCCCGCGTACACCGCCGCGGACCGCCCGCTCGACGGCACCGACGTGGTGGTCTGGTACACCTTCGGCGCCCACCACATCGTGCGGCCGGAGGACTGGCCGGTGATGCCGGTGAGCACCATCGGGTTCATGCTCAAGCCGAGCGGCTTCTTCGACGGCAACCCGGCGCTGGACGTGCCGCCGAGCGAACCGGCCGGCGGCCACTGCCACAGCGGCTGACAGCCGGGCATTAGGCTGCCCGGCGTGAGCTTCGTACTGCTACCGGCCGTGGACGTGGCCGACGGACAGGCCGTCCGCCTGGTACAGGGTGCCGCTGGCACCGAGACCGGCTACGGCGACCCGTGGGAGGCCGCGCTCGCCTGGCAGCGCGCCGGCGCCGAGTGGATCCACCTGGTCGACCTGGACGCCGCGTTCGGCACCGGCTCGAACGCCGAGCTGCTCGCCGACGTGGTGGGCCGGCTCGACGTCGCGGTGGAGCTGTCCGGCGGGATCCGCGACGACGAGTCGCTCAAGCGGGCGCTCGGTACCGGCTGCGCCCGGGTGAACCTGGGGACCGCCGCGCTGGAGAACCCGGCCTGGTGCGCGAGCGCCATCGCCGAGTACGGCGAGCGGGTCGCGGTCGGGCTCGATGTGCGGATCACCCACCGGGGCCACCGACTGGCGGCGCGCGGCTGGACGACCGACGGCGGCGACCTGTGGGAGGTGCTGGCCCGTCTCGACGCCGACGGCTGCGCCCGTTACGTGGTGACCGACGTCAGCAAGGACGGCACGTTGCGTGGCCCGAACCTGGACCTGCTGCGCGACGTCTGCAAGGCCACCGACGCGCCGGTGATCGCCTCCGGCGGGGTGTCCGAGGTGGCCGACCTGGTCGCGCTGGCCGGGCTGGCCGGCGACGGGGTGGAGGGCACGATCATCGGCAAGGCGCTCTACGCCGGCCGGTTCACCCTGCCCGAGGCGCTCGCCGCGGTGGCCGACGCGTAGCGGGTGCCGGCGGTGCGGAGATCCCGCGCGTAGCGAGGTGAAAAAAAGAATTCCGGCAGCTACTATTCAATGAGGTTGTATCACTGAATAGGAATGCCGGAATCGGACCTCATTATAGCAGATGCGGGGAATTCTTGTCCACCAATCACCATGAGCAGGAATTGCGCGCCGAACAGGCCTATATGGCCCAGTTGTACGTGCGGTTGGATGCCGAGCGGGTCTGGGTGTCGAAGGCGCTGGACGCGGCGATGTCGGACGCCTCGGCGACCGGGCCGGAGTCCCGCTGGCTGCGTGACGCCACGGTCGACACCTGGGCCGATCGCCGCCGTCGGCTGCGGGTGGCGGACAGTGGGCTGTGCTTCGGACGGATCGACACCGAGCGGGACGGGCCGCTGCACGTCGGCCGCATCGGGCTGACCGACTCGCACGACGAGTCGCGCGCGCTTCTCACCGACTGGCGGGCGCCGATTGCCCGGCCGTTCTATACCGCGACCGGGGCGAATCCGGAGGGCATCTCGCGGCGTCGCCATTTCCGCACCCGGGGCCGCATCCTGGTGGATTATCACGACGAGTCGTTCGCCGGTAACGCGCGCACCGAGTCGGACACCTCGGACGAGGCGTTGCTGGCCGCCGTGAGCGCCGCCCGGACCGACGGCATGCGCGACATCGTGGCCACCATCCAGGCCGCCCAGGACGAGGTCATCCGGCTCGGCGACACCGGGGTGGTGGTCATCGAGGGCGGCCCCGGCACCGGCAAGACCGCCGTGGCGCTGCACCGGGTGGCGTACCTGCTCTACAGCCACCGCGAGCGGATGGCCCGCAGCGGCGTACTGCTGGTCGGCCCCAACCCCGGGTTCCTGGACTACGTCAGCGGGGTGCTGCCGGCACTCGGCGAGACCGACGTGGTCTTCACCACGCCGGGGGACCTGCTGCCGGGGGTGCGCACCTCGGCGCGGGACAGCGCGGAGACCGCCCGCATCAAGGGCGGCGAGGCGATGGTCGAGGTGCTCGAGCAGGCGGTACTGGACCGGCAGGGGATCCCGGACGAGCCGATGGAGATCCCGCTGGACGACGTGACCGTCTGGCTGGACGCCGAGGTCGGCGGCGCGGCGCGGGACGCGGCCCGGGCCAGTCGGCTGGTGCACAACCAGGCCAGGGCGGTGTTCGACCACCATGTGATCGAGGCGCTCACCCTGCGCGCGATAGCCAAGATCGGTGCCGGCTGGCTGAACCCTGAGCAGCGCGACGGGATGGACCTGCAGATCGACGCCGAGTTCGGCGAGGCCGCCGAGGACGACGGGCTGGCCGAGGTGCTCACCGCCAACGTGCGCGCCGAGCTGGCCGGCAGCTCGGCGCTGTCCGACGCGCTGGACGAGCTGTGGCCGATGCTGACCCCGCAGCGGCTGCTGGCCGACCTGCTCAGCTCACCGGACCGGCTGGAGAGTGCCGCCGCCTCGCTGTCCGAGGTCGACCGGGATGCGCTGTACCGGCCGAGGGGCCACGCCTGGACGGTGTCCGACGTGCCGCTGCTCGACGAGGCGGTCGACATGATCGGCTCGGACGGCACCGACTTCCCGCCGATCCTCGACGAGGACGACGATGAGGCCGAGGAACCGGACGAGCACCTGGACTACGCCGAGGGTGTGCTGGAGATCCTGGACACCGAGGAGGACCCGGACGAGGAGGTGCTCCGCGCGGTCGACCTGATGGCCGCCGACCAGCTCGCCGAGCGCCAGGTCGAGCAGGACCTGCGCGGACTGGCCGAGCGGGCGGCCGCCGACCGGAACTGGACCTACGGGCACGTCGTGGTGGACGAGGCCCAGGAGCTGTCCGACATGGACTGGCGGGCGCTGATGCGGCGCTGCCCGACCAAGTCGATGACCATCGTGGGCGACCTGGCCCAGCGCGAGTCACCGGCCGGCGTGCGGTCCTGGGCGGCGGTGCTGGACAAGCACGTGCCGGAACGGTGGGCGTACCGCCAGCTGACCGTGAACTACCGCACCCCGGCCGACATCATGGACGTGGCCGCCGGTGTGCTCGCCGAGGTCGACCCGACGCTGCGCCCGCCGACCTCGGTGCGCCGGACCGGGGTGGCTCCGTGGGCCAGGGCGGTCCCGTCGAACGGGCTGGCCGGGGCGCTGCTGGCGGCGGTGAGCGAGCTCGCCGACCAGGTCGGGGAGGGCACCGTGGCGGTGATCGCCCCGTCCGGTACGCCGCTGCCGGCCCGGTTGCGCACCGCACTGGCCGACGGGCTCGGCCGGCCGGTGTCGGTGCTCACCCCGTACGGCGCCAAGGGGCTGGAGTTCGACGCGGTGCTGCTGTGCGAGCCGGGCCGGTTGCTGGACGGCTCCCGCTCCGGTGCCGCCGAGCTCTACGTCGCGCTCACCAGGGCCACCCAGCGCCTCGGGGTGCTGCACAGCGCCCCGCTGCCGGCTGCGCTGGACGGGTTGGTGGCGGACGGGGTCGGGGCCGTGTCCTCGCCGTCGGAGGCGGTGCCGGTCGGCGGCGCGTGAGCCGGTCGGCTGCTCAGGTCGGTTCGGGCAGCTCGGTCGGTTCCGCTGGTTGCTCGGGCACGGTGAGCCGGATGCCGATTGTCCCGCTGGGGCCCCGGCGCAGCCGACTGCCGAGCATGGCCACCCGGCCGAGCAGCCCGTAGCGGGCGGCGATGAGCCGGCGGGCGCGGTCCGAGCCGGCGGCGTCGAGCAGCTCCGCGTACCCGTCCACCTCAGGGCCGGTGGGTGCGCCGCGCACCGTGCACGGGGCCAGCCGGACGGCGCCGTCCCGCCGGATCCGTTTGACCTTGCCGGCGTCGGCCGCCGACCAGACCAGCAGGCAGTCCGCGTCCTGGGCGGCCCACACCGGGGTCGCGACCGCTCGGCCGTCCCGTCGGAAGGTGGTCACCAGTAGGTATGCGCCGGCGGCGAGCCGGGCAATCTCATCCACCGGCGCACCTTAGCGCCCAGTGATCGTCACGGCCGGCGCCGCCGTCGACCTTGCCCCGACCACGGGCGCGACCCAGGGCGGGATCAGGGGCACACTCGGCGGCCGCTTAGGCTGGGCTCGTGGCGGTTGCGGTGCGAGTGATCCCCTGCCTGGACGTGGACGACGGCCGGGTGGTGAAGGGCGTCAACTTCGCTGACCTGGTCGATGCGGGTGATCCGGTCGAGATGGCGCGGGTGTACGACGCCGAGGGCGCCGACGAGCTCACCTTCCTCGACGTCACGGCGTCGTCGGGGGAGCGTGCGACGATGATGGACGTGGTCCGCCGGACCGCCGAGCAGGTGTTCATCCCGCTCACCGTCGGCGGCGGCATCCGTGCCACCGAAGACGTGGACCGGCTGCTCCGAGCCGGCGCGGACAAGGTGAGCATCAACACCGCGGCCATCGCCCGCCCGGAGCTGTTGGGTGAGGCCAGCCGGCGGTTCGGAGCCCAGTGCATCGTGCTCTCGGTGGACGCCCGGCGGGTGCGCGAGGGCAGCGCGCCGACCCCGTCCGGCTGGGAGGTCACGACGCACGGCGGTCGCCGGGGCACCGGCATCGACGCGGTGGAGTGGGCCGAGCGCGGACAGCTGCTCGGCGTCGGCGAGATCCTGCTGAACTCGATGGACGCCGACGGCACCCGGGCCGGCTTCGACCTGAAGATGATTGCGGCGGTGCGTGCTGTCGTGGACGTGCCGGTGATCGCCAGCGGTGGCGCCGGGGACCTGGCGCACTTCGCCCCCGCGGTGCGGGCCGGCGCGGACGCGGTGCTCGCGGCGAGCGTGTTCCACTTCGGCCAGCTGCGGATCGGCGAGGTCAAGGCGGCGTTGCGGGCGGAGCGGATGGAAGTCCGGTGAACCGGCTGGCGGCGCTCGGCCGGGAGCGCCTGGCCGCCGGAGTACTGATCATCGGCGCCGTCGCGTTCGCCGGCACCGGGATGGTGCGGCTGTTCCGCGAGGGTGGCATCGAGGTGTTGACGCTGCCCCTGGCGCTGCTGGCCGCCGACCTGCTCATCGCCGGCGCACTGGTCACCCGCTGGTACGCGATCCGGCCGGTGGCGCAGGGACTGGCCATCTTCGGCGCCCTGGTGCACCTGCTGGTGCTGCTGCGCAGTGGGGCGTGGTGGATCCGGGGCTGGTCCGCGCTGCTCGCCGCGGCGCACGTCTACGCCCTGGTGCTGTTCTTCGCGCTCAGCGCCACCGAGCAGTACGACGACGAGGACGAGGACGAGGACGCCGACGCCGACGAGTTCGCAAATGAGTTCGAGGATAACGGGCCCGGCGGTCCTTTCCGCGGCGGAGGATTTGCCGGCCTGCCCGCGCAACGCCGCGGCCCGGTCGACGTCGGCGGGCCCACCCCCGACCCGGCGGCCGCCGTACCGTCCCAGCCGCCAAAGCCCGTCGAGCCGGCCGCTGACGCCGACGCCGACCCCGAGCCGGCAGCGGACGCCGGGCCGGCAGCGGACGCCGGGCCGGCAGCCGACGTCGAGCCGGCAACGGACGCCGTGGCGGCTACCGACGCCGTGGCAGCATCCGAGCCCGTGGCGGCTACCGACGGCGAGGCGGCTACCGACGGCGACACCACCGAACCGGCCACTCCCAACTCCGCCGGCGCGGACCGCAAGGCGGAAGCGGACCCAACGAACGCAGCGGACCTGACGGTCGGCACCGGTACCGCAGGCACCGGCACCGACACCGGTACCGCGGGCACCGACACCGGCACCGATACCGCGGGCACCGACACCGGCACCGATACCGCGGGCACCGACATCACCTCGGAGCCGGTGGAGTCCGGTGTAGGCCGACGTGGTGCCTCGGACAGCAAGGAGTGAATGGCGTGAGTCTGAATCCCGAGATCGCGGCCCGGCTCAAGCGCAACCCGGACGGGTTGGTCTGTGCGGTGGCCCAGCAGCGCGGTACCGGCGAGGTGCTGATGGTGGCCTGGATGAACGACGAGGCGCTGGACCGGACGCTGACCACCCGGCAGGGCACCTACTTCTCGCGCAGTCGGCAGCGGCTGTGGGTGAAGGGGGAGTCCTCGGGGCACGTGCAGCGGGTGCACGAGGTACGGCTGGACTGCGACGGCGACACCGTGCTGCTGGTCGTGGACCAGGAGGGCGCGGCCTGCCACACCGGCGACCACACCTGCTTCGACGCGGACCTGCTGCTGGCCGAGCAGCCGGTCTGACACCCCGCGCGCCACGACGGCCCGCACAGAGCCGCCGCCGTTCGCGCAGACCCTGTACACCCTGTGCGGGCTGGACCAGGTCTGTGCGACCCGAAAGTTGCGGCGGCTCAGGGCAGCGGTTCGGTCAGGTAGCGCTGCAGGTTGGGGCCGATGGCGGCGGCCAGCGTGGCGACGTCCGCCGAGGCCAGCGGCTCGAGTTTGATCACGTAGCGGGCCATGCCGAGACCCACCACCTGGGAGCCGCACAACGCCGCCCGCAGGTCGGACCGGTCCGGCGCCGCGGCCGCGGCGAGCCTGGCGAACACTGTCTGGGAGACGAACTCCCGCATCATCCGGGCCGCCTGCTCGTGGGTCGCCACGCTGCGCAGCAGAGCCACGAACGCGCCGCCCGCATTTCCGTCCCACACCGACAGGAAGGTCCGCACGATCCGCTCGCCGAGGTCCGCCATGTCGCCGTCCAGGAGGCGGGCGATCAGCAGCTCGGGGTTGATCGGCAGGTCCATCGCGGCGACGAACAGCCCCTCCTTGCCGCCGAACCAGTGGTTGACCATCGCCGCGTCCACCCCGGCCGAGGTGGCGATGGACCGCACCCTGGCGCCCTGGTAGCCGCGCTCGGAGAACTCCGACCGGGCCGCGCCGAGCAGCGCGTCCCGGGTGTCCTGGCCGGCCGGGCGGCGGCCCCGGCGCCGCCCGGGCGGCGCGGCGAGGCCGGCGGCCCGGTGCTCCGGGGCGGGTGGGGTCACCCGGTCATCCTGACACCCGAGGCGCCGGCCCGCTCGGACTGGCGGGCGGCACAATGGCAGACATGACAGGTATCACCGCAGGGGTCGCGGGGGCGGCATGACCGCGAGTTCGGTGTACACCGGCACGGCCGAGCTGGGCGCGGTGACGCCCACCCGGGAGGCCTTCCGGGAGCTCGCGGAGGGGCACCGGGTGATCCCGGTGGCCCGTCGGCTGCTCGCTGACGACGAGACCCCGATCGGGCTCTACCGCAAGCTCGCGGCCGACCGCCCCGGCACGTTCCTGCTGGAGTCGGCGGAGAACGGCAGGTCCTGGTCGCGCTGGTCGTTCGTCGGGGCGCACTGCGCGGCGACCCTGACCGAGGTGGAGGGCGAGGCGACCTGGCTCGGTACGCCGCCGGTCGGGATGGTCTCCGGCGGTGACCCGCTCACCGCGCTGCGCCACTGCGTCGAGGAGCTGCGCACCGAGCCGCTGGCCGGGCTGCCGCCGCTGACCGGGGGCATGGTCGGGTACCTGGGCTATGACGTGGTGCGCCGGCTGGAGCGGTTGCCCAACCTGACCGAGGACGACCTGAAGCTGCCCGAGCTGGTCATGATGCTGGCCACCGACCTGGCCGCGCTGGACCACCACGAGGGCACCGTGACGCTCATCGCGAACGCGGTGAACTGGGACGACAGCCCGGACCGGGTGGACGCCGCGTACGACGACGCGGTGGCCCGGCTGGACCGGATGACCGCCCAGCTCGGCGTCGCGGCCCCGTCGACGGTGGCGGTCTACCGGCCGGCACAGCCGAACTTCGTCCGGCGCCGCAGTCTGGAGGAGCACTGCGCGGCGGTCCTCGCGGCGAAGGAGGAGATCCTCGCCGGCGAGGCCTTCCAGGTGGTCGTCTCGCAGCGCTTCGAGGCGGAGATCTCGGTCGACTCGCTCGAGGTCTACCGGGTGCTGCGGGCCACCAACCCGAGCCCGTACATGTACCTGCTGCGCCTGGCCGACGCCGACGGACAGCGGTTCGACATCGTCGGGTCGAGCCCGGAGGCGTTGGTCACGGTGCGGGACGGGCACGCGACCACGCACCCGATCGCGGGCACCCGGTGGCGCGGTGCCACCGAGGAGGAGGACCTGCTGCTGGAGAAGGACCTGCGCTCCGACGAGAAGGAGCGGGCCGAGCACGTGATGCTGGTCGACCTCGGGCGCAACGATCTCGGCCGGGTGTGCGAGCCGGGCACGGTCAAGGTGCACAACTTCTTCCAGGTCGAGCGGTACTCGCACGTGATGCACCTGGTGTCCACGGTGACCGGGCGCCTGGCGGAGGGCCGCAACGCGTTCGACGCGGTCACCGCCTGCTTCCCGGCCGGCACCCTGTCCGGGGCGCCCAAACCGCGCGCGATGGAGATCATCGAGAAGCTGGAACCCACCCGCAGGGGGCTCTACGGCGGCATCGTCGGCTACCTGGACTTCGCCGGCGACGCCGATACCGCGATCGCGATCCGCACCGCGCTGGTGCGGAACGGGACCGCCTACGTACAGGCCGGCGGTGGCATCGTGGCCGATTCCGACCCGGTCGCCGAGGACACCGAGTGCCTGAACAAGGCCCGGGCGGTGCTGTCCGCGATCGCGACGGCGGCGACGCTCGCGGAGCCGCGCATCGGCCCGGCGGCTTCGGCGGCGGCAGCAGCGGACCCGGCCCCCGGGGCGCGCCGTTCGGAGGGCAGGTGACCCCTGCGCGCCGGCTCGCCGTCACGCTGCTGGCGCTGGCGCTGGCCGCCTTCGGCCTGTGGCTGGCAACCCGTCTGGTGTGGCTGCGGGCGGCTTATCAGAGCCCGCTGCGTGGCTCGGTGACCGTCCAGGCCACCGGCGCTCAGCTGCGCCCTGAGCTGGCCGCGATCGCGCTGGTGGCGGTGGCGGCGGCCGCCGCGATCGTGGCGACCTCGGGCTGGGCGCGGCGGCTGGTCGGCGTCCTGGTCGCCGCGGCCGGCGGGTGGGCGGTGTGGCTGAGCCTCGCGCCCGGGGCCGCCGTACCCGGGAGCGCCGGAGCCCGGAGCGCGGGATCCGGGAGCGGCACGGCCCTGGACGGGCCGCCGGCGGACGCGGTCTCGGTCGGGTTGCCGGTGCACACCGCCGCGCCGCTGCTCGGCGTCGGCGCCGGGCTGCTGCTCGTGGCGGCCGCGGCCGGGGTGGTGTGCTGGGCGAACGCCATGCCGAAGTTGGGCGCGCGGTACGCCGCCCCGGGCGCCGCGCGACGGGTGCCGGACCGCGACACCCAGTGGTGGGATGCCCTGGATGCGGGGCAGGACCCCACCCTGAAGAGCCCGCCGGCCGACCCTGGGGCCTCGCGCTGATTGCGCGCGGTTAGCATTCTCTGGAACGCCATGTTGCAGGCCCACCTCGCCAGCTGCACCCACGACTGCCGACCGGTCCGGTCGGTCCCGAGAGGGGGATCGCCTCCGTGATTGAGCGGAGCACGCGAGCCATCCGCGACGGCTTGATGGACGGCACGGTGAGCTACCGATGAGCGTTCTGGATTCGATCCTGGACGGCGTCCGGGTCGACCTGGCGCAGCGCGAGTCGTCAGTGACCTTCGAGCAGGTGAAGCGGGCGTCACTGGCCGCGCCCCCGCCGAAGGACGTGATGGCGGTGCTGAACGAGCCGGGAATCGGGGTGATCGCCGAGGTCAAGCGGTCCAGCCCGTCCCGGGGCGAGCTCGCCCCCATCGCCGATCCGGCCGAGTTGGCCAGCCAGTACGCCGCCGGGGGCGCCCGGGTGATCAGCGTGCTCACCGAGCAGCGCCGCTTCGGCGGTTCGCTGGCCGACCTGGTCGCGGTCCGCGCCGCCGTCAACGTCCCGGTTCTGCTCAAGGACTTCGTGGTCGGCACGTACCAGGTGCACGAGGCGCGCGCCGCCGGAGCCGACCTGGTGCTGCTGATCGTCGCGGCGCTGGAGCAGAACGTGTTCGCCTCGCTGCTGGACCGGGTGGAGTCGCTCGGGATGACCGCGCTGGTCGAGGTGCACAACGAGGAGGAGGCGGACCGGGCCCTGGAGGCCGGCGCCTCGCTGATCGGGGTCAACGCCCGCAACCTGCACACCCTCGAGGTGGACCGCTCGCTGTTCGGCCGGCTGGCTCCCGGGCTGCCCGCCGATGTGCTGCGGGTGGCCGAGTCAGGTGTCCGCGGCCCCGGCGACCTGCTCACCTACGCCGGCTACGGCGCGGACGCGGTGCTGGTCGGTGAGGACCTGGTGACCAGTGGTGACCCGAGGGTCGCGGTGACCAAGCTGGTGGCGGCGGGGTTCCACCCGTCCTGCTCGCGGGCGGTCCGGTGAGCCCGTCCGAGGTGGTGACGGCAACCGCGAGCAGCGGGATCTCCACCCGCAGCGGGCACGAGCCGGACGAGGGTGGGCACTTCGGCCGGTTCGGCGGGCGGTTCGTGCCGGAGGCGCTGATCGCGGCGCTGGACGAGCTGGCCGCGTTCTACGAGAAGGCCCGGGTGGACCCGGAGTTCCTGACCGAGCTGGACCGGCTGCAGCGCGACTACGCCGGCCGGCCCTCGCCGCTGTCCGATGCGCCGAAGCTGAGCGAGCACGCCGGTGGCGCCCGGCTGCTGCTCAAGCGCGAGGACCTGAACCACACCGGCTCACACAAGATCAATAATGTGTTGGGTCAGGCACTGCTGGCGAAGCGGATGGGCAAGACCCGGGTGATCGCCGAGACGGGCGCGGGCCAGCACGGGGTGGCCACCGCGACGGCGGCCGCGCTACTCGGCCTGGACTGCGTCGTCTACATGGGCGAGGTCGACACCCGGCGCCAGGCACTGAACGTGGCCCGGATGCGGCTGCTGGGCGCGCGGGTGATCTCCGTGACCATCGGCTCCCGCACGCTCAAGGACGCGATCAACGAGGCGCTGCGGGACTGGGTGGCGAACTTGGAGTCCACCCACTACCTGCTGGGCACCGCCGCCGGCCCGCACCCGTTCCCGGTGATCGTGCGCGACTTCCACCGGGTGATCGGGCTCGAGGCGCGCGAGCAGGTGCTGGCCCGGTGCGGGCGGCTGCCCACCGCGGTCGCTGCCTGTGTCGGCGGCGGTTCGAACGCGATCGGGATCTTCCACGCCTTCCTGGACGACCCGGGCGTGCGGCTGTTCGGGTTCGAGCCCGGCGGCGACGGGGTGGAGACCGGGCGGCACGGGGCGACGCTGACCGAGGGCTCCCCGGGCGCGCTGCACGGGGCGATGTCGTACCTGCTGCAGGACGACGAGGGTCAGACGCTGGAGTCGCACTCGATCTCGGCCGGGTTGGACTACCCCGGGGTCGGCCCGGAGCACTCGCTGCTCAAGGACATCGGGCGGGCGGAGTACCGACCGGTCACCGATGCCGAGGCGATGGACGCGTTCGCCCTGCTGGCCCGTACCGAGGGCATCATCCCGGCGATCGAGTCGGCGCACGCGGTGGCCGGCGCGCTCGTGCTGGGCCGCGAGCTGGGTCCGGACGCGATCATCCTGATCAACGTGTCCGGCCGGGGGGACAAGGACATGGACACCGCCGCGGCGTGGTTCAAGCTCACCCGCGAGGAAGGCACCGACGCGGCCGAGGTCGCCGAGGTCGATGGAATCGCGGGCACCACCGACAGCCCGGCAGCCCCCGGGGCGGCCGCACGCAACGGGTTGTCGGCGTGAGCGAGCTTGCGAGCTCACCATTGGGCACAGCAGTGGCTCCGCTCACGTGTGCGACGAGCCTCAGCGAGGAGGGCGCGTGAGTGGCCTCGACGAGCTGTTCGCCCGCTGCCGGGCCGAGCACCGGGCCGCGCTGGTCGGCTACCTGCCCGCCGGCTACCCGACGGTGGACGACTCGGCGCGGCTGCTGTCGGCGTTGATCGACTCCGGCGTCGACCTGGTCGAGGTGGGGCTGCCGTACACCGACCCGGTGCTGGACGGCCCCACGATCCAGGCCGCCGCCGATGTCGCACTGCGCGCCGGCACCCGGATCCGGGACGTGTTCAGCGTCGTGGAGCGGGTCAGCGCGGCGGGTGGACGTGCCGTGGTGATGACGTACTACAACCCGGTGTTCCGGTACGGGGTGGACCGCTTCGCGCGGGATCTCGCCGCCGCCGGCGGGTTGGGGTTGATCACTCCGGACCTGATCCCGGACGAGGCCGGTGACTGGCTGGCGGCGTCGGCCACCCACGGGCTGGACCGCATCTTCCTGGTCGCGCCGTCGTCGACCGAGGAGCGTATCGCCCGGACCTCGGCGGCCAGCAGCGGCTTCCTCTACGCGGCGTCGGTGATGGGGGTGACCGGTGCCCGGGACGCGATCGGCCCGGCCGCCGCCGAGCTGGTCGCCCGCACCCGACCGCACACCACGCTGCCCATCGGCGTCGGCCTCGGCGTGCGCTCCGGAGCGCAGGCCGCCGCCGTCGCCGGCTTCGCCGATGCGGTGATCGTCGGATCCGCGCTGGTCAGCGCCGCCGGCGTCGGGGAATCGGCGATGCGCGCGCTGGCGGGCGAGCTCGCCGACGGGGTCCGGCACCCGTCTACCCAGCCGGCCTGATCGGAAAATCCGGCGACAAGTACGGTGAGCCCGTGCTGCCCGCGCTGACTGCCCGATTCCTGGCCAACATCCCGAGTCCCGACCAGGGTGTCTGGCACGTCGGCCCGATACCGATCCGCGCGTACGCGCTGTGCATCATCGTCGGCATCGTGGTCGCGGTGACCTGGGGCGAGCGCCGGCTGGTCGCCCGCGGCGGGCAGCCCGGGACGGTGGTCGATGTTGCGGTCTTCGCGGTCCCGTTCGGCCTGGTCGGCGGGCGGCTCTACCACGTGGCCACCGACTTCGAGACGTACTTCGGGCCCGGCGGGCACCCGATCGACGCGCTGAAGATCTGGCAGGGCGGTCTCGGCATCTGGGGCGCGGTCGCGCTCGGCGGGGTCGGCGCGTGGATCGGCTGCCGCCGCCGCGGCATCCCGCTGCCCGCCTTCGCCGACGCGGTCGCCCCGGGCATCGTCGTCGCACAGGCCATCGGGCGGCTCGGCAACTACTTCAACCAGGAGCTCTACGGCGGCCCGACCACGCTGCCGTGGGGCCTGGAGATCTACGCCAGGGTGGTGCCGGGTACCTCGATCCCGGACCCGCTCGGCGGGGTCGCGGTGGACAGCACACCGATCGCGGTGGTGCACCCGACGTTCCTCTACGAGCTCATCTGGAACCTGCTGGTGGCCGTCCTGGTGGTCTGGGCGGACCGCAGGTTCCGCCTCGGTCACGGTCGCGCGTTCGCGGTCTACGTGGCGGGCTACACGCTCGGCCGGTTCTTCATCGAGCAGATGCGCTCCGACCCGGCCACCCGGGTGTTCGGCGACATCCGGATCAACGTCGTGGTGGCCGGCGTGGTCTTCCTGGCGGCGGTGGCCTACCTGGTGCTGGTCCGCAAACCCCGCGAGGTGCTCGGCGACCTGCCCGGCGGGCCGGCCGGCGACCCCACCCCGGCGGCGACGAACGGGGCCGACGCGGCCGAGGCGGCCGAGTCCGAGCCGACCGAGTCCGAGCCGACCGGGGCGTCGTCGGCCGCGAGCGACCCGGCACCGGTGCCGTCCGGCGCGCCGGACGAGGGGTCGACGGACGAACCGGCTGGTGGCACGTCCTTGGCCAAGCCCGATTCCGGCAAAGCCTGAGCCTGCTGGGGTCGGACAAATCGCCCTGGCTGTCGTATCGTTGTGCTGGGTCGCATCTCGTCGTGGCGATGGGTCCATGGCGGGCGCTCGTACGATCGCGGGGGTGGCGCGAGACGGGTGCTGGGGTTCGGTCCAATGATCGACGGTGATTGAGAATCCTCACCGGCGACGTTTGTGCCTGCCTGTTTCCAGCCTGTTACAGTCTCGGAAATCCGCGGGCCACCGTCGTCCCGACATGTGCACCAGTGTCGAGGGAGGTACTCGCGGTGATCTTCTCTACCCAACCGCGCCCGCGTGGGCTCTACGACCCGGCATCCGAACACGATTCGTGCGGTGTCGCGATGGTAGCCGACTCACTCGGTCGGCGAAGCCACTCCATCATCGTCGACGGGCTCACCGCGCTGGCCAACCTCGAGCACCGGGGTGCCGCCGGCGCCGAGCCCACCAGCGGTGACGGCGCGGGCATCCTGCTGCAGGTGCCGGACGCGCTGTTGCGCGCCGAGGTCGACTTCACCCTGCCGGAGCCGGGCCCGGACGGCGCCGGGGCGTACGCGGTCGGCCTGGCGTTCCTGCCGGTCGAGGACGACCAGCGGACCAAGGCGATCGAGCTGGTCGAGCGCATCGCCGCCGAGGAGAAGCTGCGCGTGCTGGGCTGGCGGGAGCTCGTGGTGCGCCCGGACGAAGCCGAGGTGGGGCCGTCCGCGCAGTCCTGCATGCCCCGCTTCGCCCAACTGTTCGTGGCCGCCGAGCCGGCGCCGGGAGAGGCCCCGGTCACCGGCGTCGCGTTGGACCGGTTGGCGTTCTGCCTGCGCAAGCGCGCCGAGCGGGACAGCGCCGCGCTGGGCTGCGGCACCTACTTCGCCTCGCTGTCCAGCCGCACCCTGGTCTACAAGGGCATGCTCACCACCCACCAGCTGCCGGCGTTCTTCGCGGACCTGACCGACGAGCGGCTGGAGAGCGCGATCGCGCTGGTGCACAGCCGGTTCTCCACCAACACCTTCCCGTCCTGGCCGCTGGCGCACCCGTTCCGCTACGTGGCGCACAACGGTGAGATCAACACCATCCGGGGCAACCGGAACCGGATGCGCGCGCGGGAGGCGCTGCTGGCCAGCGAGCTCATCCCGGGCGAGCTGGACCGGCTGTACCCGATCTGTACCGAGGGCGCGTCCGACTCGGCCTCCTTCGACGAGGTACTCGAGCTGCTGCACCTCGGCGGACGCGCCCTGCCCCACGCCGTGCTGATGATGATCCCGGAGGCGTGGGAGAACCACGCCGAGATGGACGAGGCGCGGCGGGCTTTCTACCGGTTCCACGCGAGCGTGATGGAGCCGTGGGACGGCCCGGCCTGCGTCACCTTCACCGACGGCACGGTGGTCGGCGCGGTGCTGGACCGCAACGGGCTGCGCCCCTCCCGGTACTGGGTCACGAACGACGGGCTCGTCATCATGGCGAGCGAGGTCGGCGTGCTCGAGATCGACCCGGCC
>DASYLM010000030.1:0-9545 GCA_036009565.1 Pseudonocardia sp. | reverse complement strand
CGCAGAGCTGCTCTGCGTAGGTATACGCAATACGGCCCCCAGGGCCAGGGAAGCTGGTGCGCCGCCGACCGGGCTAGCTGCCGAGGTCAGCCGGTGGGGTCGCCTCCGTCGGCCTTGCCCGAACCCGACTCGCCCTTGCCCGGACCCGACTTGCCCTTGTCAGCCGACTCGGCACCCTGTGACGAGCCGGGCGACGCCTCGCCGGCGGACTCCGCCGTGGCCTGCTGCGCTCGGGAGTGCTCGGCCTCCTCGGTGCGCTCCAGCTCGGCGATCGGGTCGGACACGTCGGACTTGCGCCGCTCCACGAACTGAGCGGGGTTGTCCAGGTCCTCGACGTCGGGGATCAGGTCCGGGTGCGCCCAGACCTCGTCGCGCCCGACCGTGCCGCACTCGGTGGTGAGCAACCGCCACAGCTCGGAGGCGGCGCGCAGCCGCCGGGGCCGCAGCTCGAGGCCGACCAGGGTGGCGAACGTCTGCTCGGCGGGCCCACCGGAGGCCCGGCGCCGGCGCAGCGTCTCGCGCAGCGCGTCCGCGCCCGGCAGCCGACCGGACACCGCGTCGCTGACCACCACGTCGACCCAGCCCTCGACCAGCGCCAGCAGCGTTTCCAGCCGGGACAGCGCGGTGAGCTGCTCCTCGGTCGTCGGCGGCTCGAACAGGCCGGACTGCATCGCGGACTCCAGCGACTGCGGGTCCGACGGGTCGATCTGGCCGGCGATCTCCTCGATCCGCGAGGTGTCGACCTTGATGCCCCTGGCGTACTCCTCGATGGCGCCGACCAGCCGCTGCACCAGCCACGGCACATGGGTGAACAGGCGGTGGTGCGCGGCCTCCCTGGCGGCCAGGTAGACCATGACCTCACTGGCCGGGCGGTCCAGCCCGGCGGTGAACGACTCGATCGCGGCCGGCAGCAGCGCGGCGGTGCCGACCGGGCCGAGCGGCAGCCCGACCTCGGTCGAGGTGAGTACCTCGGTCGCCAGCTGGGACAACCCGGTGCCGAGCTGGCTGCCGAAGGCTAGACCGCCCATCTGGCCCAGCATCGCGAGCATCGGCCCGGCGGCCTGCCGGGCCTCCTCGGGCAGACCTTCCAGCCAGGCGCCGGACACCCGCTGGGCGACCGGGTCGCACATGCGCTGCCAGGTCGGCATGCTCGCGTCCACCCAGTCCTTGGGCGACCAGGCCACCACCTTCTTGGTACCGGTCGGGTACGACGTGGCCGGGTCGAGCCAGAGCTCGGCCAGCGCGAACGCATCGGCTACGGCGGTGCGCTGCTCACTGGTCGGCGTGCGCGAGTGCGCCAGCTGCTGGACCGCGAGCTGCTTGGCGAGGTCGTAGTTGACCGGCCCGGACGATGTGCCGGCCTGGCTGAGCATCTGTCCGAGCTGGCTGAGCATCTGGCCGAGCTGGCCCATGTCGAACCCACCGCCCGGGCCGCCGCCGGGCATGCCCGGCATGCCGGGCAGCGCGAAGCCGCCGGGAAAGCCGCCGGGCTGGCCGGCGTTGCCGAAGCCGAACGGGTCCTGAGGACCGTCAGCGGCGCCACCGGAGCCCTCTTCGGCATTGCTGTCGCGGTTCTGATCGTTGCTCTTATCTCGGTCGTCGTCCCGGTCGCGGTCGGGACGCCCGAATCCGAACGGGGTTTCGCTCATAGCACCACGGTACGCGGCGGTGCCGCGTACGGTCCGCGAGATCGGCCGTAGGCTGAACCGGTGCGTCGTACCAGAATCCTTGTGATCGGTCTGCTGGTGGTGTTGGCCGTCGGTGTGCTCGCGGGCACGGTGCGGGTGCCGCTGGTAGCGCTGGGGCCGGGCCCGACCTTCGACACCCTGGGTGCGGTCGACGGCAAGCCGGTCGTGAGCATCACCGGTCGGCAGACCTACCCGACCACCGGCCACCTCAACATGACCACGGTCGCGGTCACCGACGGGCTGACCGCGGTCACCGCCCTGGAGTTCTGGGCGGACCCGGAGCGCGAGCTGGTGCCCCGGGCGGCCATCTACCCGCCGGGCAAGTCCGACCAGCAGGTGGAGCAGGAGAACACCACCCAGTTCACCGACTCGGAGAACGACGCCGAGGTCGCTGCGCTGAGCTACCTGCACGAGCCGGTCAAGGTGGTGGTCGGGCCACTCAGCGCGGGCGCCCCGGCGGCCAACGTGCTCAAGGAGGGCGACCAGCTGCTCAGCGTCAAGGGCCAGCAGGTCACCTCGCCGGGACAGGTCAGCCAGATCCTGACGACCACCCGCCCCGGTGACCAGATCCCGGTCAGCTTCCAGCGCGGTGACGGCCCGGCGACCCAGGGCACCGTGACCGTCGGGGCGCGGCCGGCCATCGCGGGCCGGCCGGACGGCCCGCAGGGTTTCCTCGGCATCACCCCGGAGGGGCGCCCGGCGGTCGCGAACCAGATCGTGATCAGCCTGGGTGACATCGGCGGGCCGTCCGCCGGGCTGGCGTTCGCCCTCGCGGTGATCGACAAGCTGACCCCGGACGACCTGACCGGCGGCAAGTTCGTCGCCGGCACGGGCCAGATCGGGCCGACCGGCGTAGTCAGCCCGATCGGGGGCATCCCGCTCAAGATGATCGCCGCCCGGCATGCCGGCGCGACGGTGTTCCTGGTCCCGGCGGCGAACTGCGCCGAGGCGGCCGCGAACACCCCCGCCGGGCTACAGCTGATCAAGGTGACGAACCTGAGCGATGCGGTGGACTCGCTGACCGCGCTGAAGCAGAACCGCCCCGCGCCGTCCTGCAGCTGAGCGGCCCCGTCGGGCCGCCCTGTGAGCGGCGCCGTTGAGCGACCCTGTTGACCGAGAGCGTTGACCGAGAGCGTTGACCGAGAGTGTTGAGCGAGCAGACATGCTGACCGAGCGGTACCGGCGCGCCGACGCCGCGGCCCCGAGCTACCCGGAGGTGGGCGCCACCCGGGCGGCGGTGTTCGGGGTGGCCGAGGCGCAACCAGGCCTGGACGGCGCCGGGCTGCCCGTCGGCTACCACGTACTGCGCCGCCGGGTGCGGATCGGCCACGGCGAGCGGACCTGGCGCGCCGCCCGGACGGTCGTGCTGGGCTGGGGCATGCAGTTCAGCGCAGGGGCCACGGTGTACCCACTGGCCGCGGTGCCGGAGGTGGGGCAGACCGTCCTGGTGACCACCCGGATCGGTCCGGTGCCGATCACCGCGCCGTGCCGCGTGGTGTGGACCGTCGACGAGGCGGACCGAGCCGGCTTCGGTTACGGCACGCTGCCCGGGCACCCCGAGCGGGGCGAGGAGGCGTTCGTGGTGACCAGGGACGCGGCCGGCGACGTGTGGTGCACGATCCTGGCCTTCTCCCGCCCGGCCACCTGGTACGCCCGGCTCGGCGGCCCGGCCGGGCGGCTGGTGCAGCGGTGGATCACCCAGCGCTACCTGAGCGCCTTCGACGGCTTGGACGGCTAGAGCCGCCTCGCGACTCGGGGTGAGCCAGCGCTCCGGTGGTCAGCCGGTGTTCCCGGGATCACCGTGCCGCTTGCTCTGCCGTTCGCCGTGCCGCTTGCTCGGCCGTTCGCCGTGCCGTTCGCCCTGCCTCTTGGCCCGCCCCAGCCGCGCCGCGCGGACGACGTTGCGCGCCCTCGGGATGCCGGTGATGCCCAACCAGGTCCGGGCCGCGGCGAGCGCGAGCGCCAGGCCGTACATGACGGCCGGCAGCAACACGAGCGCGACGACGACGGTGAGACTCACGCTGCTTCCCAGTGTCGAGCGGGTGGCGTGGAGAGTACCGGGCCCTCGGCGGCCGCGCGGTCGTTGTGCCGGCAAATGGATTGTTCCCCTTGACCTCACCCGCTCCCGGGAGCACCGTGCGTTGCGCTGTATTGCAGATGGCGCGGGTGTCCATCGTCGGGAAGGCCACCATGTACCTGCCGATGCGCACGGTCGAACGGGCGATCGCCGTCGTCGCGGACCTGGCCGACCTGGACCACCCGGCGGCCTTCACCGAGGTCGCACTGACCAGCCTGGCCCGCCTGATCGGGTGCGACATCCTCACGTTCACCGAGGTCGACCTGCCGTCCGGCCGGATCAGGTACTCCGACTACCCGGACGGCACCCTCGCGGTCTCGAACTACCAGGCGTTCAGCGAGAACGTCGACCAGCACCCGCTGCTCAACTACTACCGCGCCTCCGGGGACGGCCGCGCGGTGCGGATGAGCGACGTGGTCGGCCGTGCCGACTGGCACCGCCTGGACATCTACCAGGAGTGCTACCGGCCCCGCCCCACCGAGCACGTGCTCGGGGTGCACCTGCCCAGTTCGCCGACGAGCAGCCGGGCGTTCGCCTTCAACCGCGAACACGGCGACTTCACCGAATCCGACCGCGACGTGCTCGACCTGCTGCGCGGCCCGCTGGCCGAAGCGCTGCTGCGGGCCCGCACCGTGCACCGCCTGGAACAACGGCTGGCGGCTCCGTCCCAGGAGCGGCTGGCCCCGCTGACCGGCCGCGAACGGCAGGTGCTCGAGTTGGTCGCGGCGGGCCGGACCAACGTGGCTATCGCGCACGCCCTGCAGGTCAGCCCGCGCACGGTGGCCAAGCACCTGGAGCGGACCTACCGCAAGCTCGGTGTGGGCAATCGGGCGGCCGCTGTCGCGCCCATCGTGCACGCCCCCCGGTCCGCGCCGTTGGAGCCGGTCACCCGGTTCGGCCGGGCGGTGCGCACCGCGCCCGGCGAGCTCAGCGGGCCGAGCCAGGCCAGCTAGTGCCCTGCGTCGGACTCAGGACACCAGTGCCTCAGACGGACTCGCCGACGTCGAGGGTCCGCAGCAGCGCGTTCACCATGTTCGGCGCCAGGTCCGGGTGCTCCACCAGCTCGTCCGGCTGGTCGCCGGTACCCCGCACCCGGAGCAGGCAGCAGTGCCCGCCGGCACGCAGCACCGCGACCACCAGGCGGGCGTCCCTGCGGTCGGGGTGGCGCTGCGCGACCCGCACCGCGACCCGGTCCAGATCGTCCGGGGAACCCGAGGCGCCGGCCACCGCCTGGTCCAGTTCGGCCTCGGCCGCCGGCGGGAGCACCACGATCTCCTGGGCCAGGGCGCAGCCGGTCACCCCATCGGGCCAACAAATCTCGGCCAGTTTCTCGGCGACGTCCTCGTCGGTGAGGGGGTCCTGGGCGACCGGTGTGAGCCCCTCGGCGACCGCCAACCGGGCCGCCAACCCGGGCTCGGCCTGAAGCAGTTGCGCGGTCGGGACCAGCGCAAACAGCTGTGGTGGCTGGTCCCAACCAGACTCGGACAGGAAGTCCTCCACTTCCCGGGCAGCGGTCGGCAACGCCGAGGACCAGTCGGCCGCGGAATGCTCAGTGGCGTTCATCGCCGACATTCTCCCATCCGAAACGGGAACCCCATACGCCCTCCGTAGAGTTGGACGGACAAACACAGGTTGTCATCCGCGCTCCGTCGGGTTGAGCAGGGCACCCGGACGCGCGGCAGCTGCCTCGAACAACACTGGAGCGTGCCTCGTGGCGATGACGCCCCCCACTGGGGCTCCCGCGCTGTCCCGGCGGACCCGGATCCTGCTCGTCGTCGGCGGTGTCGCGCTGGTCGCCTTACTGGCCGGCTCCCGGTTGCTGGACTACTACGTCAACTGGCTGTGGTTCGGCGAGGTCGGCTACCGGCAGGTGTTCAGCACGATCGTGTTGACCCGGATCGTGCAGTTCGTGCTGGTGGCGGTGGTGTTCGCGGTGCTGCTCGCGGCGACGCTGGCGGTGGCTTTCCGGTCGCGGCCGGTGTTCGTGCCGGTGAGCGGCCCGGAGGACCCGGTTGCCCGGTACCGGACGGTGATCATCCAGCGGTTGCGGGTGTTCGCCGTCGGGGTGCCGTTGGTGATCGGGGTGATCGCGGGGTTGGCCGCGCAGGGCGACTGGCAGACCGCGCAGATGTTCCTGCACTCGACACCGTTCGGCACCGCCGACCCGGTGTTCGGGATGGATGTCGGGTTCTACGCCTTCCAGCTGCCGTTCTACCGCTGGGTGCTGGACCTGATGTTCGTCGCGGTGGCGTTGTGCTTCGTGGCGTCGCTGATCACGCACTACATCTTCGGCGGCGTGCGCCTGGCCGGGCGGGCCGGTCAGGTCTCGGTCGCCGCGCGGGCCCAGCTGGCGGTGTTGGCCGGGATCTTCGTGCTGCTCAAGGCGGTGGCCTACTGGCTGGACCGCTACTCCACGCTGTTGTCGTCCTCCAGTGACAACGGTGGGGTGTTCAGCGGCGCCAGCTACACCGACCTGAACGCGGTGATCCCCGCCAAGATCATCCTGTTGTTCATCTCGCTGATCTGCGCGGCGGCGTTCTTCGCGGCGGTGTTCCGCCACAACCTGCAGCTGCCGTCGATCGCGATCGCGCTGCTGGTGCTGTCCAGCGTGCTGATCGGCGCCGCCTGGCCGGCCGTGCTGCAACAGTTCGTGGTCAAGCCGAACGCGAACGTGCGCGAGGCGATCCCGATCCAGCGCAACATCGAGGCCACCCAGGCCGCCTACGGGCTCACCCCGGACAAGGTGAAGTACCAGGACTACTCGGGACGGACGGACGCGACTCCCGCGCAGGTGGGCGCGGACACCGCGACGATCTCCAACCTGCGGCTGCTCGACCCGAGCCGGCTGTCCAAGACGTTCACCCAGCTCGAGCAGCGCAAGAACTTCTACGGCTTCCCCCAGCAGCTGAACATCGACCGCTACAAGGTGAACGGCCAGGTCCGTGACTACGTCGTCGCCGCACGCGAGCTCGACAGCAGCGCGCTCACCGGCAACCAGACCAACTGGATCAACCAGCACATGGTCTACACCCATGGCAACGGGTTCGTCGCCGCACCGGCCAACCAGGTCAACTCCGCGCTCGACGACGCCGCCGCCGGCCAGGGTGGTTACCCGAACTTCACCGTCAGCGACACCACCACCAAGGGCGACATCCCGGTCAGCCAGCCCCGTATCTACTACGGGCGCCTGATCACCGACTACTCCATCGTCGGCGCCGCACCGGGCGACGCCCCCCGCGAGTACGACAGCGACACCGACCAGATCACCTACGACGGCAAGGGCGGGGTGCCACTGGGCAACCTGTTCAACCGCCTGGTGTTCGCCATGTCCTACGGCGAACAGAACATCCTGTTCAACGGCTCGATCAACGCCAACTCGAAGATCCTGTTCGTGCGGGACCCGAGCGACCGGGTGAGCCAGGTGGCGCCCTGGCTCACCCTGGACGGCGACCCGTACCCCGCCGTGGTCGACGGCCGGATCCAGTGGATCCTGGACGGCTACACCACGCTGGAGAACTACCCCTACGCCGAGCACGTCGGACTGGGCGACGCCACGGCCGACTCGACACCGGGCGTACCCCGGCTGCCGAACAACACGATCAGCTACCTGCGTAACTCGGTCAAGGCCACGGTCGACGCCTACGACGGCACGGTGAACCTCTACGCGTTCGACGAGAAGGACCCGGTGCTCAAGACCTGGATGAAGGTCTTCCCGGGCACGGTCAAGCCGAGCAGCGACATCAGCCCCGACCTGCGGGCGCACTTCCGCTACCCGCAGGACGAGTTCGAGGTGCAACGTCAGCTGCTGACCCGCTACCACGTGAACAACCCCGCGGAGTTCTTCTCCACCGTCTCGTTCTGGAATGTTCCGTCCGACCCGACGGTGCTCGACAACGGGCCGAACCCGACCCCCCAGCCGCCGTACTACGTGTTGGCCGGGCTACCGGGCCAACAGGGCGCCAGTTTCCAGCTGACCAGTCCACTGGTCAGCTTGCAGCGCCCGTTCCTGGCCGCCTACGTCTCGGCCAACTCGGATCCGGGCAACTACGGCCATATCACCGTGCTGCAGTTACCCACGGACACCCAGACGCCCGGGCCCCAACAGGCGCAGAACCAGTTCGTGTCGCTACCGCAGGTCAGCCAACAGCTCAACCTGCTCAAACAAAATCAAACGACGATTGATTATGGGAACCTGCTGACCCTGCCGGTGGCCGGCGGCCTGCTCTACGTGGAACCGATCTACATCGAGCGGGCCAACCAGGAATCGTCGTTCCCGCAACTGGCCAGGGTGTTGGTGAGTTTCGGCGGCAAGATCGGCTACGACGCACGGCTGGACGTCGCCCTGAACCAGGTGTTCGGTCCCGGCGCCGCAAACCAGGTGACCCCGACCCCGGCGCCGGCCGCCGCCGCGGGCCCCGGCCCGACCGCGCCCGCGACCGGCACGGCGCAGGCTCCCGCCGCGCTGCAGGGCGCCGTGACGGGCATCAACGGCGCGCTCGGCGAACTCCGCGCGGCCCAGCAGTCCGGTGACTTCGCCGCCCAGGGCAAGGCGCTGGCGGATCTGGACAAGGCGATCAAGGACTTCCAGTCCGTCAACGCCGCCCCGGCGAAGCCGCACTGACCGGGGGCCGCCCACGCGCCCTACCCTGACGGCACACAGCGCCGAGCCACCGCACACAGGGCCCAACCTGTGTGCCGCGGCGCCGCGCTCTGTGCCGTCGGCTCAGGGGCCTAGGACCGCCCCGGCTTCCGCGGGGTCAGGTGGCGGCGCATCCGATGCCGGGCGAGGTCGCCGTCGCCCACCAGGAGGGCGTCGATGATGCCCCGGTGCGAGTGCGCGACGTCGCCGGCCGCCTCGGGCCGCGGCGGCACCGGTTCGGGCTCCTCGGCCTCCCCCTGGCGCAGCCACAGGGTGATCAGGATGCGCAGGAAGAGTGCCAGCACCGGGTTGCCGGCCAGTTCGGCCAGTTCCACGTGCAGGATGGGCTCGTCCCGATTCGGCGACCGGGTTCCGTCGCCGTCCCGGTCGAGCGCTCCCACACCGTCTCGCAACCGATGCAGCCGCCGCGCCACCTCGGGCTCTCCGACCCGTGCCGCGACCATGTTGAGGCAGGCCAGCTCGACCGCCTCGCGCACGGCGCGCAGGTGCTCGACCTCGATGCCCTGGTAGTCCAGGTAGAGCGCCATCGCCTCGATGCTGGCACCGGGCGCCGGCTCGGCCACCACCAGCCCACCACCGGGGCCGCGCCGCATCCGCGCGACCGAGTGGTACTCCAGCAGCCCCACCGCCTCCCGCAGCACCGCGCGGCTGACCCCGAACCGGTCCAGCAGGGCGGCCTCGGAACCGATCACCGAGCCGACCTCCCAGCCGTCGCCGGTGATCTCGGCGAGCAGCCGCTGGGCCACCACCTCGGCCAGCTTCTGCTCCTGGGTGCGCCCGGGGGTGTGGATCGCCCACAGCCAGCTCGGCAGGTTCCGCGACTCGGGCCGCCAGCTGATCAGGAACTCCCCGAACATCTGCAGGTGCTGGGTGGCCAGGTACTGGGCGCGGGCACCGTCACCGGCGACGACCGCGTGGACGAGAGCCTCGTGCGAGCTGTCCGAGGAGGTGAACGCCGGATGGTCCGGGTCGTCGGGCAGGTGGTTGAGCTGGTCGCTCGCGTAGCGCCAGGTCAACCGCAGCAGGACATCGACGAACAACTGCAGTGCGGGGTTGCCGGACACCTCCGCCAGGGTCAGGTGCAGGGCGCCGCGGACGTGCCCGTCCCGGTTGGGACCGG
>DASYLM010000029.1:0-16363 GCA_036009565.1 Pseudonocardia sp. | reverse complement strand
GGCGGGCGAACCCGGGCAGCGCGGTGGCGTCGAGATACACGCACCGCGTGCCGGTGGCCGCGAGCCGCCGGGTGACCGCGGCGGACACCACGTCGCGCGGGGCCAGGTCCTCCAGCGGGTGCTCACCGGCCATCACCCGGTGGCCCGCGCTGTCGACCAGCACCGCACCGTGTCCGCGCACCGCCTCGGTGACCAGCGGACGCCGGCCGCGCGCGCCCGGCCCGGTGTACAGCACGGTCGGGTGGAACTGGACGAACTCCAGGTCGGCGGCCACCGCGCCGGCCCGCAGCGCGAGCGCGACACCGTCCCCGGTCGCGGTGTCCGGGTTCGTGGTGCTCGCGAACAGCTGGCCGTAGCCGCCGGTGGCCAGGAGCACGGCGGGGGCCCGCAGCAGACCGAGCCGGCCGGTGTCGTCCAGCACCCACAGCCCGCCGACCGGGCCCCGGTCACCACCCGCGCGGACCACGTCCACCGCGACGTGCCCGGTCAACATCGCGACCGTCCCCGCCGAGGACCCGGCGGACGACGCGGCGGCCAGCAGCGCGCGCTCCACCTCCGCGCCAGTCGCGTCACCGCCGGCGTGCACCACCCGGAAGGCGGTGTGCCCACCTTCCCGGGTCAGTGCCAGCTCCCCCGCGGCGCCGACCCCCTCGGCCGGGTCGAACACCGCGCCCCGGCGGCGCAGCGCGGCCACCGCGGCCGGGCCGTCGGCCAGGATGCTGCCCACCGCGGCCGGGTCGGCCAGCCCCCCGGCGGCGGCCAGTGTGTCGGCCACGTGCCGGTCCACCGAGTCACCCGGCTCGTGGCCGTCCTCGAGCACCACGGCGATGCCGCCCTGGGCCCACCGGGTGGAGCCTGCGTCGGCGGCGTCCTTGGTCACCACCAGCACCCGCAACCCCAGGTCACGGGCCTCCAGGGCGGCGGTCAGGCCGGCCACCCCGCTGCCCACCACCACCAGGTCGGCCCGCGCCTCCCAGGACGGCGCCGGCCCGGTCACTCCCCACCGCCGGGCCGGCCGATGGCGATCATCCGCTCGACCGCCGCCCGACCGCGCGCGGCCGTCGCCGGGTCGACCGTCACCTCGTCGCGGCCCTCCCGCAGCGCGCGCAGCAGCTTCGCCGGAGTGATCATCTTCATGTACCGGCAGGACGCCCGCTCGTTGACCGCGCGGAACTCGACCTCCGGGGCGGCCAGGCGCAGCTGGTGCAGCATGCCGACCTCCGTGGCCACCAGCACCGACTTCGCGCGGGTGGCCCTGGCGGCGTCCAGCATCCCGCCGGTGGACAGGATCCGGACCCGGTCGGGCTCCACCGCGCCGGTGCCGGCCAGGTACAGCGCCGAGGTGGCACAGCCGCACTCCGGGTGGATGAACAGCTCCGCATCCGGGTCCTCGGCGGCCCGGGCGGTCAGCTCGGCTCCGTTGATCCCGGCGTGCACGTGGCACTCGCCGGCCCAGACGTGCACGTTGTCCCGCCCGGTCACCCTGCGCACGTGCGCGCCGAGGAACTGGTCGGGCAGGAACAGCACCTCACGGTCGGCCGGGATGGACTCGACGACCTCGACCGCGTTGGACGAGGTGCAGCACACGTCGGTCTCGGCCTTCACCTCGGCGGTGGTGTTCACGTACGACACCACCACCGCGTCCGGGTGCTCGGCCTTCCACTCCCGCAGCTGGTCGGCGGTGATCGAGTCGGCCAGTGAGCAGCCGGCGGCGGCGTCCGGGATGAGCACCGTCTTCTCCGGGGCGAGGATCTTCGCGGTCTCGGCCATGAAGTGCACGCCGCAGAACACGATGGTGGACTCCTCGGCGGCGGCCGCGATGCGCGACAGGGCCAGCGAGTCGCCGGTGTGGTGCGCCACGTCCTGGATCTCGGGCAGCTGATAGTTGTGCGCCAGCACCACGGCGTCGCGCTCGCGGGCCAGCCGACGGACCTCATCGGCCCAGTCGGCCCGCAACGGTGGCGCGCCTAGCTCGGTGATCGTCACAGCTCCTCCTCCCCGGCCGGCTGTGGCCGGGCACCCCCGCTTGTCGGTCGGTTGGTTTTCGCCTTACAATCGAAAACTATGGCCGATGTTACCAGCAGGAAAACGGAAACGGGACACGAAGTGCTCGCCGCCGTCCTGCAGATCCGCCACGGCACCCTCCAGGTGTTGCTCTGGCAACGCGCGCAACAGCCCGATCTGGGCCGCTGGGCGCTTCCCGGCGGGGCGCTGGGGGCCGACGAGGACGTGCAGACCTCGGTCCTGCGCCAGCTCGCGGACAAGGTCGACGTGCGGGAAGTCGCGCACGTGGAACAGCTCGGGGTGTTCAGCGAGCCACACCGGGTGCCGGGAATCCGACTGGTGGCCACCGCGTTCCTCGGGCTGGTGCCGTGTGACGCGGATCCCGCTGTGCCGGACGACACACGGTGGCACCCGGTGGCCACGATGCCCCCGACGGCGTTCGACCACGCCGCCATCGTGCGGGTCGGCCGGGACCGGCTGCGCGCCAAGCTGTCCTACACGAACCTGGGCTTCGCGCTGGCTCCCGCCGAGTTCTCGGTGTCCGCCCTGCGCGACCTCTACGTGAGTGCGCTCGGCCACCCGGTGTCGGCGACCAACCTGCAGCGGGTGCTGGCGCGGCGGGGCGTGCTGGTGTCGACCGGGCGGACCGCGCCGCCGGGCCCCGCCGGTGGCCGACCGGCCGCGCTGTTCCGATTTGCCGAGCGGCGGCTGCGGGTCACCGACGCATCCGCCGTGCTCAGGCCGTCGCACGCGGTCGACGCGGCGCCCGGCCACCCCGATCCGGACGGGAGCTCAACCAGCGATCAGGGCCACACCGTCGTAACGTAACCGGGTGCCCCAGACGCTCCCGTTGTTCCCCCTCGGGACCGTTCTCATGCCCGGAACCTCGCTGCCGCTGCACGTATTCGAACCGAGATACCGCCAGCTCACCATCGACCTGGTCACCGGCACGGTCCCCGGCAAGGAATTCGGCGTGATCGCGGTACGGGAGGGCTGGGCGCCGGACAGCGACGGGATCCACGGCCTGCACCGGGTCGGCTGCACCGCCGAGCTGCGCGACGTGCGCAAGCTGCCGGACGGCCGGTTCGACATCGTGACCCGGGGTTCGCGGCGCTTCCGGCTGATGGAGCTGGACGCCCGGTCCCGGCCGTACCTGATCGGCACCGTGGAGTGGCTGCCGGACGTACCCGACGACGACACCGGCGAGGCCAGGCTGCTGGGCCTGACCAGTGCTGCCCGGGCGGCGCACCAGCGCTACTGCCGGACCGCGTGGCGGGCCGAGGAATGGCGCGAGCCGGCGCCCGACGTCGGCAGCGAGACCCTGCCGCACCTGCTCGCGGCGGACTGCCTGCTGCCCATGCGGGACCGCCAGCTGTTGCTGGAACAGACCTGCCCGACCCGCCGGCTGCGCATGGTGCGCGCGCTGCTGTACCGGGAGGCGTCGCTGCTCTCGGAGTTGCGGGCGGTGCCGGCGCCGCTGTCCAGCTACGCCGTCGAGCACAGCGACAACTGAGCCGGCCCGGTCGCTCAGTACCCCGCGCTGCGCCGCTCGCCGTGCCGGCTGCAGCGGCCCGTCCAGCCGGTCGGGGTCACCTGCACCACCATCCGGCGCGCACAGTCCACGCAGTACCTGGGTGGCTCCAGTGCCCGGCGGGCCGCGCACCGCCCGTGTCCGCCGGCCTCGGCCGGCGCCCCGCACTGGTCGCAGAACACGGTGCCGTTCACAGGGTCTGGTTCAACGCCTTGACCGGCATGGACAGCTCGCCGAGCAGGTCGATGTCGGACTCCGCCGGGCGGCCGAGCGTGGTCAGGTAGTTGCCCACGATGACCGCGTTGATCCCGCCGAGCAGGCCCTTGCGGGCGCCCAGGTCGCCCAGGGTGAGCTCCCGGCCGCCGGCGAAGCGCAGCACCGTGCGGGGCAACGCGAGCCGGAACGCCGCCACGGTGCGCAGCGCGTCGGCGGCCGGCATCAGCTCGAGGTCACCGAACGGCGTGCCCGGGCGCGGGTTGAGGAAGTTCAGCGGCACCTCGTCCGGCTCCAACTCGGCGAGCTGACCGGCGAACTCGGCGCGCTGCTCGACGGTCTCCCCCATGCCGACGATGCCGCCGCAGCAGACCTCCATGCCCGCCTCGCGCACCAGGCGCAGGGTGTCCCAGCGCTCCTCCCAGGTGTGCGTGCTGACCACCTCGGGGAAGTACGAGCGGGCCGTCTCCAGGTTGTGGTTGTAGCGGTGCACGCCCATCGCGGCCAACCGCTGCACCTGGTCGGGGGTCAGCATGCCCAGCGAGCAGGCGATGTTGATGTCGATCTCGTCCTTGATCGCCTGGATGCCGGCGGCGACCTGGGTCATCAGCCGCTCGTCCGGGCCGCGCACGGCGGCCACGATGCAGAACTCGGTGGCCCCGGTCTTCGCGGTCTGCTTGGCGGCCTCGACCAGCATCGGGATGTCCAGCCACGCCGAGCGCACCGGCGAGGCGAACAGACCGGACTGCGAGCAGAAGTGGCAGTCCTCCGGGCAGCCGCCGGTCTTCAGGCTGATGATGCCCTCGACCTCGACCTCGGGTCCGCACCAGCGCATCCGCACCTCGTGCGCCAGCGCCAGCAGGTCCTCGAGGTGTTGGTCCGGTAGCCGCAACAGCTCCAGCACCTGCGCCGGAGTGGCCGGTACGCCCCGCTCGAGTACCGAGTCCCGCAGCTCGGTCAAGAGGTCGGTGTGGACGACAGGCGCGGCCATGCAGCTCTCCCTCACGTCGAGTGGTTCGGATCCTAGGCGAGCCAGACTGGCACTGCCCCCAGAGCCGCCTCGACCGTGGCCAGGAACTCATCCGGGGCCAACCGGCCGGCACCGGCCGGCAGCCACCCCAGCAGCGGGACACCGGTGACCGCCGGCAGGTCGGCCAGGTTGCACCGGGCCGCCAGGTCGGGCTCGGCCGGCCAGCTGCCGATCACCACACCTGCCGGGCGCAGCCCCCGCGCCACCAGCACCTCCGTGGTCAGCGCGGTGTGGTTGAGGGTGCCGAGGCCGGCGGCGGCCACCACCAGCACCGGGGCGTCCAACGCGGCGGCCACGTCGGCCAGGGTCTCCCCTGCGCTGAACCGCACCAGCAGCCCGCCGGCACCTTCCACCAGCACCAGGTCGTGCTGGCCGGCCAGCTCGGCGGCCGCCTCGGCGACCTGTTGCGTCGTCACCGGCGCCCGGCCGACCCGGGCGGCCGCGGTGGCCGGGGCCAGCGGGTCCGGGTAGCGGGCCAGCTCCCTGGTGGTCAGTGCCCCGGTCGCCGTCGCGGTCTCGCCGACCAGCCGCCGGATCTCGCCGAGATCCCCCAGCTCGTCGAGGCCGACGCCGGTCTGCGCCGGTTTGAGCACCGCGACGCGGCGGCCGGCGGCGATCCCGAGGGCGGCCAGCGCGGCGACCACCACCGTCTTGCCGACGCCCGTCCCGGTGCCGGTGACAATCAACACGCTCACCCGACCGGCGCCCCGATCGCACCGGCGGCGGCGCTGCCGGCCGGCCGGACCTCGCCGAGCACCTCGGCCAGCACACCGCGCACCAGCTCCAGCTCGGCCGCGGTCAGGGTGGCCCGCGCGGTGAGTCGCAGCCGACTGGTGCCCGCCGGCACCGAGGGCGGCCGGAAGCAGCCCACCCGCAGCCCGCGCGCCAGGCACCGCCCGGCCGCCTCGAACGCCACCGCCGGGTCGCCGAGCACCACGGACACCACGGCGGCGGCCGGCACCGGCACCCCGGCCGAGGCGGCGATCGCGGCCGCCGCCGCCAGCGTGGCGGCCGGGCGTTCCGGCTCGGCGGCCAGCACCCGCAGCGCGGCCAGCGCGGCGCCCGCACTGGCCGGCGCCAGCCCGGTGTCGAAGATGAAGCTGCGCGCGGTGTCCACCAGGTGCTCGACCACCGCGGCCGGGCCCAGTACCGCGCCGCCCTGGCTGCCCAGCGCCTTGGACAACGTCACCGTGGCCACCACGTCGTCCGCGCCGGCCAGCCCCGTCTCGGCGAGCAGCCCGCGCCCGCCGGGGCCGCACACGCCCAGCCCGTGCGCCTCGTCCACCACCAGCACCGCACCCCGCGCCCTGGCCACCGCGTGCAGCCGGGCCAGTGGGGCGTGGTCGCCGTCGACGCTGCCCACGCTGTCGGTGACCACCAGCGCACGCCGTTCGGACCGCGCCGCGAGTACCGCGTCCACCCCGGCCACGTCGTTGTGCGGGACCACCTCGACGCGGGCCCTGGACAGCCGGCAGGCGTCGATCAGGGAGGCGTGGTTCGCGCGGTCGGAGACGACCAGGCTGCCCGGGCCGCTCAGTGCGCCGACCACCCCGAGGTTCGCCAGGTAGCCGGAGGAGAACACCAGCCCGGCCCGGTAACCGGCGAACGCCGCGAGCTCGTCCTCCAGCTCCGCGTGCAGCACCGTGCTGCCGGTGACCAGCCGGGATCCGGTCGAGCCGGCACCCCAGGTGCGCAGCGCGGCCAGCCCGCCCTCGATCACCCCCGGGTGGGCGCTGAGCCCGAGGTAGTCGTTCCCGGCCAGGTCGAGCACCGGCTCACCGGCCGGGCGGGGGCGCAGCTCGCGGCGCAGCCCGGCGGCCCGCCGCCGCTCGGCGTGGCCGGACAGCCAGTCCAGGGGATGCTCGGGCACAGCGGTTGACCCTACGTCAGTCCGGTCCCCCGGACCGCCCTGTCCTCACTGCCCTGTCCTAACGCCCGCCGGCCTGCTGCAGGCCCCGGTCGAGGACGCCGATGCTGTGTCGACGAGGCGCTGGGCCGCCCTTTCCCGGCGGGTCGCCCCGGCCGCCGGGCCCGCGCTGGGTGATGACCACCGCCGCGCCGCTGGCCCGCTGCCGGGTGACCCAGTTGTCCAGGTGGTCGCGCGCCGCGTGGTCGACGTAGTGCGCGGCCAGCTCGACGCGGGTCGACGCGCCGGCCGGGATCTCCGCGAGCACCCGGGACAGGTTCGGCACGCACAGGAACGTGGCCAGGCCCTCCACAACCACGAGGTGCTCGCCGTCGTGTTCCGGCGCCTCGTGGCGTACCCGGGCCCGCACCGCCCGGCGCAGCACCAGCACGGCGGCCAGCGCCAGCCCGAGGCCGACCCCCTCCAGGAGGTTCAGCGCCATCACGCCGAACGCGGTGATCAGGTAGAGGGCGAGCTCGCCGTGCTTGCGGGCGGTCCGCAGGTCCGCCAGCTTGACCAGCTGCACACCGACCACCACGAGCAGCCCGGCGAGCGCGGCCAGCGGGATGGACTCGACCAGCCAGACCAGGGCCAGCGCGAACACCGCGATCCACACCGCGTGCAGCACGGCGGCGGCCCGGGTGCGGGCGCCGGCCCGGACGTTCGTCGAGCTGCGCACGATCACCCCGGTCACCGGGAGGCCGCCGAGCAGCCCGGACAGCGTGTTGGCCGCGCCCTGGCCGATCAGCTCACGGTCGGCGTCGGTGCGCGGGCCGTTGTGCATCCGGTCCACCGCGACCGCCGAGAGCAGGCTCTCCACGCTGGCGATCAGCGCCACGGTGAGCACGCCGCCCACCGCCGCGCCCCAGTTGCTGTCCGGCAGCAGCGGCATGTGCACCGCGCTGAGCAGCCCGCCGGGCAGGTCCACCCGGGGCACCGGTCGGCCCGAGACGGAGTCCAGCAGCAGGCTCACTCCGGTGGCCACCGCGACGGCGACCAGCGGGCCGGGCACCACCCGCAGCGGGCCGGGCAGCCGGGGCCAGCCCAGCACCAGCGCCACGGTGCACACTCCGACGACCACGGCGGCGCCGTGCGCGTTCATCAGTTGACCGGGCAGCTGGACGAGGTTCTCCAGCGCGCTGGTCTGCGGCGAGCCGCCGAGCACCACGTGCAGCTGGGCCAGCACGATCGTGCCGCCGATGCCGGCCAGCATGCCGTGCACCACGGCCGGTGGGATGGCCTGCGCGAACCGGGCGAGCCGGCTGAGCCCGAAGCCGATCTGCACCAGTCCGGCGCCGGTCACGATCGCGCAGGTGGTCTGCCAGCCGAACGTGGTGACCAGCTCCGCCACCACCACGGTCAGCCCGGCGGCGGGGCCGCTGACCTGCAGCGGCGAGCCGCCGAGAAGCCCGGCCACGATGCCGCCGACGATGGCGGCGATCAGCCCGGCCAGGACCGGTGCGCCGGAGGCGACGGCGATACCCAGTGACAGCGGCACCGCGACCAGGAACACCACCAGCGAGGCGCCGACGTCGGCCCGGGCCACCGACCAGTCCGGCCGCCAGCCCCCCGGCCGGCGTGGCTCGGTCGGGACCTTGTTCAGCGGCTCGGTCATGGGCTCGGGCAGTGGGGCGGGCATCGGCTCGGGCATCGGCTCGGGCAGGAGCTCGGCCAGTGGGTCGGACCGGGTGTCCCGGCGTTGTTGATCCGGGTGTTGTCGACCCGGGCGTTGTTGATCAGGGAGTTGTTGATCAGGGTGTTGCGCGGGGCGCGAGGCGCCCCGGGGAGAGGCACGGCCAATCGCGTGCCGGGGGCCTTGCCTTGGCGGTGGCGCGGGCATGCGGCTCCTCAGATAGGGGTTGAGAGGGGTCGCCGGACCGCGGTCACCGTCGCCCGCACCGGCACCTCGCCAACGGATCACCGGGCCCGCCGAGTTCCCACCGGCCCAACGCGCACCCGGCCCAGTGGCCCAGCCGCGACCCAGCACGTCACACCATGTGTTGCCCTGACCTGACGATCGAGTGACGACCGTCCGTTATAACCCCTCGATATGACCTACAGACCGCCGCCCGACCCGTGAGCCGCCCACCTCAGGAGTACCACTGGCACCAACGTGTGATCTTTGGTGGGCTGGCTCACAAGGGGGGTCGGGTCGCCGTCGCGGCGGCCGCCGCGGCACCCATCGCGGCCGTCACGGTGGCCAGGTCGGCCGGCCCGGTCAGGTACGGCGGCATCGTGTAGATCAGGTCCCGGAACGGGCGCAGCCACACCCCGTGCGCGGCCGCCGCGGCGGTGGCCGCCGCCAGGTCCACCGGGCGGTCCAGCTGCACCACCCCGATCGCGCCGAGCACCCGAACGTCCCGCACCCCGGGCCGCCCGCGCAGCGGGGCCAGGCCGGCCCGCAGGCCCTCGGCGATACCGGCGACCTCGGCGCGCCAGTCCCGGCGGTGCAGCTCGTCGATCGAGGCCAGCGACACCGCCGCGGCCAGCGGGTTGCCCATGAACGTCGGGCCGTGCATGAGCACGCCCGCCTCACCGTCGCTGATCCCCCGGGCCACCTCCGAGCTGCACAGCACGGCGGCCATCGACAGGTAACCGCCGGTCAGGGCCTTGCCGAGGCACATCACGTCCGGGCTCACCGCCGCGTGGTGGGCGGCGAACAGCTCACCGGTGCGCCCGAAGCCGGTCGCGATCTCGTCGAACACCAGCAGCACGTCGTGGGTCAGGCACAGCTCGCGCAGCACGTGCAGGTAGCGCGGGTCGTGGAACCGCATGCCGCCGGCACCCTGCACCACGGGCTCCACGATGACCGCCGCCAGCTCGTCGGCGTGCGTCTCGACGAGCTCGGCCAGCTCCGCCACGTACGCCGTCTCGAACCCCACCGGCGGCGGGCCGGCGAAGACCTGGCGGGGCAGCACGTCGGCCCACAGCGAGTGCATTCCGCCGTCCGGGTCGCACACGCTCATCGCGCCGAACGTGTCGCCGTGGTAGCCGCCGCGCCAGGTCATCAACCGGTGCTTGGCCGGGCGCCCCCGGGACCGCCAGTACTGCAGGCACATCTTGATGGCGACCTCGACCGAGACCGAGCCGGAGTCGGCCAGGAACACGTGCCGCAGGGGTTCCGGGGTGATCTCGACCAGCCGCCGCGCCAGCGCCACCGCGGGCTCATGGGTCAGCCCGCCGAACATCACATGGCTCATCCGGCCCAGCTGGTCGGTGACCGCGGCGTCCAGCGCGGGGTGGCGGTAGCCGTGGATCGCGGCCCACCACGAGGACATCCCGTCGATCAGCTCGGTGCCCGCCGGCCGGCCGAACGCCGGCCCGCCCAACCGCAGCCGGACCCCCTCCGCGCCGGCGATCGGCACCGGGGTGGACACCCCCGGCATCGACTCGTAGGGGTGCCAGACGTGCATCCGGTCGATCGCCAGCAGCTGTTCGGGGGTCACCCTGGGGCACTTTAGAGTGTGCGGTTGGCCGGGGCCGGTGCCGATCGGACTACTCTGGGGTGGCTATGACCAGCCCTGACTTCGAGCCGCTGGGTGTGTCCGGCGCCGACTTCGCGCCCCCGGTGCTGTCGCGGCGCCGTGAGCTCAGTGCCACCAGCGCCCGTTCGCTGCTACTCACCGTGTTGGGCGAGTTCGTGCTGCCCCGCGACGAGGCGGTGTGGACCCAGGTGCTGCTGGACGTGCTGAGCGACCTCGGTGTGGAGCACAAGTCGGGCCGCCAGGCGTTGGCCCGCACCGCCGCCGAGGGACTGCTGAGCTCCGACCGGTCCGGGCGGCGGGTGCGCTGGTCACTGACCGCGACCGGCCACCAGCTGCTGTCCACCGGCGCGCAGCGGATCTACTCGTTCGGCGCGTCCCCCACCGGCTGGGACGGGCGCTGGCTGGTGCTGCTGGTGAGCGTGCCGGAGTCCCGGCGCCAGCTGCGGCACCGGTTGCGGACCCGCCTGGCCTGGGCCGGCCTCGGCACCCCCGCGCCCGGCGTCTGGCTCTCGCCCGAGCCCGGCAAGCAGCCGGAGGTGTCCGAGGTCATCCACGAGCTGGCGCTGGAGGAGGTCACCTCGTCCTTCGTCGGCGCGTTCGGGCAGATCGGCAAGGAGCGCGAGCTGGTGGCCGAGGCCTGGAACCTGGCCGGGGTCGAGGCGGCGTACCACGACTTCATCACCACCTTCAGCGCCGCCGAGCCGGCCAGCCCCAAGGATGTGCTGCGGGACCAGATCCACCTGGTGCACGCCTGGCGGCGGTTCCCGTTCCTGGACCCGCAGCTGCCTGCCGAGCTCCTCCCCGGCGGCTGGGCCGGCGCGAAGGCCGCCGAGCTGTTCCGCGAGCGGCACGAGCAGTGGGACGCGGTGGCCCGCCGGCAGTGGCGCGAGATGCTCGAGTCCGCCGGCTGAGCTTCCACCGGGCCGGTGGCTGTGACGACGGGGGTCAACGCGGCCGACCCGGTTCAGCTCAGCTGGTAGACGCGCTCCGCGCTACCACCCAGCACCGCGTCCAGCACCGCCGGAGACAGCCCGAGATCGGCGACCGCCTTGATGTTGGCGGCCACCCCGGGAATGCCCGGCCAGTCTGTACCGAAGATCCACTTCGCGGCGATCCGGTCCAGCTCGAACCGCTCGAAGTAGTGCGGCAGCCGCTTCGGGGGCAGCCCCGCGATGTCCAGCCAGAGGTTCGGCCTGGCCAGCGCCATGAAGCCGGCCGTCTCGTAGCTCCAGCCCCGGCCGCCGTGCGCGAGCACCACGGTGAGGTCCGGGAAGTCGCGCAGCACGTCGTCCATCAGCACCGGGTCGCCGCGCCGCCCACTCGCCCCGGGGAACGAGCTCGGGCCGGTGTGCGTGATCACCGGGATGCCCCTGGCCTGGCACTCGGCGTAGGCCGGGTAGAGCTCGCGGTCGTTCGGGGCGAAGTTGCCGTGCACCGGGTGCACCTTCAGCGCCACCGCGCCCAGGTCGAGCTGGCGGCGGACCTCGGCGTCGACCGGGTAGTGCAGGTGCGGGTTGACGTTGGCGACCACCCGGAACCGCTCGGGGTTGTGCTCCAGGAGCGGTTGCATGTCCTCGATCGCCTGGATGCCGGTCACCCGGGGGCTGTACTCGCAGAACAGCAGCGCCCGGTCCACCCCCTCCGCCTCGAACAGCGCGTCGAACCGCTCCGGGACCAGCGCCCCGTCCGGGCCGTACAGCGCGGCGACCGCGTCGGCGTCGGCGGCCGGCCCGAGCCAGGTGTCCCAGGGCAGCTTCAGCGTCGCCAGCCGCGCCGGGTGCACGTGTGCGTCCACGATCACCGGGCGGTCACCGTGCCGGGCGTCGTGCCTGGTGTCGTGCCGGGCGTCGTGCCGGGCGCCGTGCCTGGTGTCGTGCCCAGGGCGGCCCGCACCAGGTAGCGCTGCAGCTTGCCGGTCGCCGTCTTGGGCAGCGACTCGACCAGCAGCACCCGCCGCGGTCGCTTGAAGGCGGCCAACCCGGCCCGACAGAACTCCACCAGCTCATCCTCCCGCACCACCGCGCCCGGCCGGGGCACCACCACCGCCACCGGCTTGTCCAGCCCCGCCTCGTCCGGCGCCCCGACCACGGCCACCTCGACCACGTCCGGGTGCTCCAGCAGCCGTGCCTCGACCTCGCTCGGGCTGACCCAGATCCCGCCGGCCTTGATCATGTCGTCGGAGCGCCCGAGGTAGGAGTAGCTGCCGTCGGTGTTGCGCTGGTACGTGTCGCCGGTGCGCAGCCAGTCGCCCTGGAAGGCGCCGCGGCTGGTCTCGGCGCGGCACCAGTAGCCGGTGGCGACCGACTCGCCGGAGATGTAGAGCACCGCCGGGGTGTCCGCCTCGGTGACCACCGACCCGTCCGTCTCGTCGCGCAGCTCCACCGCGTACCCGGGGACCGGCGTGCCGGAGCTGCCCGGCCGGACCGCACCCGGCACGTTGGACAGGAAGATGTGCAGCGCCTCGGTCGACCCGATGCCGTCCAGCACCTCGAACCCGAAGCGGTCTCGCACCCTGGTGAACAGGGTGGCCGGCAGCGGTTCGCCGGCCGACGCGCCCTGCCGGACGCTGGCGAAGGTGTCGTCGGGGATCGGGCTGGCCAGCAGCGCCGAGTAGAACGTGGGCACCCCGAAGAACAGCGTCGGGCGGTACCGGCCGACGACCTCGGCGACCAGGTCGGGGGTGGGTCGCCTCGGCTCCAGCACCGCCGCCGCCCCGACCGAGAAGGGGAAGAACAGCGAGTTGCCGATGCCGTAGGCGAAGAAGAGCTTGGCCACCGAGAAACACCGGTCGCCCGGGCGGATGCCGAGTACCTGACGACCGTAGCTCTCGCAGACGAAGCGGATGCTGCCGTGCCGGTGCATGGCGGCCTTCGGCCTGCCGGTGGTGCCGGAGGTGTACAGCCACAGCGCCGGCGAGTCGGCCCAGCTGGGGTAGCACGGCGCGGGGGTGCCGGCCCCGGTGGTCAGCAGCTCCGACCAGCTCACGCCGAGTACCGCGAAGTCATCGGCGACGGTGCCGATGGTGATCACCCTGGCCAGGTCGGGAGGGGCCGCGTCCGGCCCGGTCCGCGACTTCACCAGGGTGGCCACGGCAGATCGCGCGGTGTCGGCGAACTCCACCGAGGTGACCAGCACCCGGGCCCTGGAGTCGGTGAGCAGGCCGACCAGGTCGTCGACGGTGAGCATGGTGGACACCGGCACCGCCACCGCGCCCAGGTGCATCGCGGCCAGGATGCCGACGGCCAGCTCGGCGGAGTCCGCCGCGAAGAACATCACCCGTTCCTCGGCACGCACCCCGAGCACGGTCAGCCCGGCCGCGACCGCGCGAACCTGGTCGGCCACCGCCGCGTAGCTCAGCTCGCCGCCCGGGTGCACCAGCGCGATGCGGTCGCCGTCCCCGACGGCGACCCGGCGGTGTACCAGGTACTCGGCGGCGTTGAACAGCTCGGGCGCGGTGCTCAGCGGTGGCGCGGTGCTGGTCGGTGGGATGGACATGGGCCCCCTCGTTGACCGGCGCGGGTGTGTACGGAGCGTATCCGAGAAGGCCGGTCCACGTCCCGCGCTCACCAGTACGGGGCTAGTTTTTGCAACCCCGGGTGATGATCGCTGGTAGCCGGCTCGGCCGCGCGGAGCGCCCGCGACCGGGTCCGTACTCTGACCCGCACCACAACGCAACCGGCGAGGGGATGAACCGTGTTGATGTCGGTGCGATGGTTGATAGCAACGGCCTCGGTCGGGCTGATTTTTGCCCTGACCTGGGCAGTGAGCGAGAACGTCTACGACCTGGGCAGCGCCACCTCGCTGGAGATCGCCGCGGTCACCGCGGCGGCCATCGGCGTGCCGCTGTCCTGGTGGTCGTTCCGCGGTCAGCTGCTGGACGAACCGGCCGAGGTCGCCTGGGTGACCTGGCGCCGGGTACCGGAGATGCCCGGCTGGACGCTGCGCCGCTCGGCGGACGAGGCTGCCCTGGTCGGCGCATTCCACGGCTACAAGGGCAAGAGCAGCCCGGTAGTCGTGGTCACCGGGCCGTCCGGGGTCGGCAAGACGCAGCTCGCGGCCGGCTACGCGCGGGCCCGGATGTCCGAGGGCTGGCCCCTGGTGGCCTGGATCAACTCGGGCAGCCAGGAGGAGATGCTGGCCGGCCTGCTGGACTTCGCCGACGCGATGAGCCTGCGGGTGCCCGAGGAGGGCAGCTCCCGCGCCGTCGAGCGGCTGCGCCAGCATCCGCCCACCGGCACCCAGCCGTCGATCATCGTGTTCGACGGCGTGGTGGACGTGGAAGCGGTCCGGCCCTACCTGCCGACCATGCCCGGCTGGCGGGTGATCGTGACCTCCGGTGCACCGGACGCCGACACCCTCGGCATCGAGCTGCCTCTCGACCTGGCCCCCGGCGGTGACCTCGCGGCCCAGTCCGGACTTGCCGAGTCGACCTGTCGCGAGCTCGGCCTGCTGCCCGCCGCGGTCGACCTCGCCGCGGCTACCGTCCGTGAGCAAGGCATCAGCCAGGAGACCTACCTGGACCTGCTCGACTCGGTGGCCGCCGGTGAGCTGCTGGGCGACGGCCGGGACGGCTCCCGGCACGAGGAGAGCTACCTGCCGGCGGCGGCCGAGGCCGCCCTGCTCGCGCTGGACGGCGCCGGCTTCGAGACCGACCCGGTGACCCGGCGGCTGCTCGGCCTGCTCGCGGTGCTCTCCCCCGCCGGACCCGGCCGCGGCCTGCTGTACCAGGCCGCCGACCCCAACGAGGTCGACGACACCCTCAACCGGCTGGCCCGCTGGTCGCTGGTGTCGACCCGGATGGACCGCGACGGGGTGCTGCTGCACGAGCTGACCCGCCGGGTGGTGACCGACCGGCTGCGCGCGGATGACGTCCTGCCCCAGGTGATCGCGGACGCGGCCGACCTGCTCGGGCGGGCCACCTTCGGCGAGGAGCAGGCCTGGGACCGGCGCGGCGAGGGCGACCAGCTCGTCGCGCACATCGCCGCGCTGTCCACCAACGCCGGCTCGGCGTCGGCCTCGCTGTCCGCCGAGGCCACCGAGCGGGTCCTCGGCCTGCGGCAGTGGGCCACCCGGCAGCTCAGCGCGGTCGGCGACGGCGGGCGCGCGGTCGAGTTGGCGGAGAGCATCCGTACCGAGTGCGAGACGCTGCTCGGCCCGGAGCACCCGGACAGCCTGGCCGCCTCGGACAACCTGGTGATCGCCTACGTGGCGGCCGGGCGCGCGGCGGACGGCATCGGGCTGGCTGAGGACGTGCTGGACGCCCGCGAACGGGTGCTCGGCGCGGACAACCCGGACACGCTGGCTTCGCGCTACACGGTCGCGTACGCCCACGAGTACGCCGGTCAGCTGGACGAGGCGGCGAGCCGCTACGACCGGGCCTACACCGAGTACGCCCGGGTGCTCGGCGCGGACAACCCGCAGACCTTCACAGTGGCCGGCGCGCTGGCCCGGGTCCGGGCGATGCAGCCGGCGGCCCGGGGGCGCCACCGCTCCGGCCAGCGGCCCGCCTGACGGAGCCGGGAGTCGGGCTACGCGGTCAGGTCAGCGGCCGGCTGACGGAATCGCGCGGCCCCGGTCAGGTCAGGCAGCCGGGGCCGAGCAGCGCCTTGAGGTCGGCCAGCAGCGCGGGGCTCCGGTTCACCCGCAGCCCGTCGTCCAGCTTCAGCACGGTGGCCCTGGTGCCATTGAGCAGCCGCAGGTGCACCTCGTGCGTGCCGGGGTGGCGGCCCAGCACGTCCTTCAGCTCGGCGACCCGGCTCGGCGTGCAGTGGTCGGCCCGCAGGCTTACCTCCAGCGGTCCGGTGAGCGCCCCGCCAGTGGTCGTGGCGGGGGCAGTGGTGGTGGAGGTGGTGCTGGTGGTGACGGCGGTGCTGTTGGTGGCGGCGGTGCTGTTGGTGGCGGTGGGCGTCCCGCCGGTGCTCGTTGTCGCGGCGCTCAGGTCCGGCAGCGCGAGGTCGTTGGCGATCAGTGAGATCTTGTCGTCGCGCCGGTTCACCCTGGCCTTGACCAGTACGACCGCGTCCTCGGCGATGTCCGTCCCGACCAGGGTGTAGGTGCGCGGGAAGAACAGCACCTCGATCCCGCCGGCCAGGTCCTCCAGCTGCGCGGACGCCCACGGCTCGCCGTTCTTGTTCACCCGGCGGTTCACCCCGGTGAGCAGGCCACCGACGGTGACCTGGGCGCCGTCCGCGACC
>DASYLM010000028.1:0-50081 GCA_036009565.1 Pseudonocardia sp. | reverse complement strand
ACCGAGGTGAGGGTGGCGAAGGCGATGATGCTGTCGGCGTAGCTGTGCTTGCTCTGGTCGAAGTCACCGCCACAGGTGACCAGCCGGAGCTCGGCGGCCGGGGTGTCCCCGTAGACCGCGGTGGTCGGGAAGGCGTTCTTCGCGACCTGCTGCAGCTTCGTGACGGTGAACACGGCGGTCTTGCCGTCCGCCCTGCTCACCTTCACCTGGTCCCCCGGCTTGACCTCGTTCAGCCGGGCGAAGATGCCCTCCTTGCCGTCGCCGTTGACGTGGCCGAGGATCACCGCCGGCCCCGGTGCGCCCGGTGCCGGGCCCAGTCGGTACCAGCTCGCCCGCATCGGCGTGGCCACCGGCGGCACGGCAACCGTCCGGTTCGCGTCCAACCCCAGCGGAACCAGGGTCGACGACGCATTGATCGAGTCGATCCGCAGTCCCACCGGAGCCGCCGCGGCCAGCGACGCCGCCGGGGCCACCGGGGCACCGGTCGCGCCGATCACCCCGAGGGCGGGCGCGCCCGGACCCGCGCTCAGGCGGCCGCCAGGTACTGACGGAACCAGTCCAGCGTGGCGGACCACGCCGTCTGTGCCGCGTCCGGCCGGTACCTCGGACCGGTGTCGTTGAAGAACGCGTGGTCGGCGCCGTTGAGCGTGAGCACCCGGTACTGCAGGCCGGCGGCCTTCAGCGCGGCCTCCGCCCTGGGCGCGGTCGCGTCCACCCTGGCGTCGAGCTGGCCGTAGATCGCCAGCACGGCCGCCTTCGCGTGGCCGAAGTTCGGCTGCTCCGGCGCCGGCCCGTAGAACGGCACGGCGGCCGCGAGCCGGGACTCCCCGGCGTTGAGCAGCTGCCAGATCATGCCGCCGCCGAAGCAGAAGCCGACCCCGCCGACCTTCGCGCCCGGCAGCCGCCGACCGAGCTCGTCGATGCCCGCTCGCAGGTCCGCGACCAGTTCTCCCACCGGGGCGTGCGCGAGCGCGGCGGGCGCCTGCGCCGGGTCGGTGAGCTCGGCGGTGCCCCCCTGGGCGGACAGCAGGTCCACGCACAGCGCGCTGTAACCGGCACCGGCGAACCGGCCGACCAGGTCGTAGAAGTGCTCGGTAAGACCCCGGTTCTCGTGCACCACCAGCAGCGCGCCCTTCGGCGGGCCGGCCGGCGCGGCCCAGGCACCGAACAGCTCACCGGACGGGCCGGCGAACCGGACATCGGTGCCCCGGGCGACCCCCGGGCCACGGCCCGGCGGAGCGGCCACCGGCGCGGTGGGGGTAGCGGAGCTGGGCAGCGCGCCCGGGCTCGCAGGTTCGCCGCAGGCCGCGAGCAGCGCGCCCGCCGAGGTCACCCCGAGGCCGAGCAGCCCGAGCCGGCGCAGCGCCTCCCGCCGGGTCAGCAGCCCATCCGCGAAATCCTCGGCGACCTCGCCGACCAGGTAGTTCCGCAACGCCATGACCGGGAGGCTAGCCGCGCCGCGCGCCACCGGCCAGCCGTCGGCACACCGGGGCCGGTCCAGCCATAATTGCCGGGTGGAGTCCACCCGGGTAGATCGCTGGCTGTGGGCGGTGCGGCTCACCAAAACCCGCCCGGACGCCGCGGCCGCGTGCCGAGGGGGTCACATCCGGGTCAACGACCTGCCCGCCAAACCAGCCACCATGGTCTCCCCCGGCGACCAGGTGCGCGCCAGGGTGAACCAGACGACCCGGACCGTGGAGGTCGTCCGGGTGATCCAGCGGCGGGTGGGTGCCGCCGAGGCAGCGACCTGCTTCATCGACCACACCCCGCCGCCACCTCCGCAGCCGGTGCTGCCGGTGGCCCGGCGCGACCGCGGCGCCGGCCGCCCCACCAAGCGCGAACGCCGGGTGCTCGACGCCTGGCGCGGCCAGGACGGGCTTTGAGCCCATGGCCTCCGGGACCGGGGCGACGGCCCCGAGCCCGACGATCCCCAGTCGCAGCGGCATGCGTTCTCCCCCCTTCGTCCGTGCTGCGCGGGCGCGGTGCGCGGCGCCCACTCAGTCGCCCGGGGCGGCCGCCGTGGTCCGCCGCACGGTCAACGTCGGCGGCAGCCACTGACGCACCGCCGGCCGGTTCGCACCGCTGCCCTCGATCCGGCGCAGCAGGGCGCCGACCATCGTGGTGGCGATCTCCTCCACCGGTTGGGCGACCGTGGTGAGGCCGACACCGCGCAGGCCGGCCAGGTAGATGTCGTCGAACCCGACCACCGACAACTCCTCCGGCACCCGGATCTCCAGATCCTCGGCGGCGGCCAGCACGCTCAGCGCCACCACGTCGTTCACCGCGAACACCGCGGTCGGGCGATCCGGGCCGTCGAGGAGCCGGCGGGCCACCTCGTAGCCGGCGCTGTCGGTCTCGTCGCTGCCGACCACCTGGACGTACTCGCCGCGCCGGTGCGTCCGCATCGCCAGCTCGTAACCCTTGCGCCGGGCCGCCGCCCCGGGTGCGGTACCGGCGATGTGCGCGATGTCGCTGTGGCCGAGTTCGACCAGGTGCCGGACGGCGAGCTCGGCACCCAGCGCGTCATCGGTTCCGACCAGGTCGACCCGCGCCGAGCGGAACGTCGGGCGTCCCTCGACGACGACCGGCACCCCGCCCACGGTCCGGGTGATGGCGGCGGCGGACAGCGCCGGGGACAGCAGCACCAGCGCCTCCACCCGTGACTCGAGGAAGTCGTTGACCACGAGCTGCTCCCGCTCGGCGTCCCGGTGCCCGGCGGCCAGCACCGCCCGGTAGCCGCGCCGGGCCGCCTCGGCGTCGACCGACTCGGCGAGCTCGGCGAAGAACGGGTTGCGCAGGTCGGACACCAGCACGCCGAGCAGTCCGGTCCGCTGTTGGGCCAGGCCCCGGGCCATCCCGTTCGGCCGGTAACCGAGCTCGGCGACCGCGTGCAGCACCAGTTCCCGGCGCTCCGCGCTGACCAGCGGCGGGCCCTTCCCCCGCAGTACCAGGCTGACCAGTGACTTGGACACGCCCGCCCGGGCCGCGACGTCGATGATGGTCGGCGCCCGGGCCCCCCGCCGCCGGCCGGTGGACGGGTCACTCATCGGCGAGCTCTCCCTCGACATCGGCACCATCATCGGCACCATCATCGGCACCATCATCGGCACCGACGTCGGCCAGGTCCTCGCCGCCCGCCATCAGCTCGAGCACGTCCTCCCGGCTCACCTCGTCCTTGGTGAAGGTGCCGTGGCTGTGCCCGTGACCGAGGACGGTGAACCGGTCGCCGACCGGGTAGGCGTGGTTGACGTTGTGGGTGATGAGCACGACACCGAGCCCTTCGTCGCGGGCCTGCCGGACGTAGCGCAGCACGCCGCGGGCCTCCCGCACGCCGAGCGCGGACGTCGGCTCGTCCAGGATCAGCAGCTTCGCACCGAAGTACTTGGCCCTGGCGATCGCCACGCACTGCCGCTCGCCCCCGGAGAGGGTGCCGACGAGCTGGTCGGCGTCCCTGATCCGGATCCCGATCCGCGCCAGCTCCTCGCGGGCCACCCGGCGCGCGGTGGGTCCGTCGAAGAAGCGCAGCGGCCCGACTCCCCGGGTCGGCTCGGAGCCGAGGAAGAAGTTCCGCGAGATACTCATCAGCGGGATCATCGACAGGTCCTGGTAGACGGTGGCGATGCCGCAGGCCTTCGCCTCGCGCGGGGAGGTGAACCGGCGCGCCTGCCCGTCGAACCAGTAGGTGCCCTGGTCCTGCTGGTGCACCCCGGACAGGATCTTGATCAGCGTCGACTTGCCGGCACCGTTGTCACCGAGCAGGCACATCACCTCGCCGGGATACACCGGGAAGTTGATGTCCTCCAGCGCGGTGACGCCGAGGAAGTACTTGCAGATGTTGGTCAGCTGGACCAGCGGTTCCACCGGCCCGGTGGGGGCGGACGCGGGCCCGGCGGGCGCGGTCGCGGGCCCGGCGGGCGCGGGCTGGGCGGTCGCGGGCTGGGCGGTGACGTCCTCGGCGGTCATCCGCTCACCGGGCTTTCAGTGCGCGGGTCCGCAGCCAGCTGTTGACCAGCACCGCCACCATCAGGAACACCCCGAGCACCACCTGGAACCAGTCGGTATCGGCGCCGGTGAAGAAGATGCCCTGCCGGACGATGCCGAAGGTCAGCGCACCCAGCGCCGCACCGATCACCGAACCGTAGCCGCCGGTCAGCAGGGTGCCGCCGATGACCACCGCGATGACCGCCTCGAACTCCTTCATCTGGCCGCGCAGCGTGTCCGCGCTGCCGGCCTCCACGACCTGGATCACGCCGACCAGCGCCGCGGCCAGCCCGGTCAGCATGAAGGTGACGATCTTGACCCGGTTGATCGGCACACCGCTGTTGCGGGCGGCGTCCTCGTTGCCTCCGGTGGCCGCCAGCCAGTTGCCGAACGTGGTCTGGGACAGCACCACCGCGCACACCGCGGTGATCGCGAGCCACCAGAGCACCGAGGCGCTGAACGGCCCGATCCGCCCCGCGAACAGGGTGTTCACCACACTGCCGCCGTCGGCGCCGTCCAGGCCGCCGACCTGGGTGCGCCCAGTGATCAACCGGGTCAGCGCGATGGTCAGGCCGCGCAGCACGAACAGCCCGGCGAGCGTCACGATGAACGAGGGCAGCTTCGTCCGGACGACCAGCCAGCCGTTCAGCGCCCCGTAGCCGGCGCCGAACAGCAGCGCGACGATCACGGCGAGCCAGGCCGGCACCCCGAACTCGGCGACCAGGATCGCCAGCAGCATCCCGGCGGCGCCGATCATCGAGCCAACCGAGAGGTCGAACTGCCCGGCGATCATGAGCAGCGCGACGGTCGCGGCCAGGATGCCCAGCCCGGCCGCGTCCGCGAGATAGCTGGCCGCCCCGTCGGCGGTGCTGAACGACGACCCGCCGACCAGGGCGAACAGTCCCCAGGACACCAGCACGCCGAGCACCGCGCCGAGGTCCGGGCGGCGCAGCAGCCGCTGCAGCGGGCCGAGCGGGCGGATCCGGTCCATCGCGTCGGGGTGCTTGCCGGGCCGCGGCGGCGCCGGCGGTGACACGGAAGCCATCAGCGGACCCCCTGCTCGGTGAGTTTCAGGACCTTGGCCGCATTCTCCTTCGTGACGAACGCCGGGCCGGTCGGGGTGATCGGCTGGCTGGGCGACAGCTGGTACTCCGCGTGCTGGACCAGGAACAGCACCGGCAGGTAACCCATCTGGTACTGCTGGAAGTCGATCGCGAAGTCGGCGGTGCCCGCGTCGATCGCGCGCAGGATCTCCGGTGAGAGGTCGAAGGAGGCGAGCCTGCCCTTGAACCCGGTGTTCCTGGCCGCCGCGAGCATCGGCCCGCAGCCCACCGGGCCCAGGGAGATCGCCGCGTCGAAGACGCCGCTGGAGAACGCGGTGGTGAGCCGTTGCGTCGAGTCGGTCGCGTCCTTGCCGTTGATGGCCAGGTTGGTCGCGGTCCCGCCGGACTCGGCCAGGCCGGCCCGCAGGCCCTCACAGCGCACGTCGAGGGACACGTTGCCCTGCTCGTGGTTCAGGCAGGCCAGCTTCCGGACGCCCTCCGCACCGAACCGCTCGCCCGCCCGCTTGGCCGCGTCGAACTCGCTGGCGCCCACGTGGGTGAGCACGCCGAGCTTGGCGGCGTCCGCGTCACCGGAGTCCAGCGACACCACCGGGATGCCGGCCGCCACCGCCTTCTTGATCAGCGGGCCGAGCGCGTCGACGTCCGGGATGGACACCGCGATGCCGGCCGGCCGCTGCGCGATCGCGCCGTCCAGCAGCTTCCGCATCTCGAAGATGTCGTAGGACTGGGGCGCCTGGTACGAGACGCTCACCCCGAGGTCCCGCGCGGCATCGTCGGCACCGTGCTTCACCACCGACCAGTAGGGGTCGCCGGCCTGCCCGTGGGTGACCATGACGATCTTTATCCCGGCCCGGGGCGACGCGGCGTCGGCCGCCTTGCCCGCACCGCCCTGACAACCGGCGAGTGTCATCAGGACCACCGCCAGCGGCGCGGCGAGCAGGCGCAGGTTCCTCCTCCGCATGGCCGCTACCCCCGGTTCGCCGCGACGCCTGTACCCACGCTGAGCAGGAAGTCCCGGCTGGCGCGGACGTCGCGCACCGGGCCGGCGCCGGCCGGCGGGTCCTCGGCCAGCACCAGGTCCTGCTCGAGCACGTACCAACCGGCGTAACCGTAGTTCTCCAACGTGGTCACGATGCCGGCGACGTCGACGTCCCCTTCGCCGAGCGCCCGGTACAGACCCTGGGTGATCGCGGTGGTGTAGGCCAGCTCGCCGGCCCGCACCCGCGCGGCGAGGGCGGCGTCGACGTCCTTGAAGTGGACGTGCGCCACCCGGGACACCGCGTCGCGGACCAGCTCGTACGGGTCGACCCCGCCGATCAGCAGGTGCCCGGTGTCGACGCAGAGCGGGATCGCCGAACCGTCCAGCACCCGGGCCACATCCTGCGCGCCCTCGACGAGCGTGCCCATGTGCGGGTGCAGCACGACCCGGGCCCCGAGGCCGGCGCCGACCTCCATCGCGGCATCCAGGGTGCCGGTGAGCACATCCCACTCCGCGCCGGAGAGCTCGGTGCGGCCGTCATAGCCGTGCTCGCCGGTCGCCGCCGCCAGCACCACCACGTCGCCACCCGCACCGACGAGCCGCCGCGCCGCCTCCCGCACGTCGGCAAGCGCGGTATCCCGGTCCCGGTGCAGCACCGCCGGCACGAAGCCACCGACCAGGCCGAGGCCCCGCCGCGCCAGGAACGAGCTTACCTCGCCGTCCGCCCAGGGCAGGAAGTCAGCGGGGCCGGCCTCGGTGGCGGCCAGCCCGACGTCGCGCATCTCGGTGAAGACCCGTTCCGGCGCGATCTGGTGCCCCCAACCGGGCACCTCGCACACCCCCCACGAGATCGGGGCGCCGGCAATTCGCTGTTCGATGCTCATGCGGTGTCTCCTCCGAGGGGTGTCCGAGGCCGCCCGCCGGACGGCGCACGGAGCGGGCCCCACGGCAGATGGAACGTTCCATGTGACGGCTGTCATAATGGAACGCTCCACTCCCCGTTCGTGTCAAGTCCACCTCCGGCACCTTGCGAACCCGGACCCCGCCCCACTCGCGGGCGAATGCCCCGCGCGGCCCGCGCGCCACCCGGACCGCTAGCGTCGACCGGTGCGGAAACCCCCGACAGCTCGGCCGTTCGAGATCGTCTGGGTCGGCGACGTGCTGCTGGCCAGCTCCGCCCGCCCGCACCTGGACAAACACGGCTACGACTGGCCGTTCGCCCATCTCGGCCCGCTGATGGACGCCGACTACCGCATCGGGAACGCCGAGGGCCCGATCACCGAGTGCACCGACAAGCACTCTCAGGAGCAGCGCTGGAGCTACCGGTCGAACCCGGTGGCAGCGGACGCACTGGCTCGGGCCGGCTTCGATGCGATGGGCCTGTCCAACAACCACGCCTACGACCGCGGCCCGGTCGGGCTGATCGACACCATCCACAACCTGCGCGCGGCCGGCGTGGCACCGTTCGGTGCCGGCCTGGCCCCGGAGGCCGCCGCTCCCCTGCTCATCCCGACCCCGTTCGGGTCGGTCGGCGTGGTGGGGCTGGGCAAGCCCGGTGACCAGAGCCAGGACGCCGGCGCCGAGGTGCCGGGGACCGTCACGCTCTCCTACCCGGCGGTCGCGCGCGGCAGGGCGCTCGCCCTCGCGGCCGGTGCCCGGTGGGTGGTGGCGTTCGTGCACTGGGGTAGCAACTACAAGCCGGTCAGCGAGGGCCAGCGCAAGGCCGCGGCGGCATTCGCGGACGCGGGCTACGACCTGGTGATCGGCACCGGCGCGCACATCCCGCAGCCGGTCGAGGTCATCGAAGGCATGCCGGTGCTGTTCTGCCTCGGCAACTTCACCTTCGGTTCCAAGGGGCGGTTCACCGACGAGGCTCCCGGTTTCGGCCTGGTGGCCCGGACCTCGTTCGACGACAGCGGGCTGGTCGGTATCGAGCTGAGCTGCATCAACACCGACAACAGTGCGGTGGCGTTCCAGCCGCGCCCGTGCGACGAGCTCACCGCCGCCGCCGTGCTCAGTGGCCTCGGCCCGGCTGTCACGGTGGTCGGCGGTACCGGCGTGGTGACCTGTTCAGACCTCGGCCAGGGCCGCTCCGACCACGTTCTGATCACTGACCGCAACCACTACTAGACAGGGTCGTGACGAGGGCTGCTACTCGGTCGAGTGGTGACTACCTGCGGCAGGAACGGTTCACGGAGCGCATTCGTTGGGCCGGGCCGCGTTGGACATGGCGCGCGCCGCGATCCGACTACCCGCCGCCGGGCTCTCCGAGCACACCCCGTCGGTTTGTGGGCTACTGCCAAGGCGGCGGCGCGGCCGCCTCGGCCGCCGAGCAGGCCAGCGACTACGCCTCCGACCTGCACGTCGTCGGCGTCGCCGAGGGTGGCGTGCCGGCCGACCTGCGCGCGGTGGCCCGGTTCAACGACGGCGGCGTCGGCTTCGGGCTGGTCGCCGCCGCGGGGTACGACACCGGCTACCCGGGCCTGTACCTTCCGGGTCGACTGCTCAACGCCAAGGGTCGCGCGCTGACCGACGAGGTCCGCCGCGAGTGCACCACGGAGATCACCGCCCGGCGCCCGGGGCACCACCTCGCCGAGTACACCACGATCAAGACCCGCTGGACTGCCCGCCCCTGGTGCGCGCGCTGCGGGAGAACCGGATCGGCGGGCAGGCCCCCGACATGCCGGTGTTCCTCTACCACGCCCAGTTCGACGAGCTCATCCCGATCGCGGTGTCGGAGAAGCTTCGGTCGGAGTACTGCGGGCGGGACGTGCGGCTGCGGTACACGGTGGTACCGGCGACCGAGCACGTCACCGGCGCGATACTCGGCGCTCCGGGGGCGGTGGCTTGGCTGGCCGGCCGGTTCGCCGGCCGCCCCGCTCCGAAGTCCTGCTCCTGAGCGCCGCCGCGGGCCCAGCGGGCTCGAGGGCCCAGCGGACCTGAAGGCCCGGCGGGTCCGGAGGCCCGGCAGGCTCCAGGGCCGGCGGACTCGAGGACCCAGCGGGCTCGACAGGCCGGCCCGGTCGCACCCCGTCGCGGACCTATTCTGAGTCCTTTGCTCTGCGTAGGTATACGCAACAACCCCGGATCAGGGCAGTTGCGTATCCCTACGCAGAGCAAAGCATCCACGGAACACTCCGCGTCCAGCCGCCACGCCGGCCACGCCGCCACGCCGGCCACGCCGGCCACGCCGCCACGCCGGCACGCCCGCCAGGCCCGCCGGGCCCGCCGGGCCCGCCCGCCACACACGCCAGGCCCGCCGGGCCCGCCCGTCACGCCGGCCACGCCCGCCAACAGGCCCGGCCGCTCAGACCTCGTACCGGGCCACCGCGTCCTCGTTCCAGCTGATGCCCAGACCCGGTCCGGCCGCCGTGACATAGCCGTCCACCGGGCGGCACGGGTCGACGAGCACGGCGCCGGCGATGTCCAGGTACTCCAGCCAGTCGGCCGTCGGGGTCACCGCCAACAGGTGCGCGCTCGGCTCGACGAACAGATGACTCGACACCGGCAGCGACGCCGCCTGCGCCTCACCGGCCGCCTGCATCCAGCCGGTCACCCCGCCGATCTTCATGACGTCCAGCATGGCGAAGTCGCAGGCCTGCGCGGCCACCGCCGCCGACAGCCCGCGCGGGAACCACCAGTTCTCCCCGGTCTGCACCCTGGCGTCGGTGTGCCGCCGCACGTAGGCGTGCCCCGCCAGGTCCTCGGCGGCCACCGGCTCCTCCACCCAGTACAGGTCGAACTCGCGCAGCCGCCGGATGCGCCGGCACGCCTCGGGCGGGTCCAGGGACTGGTTGTAGTCGATCATCAGCTCGACGTCGGGCCCGATGATGTCCCGGACCTGACCGACCGCGGCCACCTCGTCGGCCGGGTCTGACTGCCCCGTTTTGATCTTGATCCCGGTGAAGCCGCTGGCCACCGACTCGCGCAGCGCCGCCTCGTCGGCCACCGGGTCGACCATGCCGTAGCTGTCGTAGGCCCGCAGCGGCACCGGTTCGCCGCCGAGCAGCGCGGCGACCGGTTGGTCGGCCAGCTTGCCGAGGGCGTCCCAGAGGGCCATGTCGATACCGGCGACGACCATGCCCAGCAGTCCCTGCATGCCGAGCAGCCGAAACTTTCCGGCCAGCTCCCGCATCCGCTGGGCCGGCGCGAGCGGCCTGCCGACCAGCATGGGGGCGACCGCCTCCGCGAGTGCCCGCAGCGGCACCACGACCTCGGGCGCGTAGCCGAACACGTAACCGTGCCCGACCACCCCGGTGTCGGTCACCACATCCAGCAGCACCAGCGGCGAGACGGTCAGTGAGCCGGACGCGGTCCGCACCGGGCGGCTCATCGGTACCAGCACCGAGCGCGCGCGCAGCTCGGCGACAACGGGGGCGGCGGCCATGCGCCGAGTGTGCCCCCGGTGGCCCGCGCCCGCCCTTCGGAACTTGGACCGGCCGCTCAGCCGACGCGGCGGTTGTCGATCTGGTCGCGATCCCAGGCGATGCCCAGGCCGGGGCGGTCCGGGGCGACGGCGTGCCCGTCCACGATGCGCAGCTGTTCGGTGGTGATGGCCCGCAGCTGCGGGATGTGCTCCACGTAGCGGCCGTTCGGGATCGCCGCGACCAGGCTGACGTGGATCTCCATCAGGAAGTGCGGGCAGACCACGACATTGAACGCCTCGGCCAGGTGCGCCACCTTCAGCCACGGCGTGATGCCACCGATCCGGGACACGTCCACCTGCACGATGCCGGCGGCGCCGCGCTGCAGGTACTCCCGGAAGTGCCCGAGCGAGTACATGGACTCCCCGACGGCGATGGGGATGCGGGTCGCGGCGGCGAGGCGCTCGTGGCCGGCGACATCCTCGGCGGGCAGCGGCTCCTCGAACCAGGACAGGTCGTAGGGCTCCAGCAGCGCGGCGCGCCGGATCGCCTCGGGTGCGGTCATCGACTGGTTCGCGTCGACCATGATGTCCATGCCGGCACCGACGGCGTCGCGCACCGCGCGGATCCGCTCGGCGTCCTCGGTCCCGGACGGCTTGCCGACCTTCAGCTTGACACCCGGCCAGCCCTTCGCCCGCGACTCGAGCGCACCGGCGACCAGCTCGTCCTGGTCCAGGTGCAGCCAGCCGCCCTCGGTGTCGTAGAGCGGCACCGACTCGCGGTAGCCACCGGCCAGGCGCCACAGCGGTTCGCCGGCCCGCAGGCAGCGCAGGTCCCACAGCGCCAGGTCGGCGGCGGCCAGGGCGAGCGCGGTGATCACCCCCACGCTAGTGGCCCTGGTCGAGTCGTAGAGCGCCCGCCAGGCCGACTCCACGTCGCGGGCGTCCCGGCCGAGGAGCACCGGCAGCAGGTGCTCACGCAGCATCGACAGGACCGCCCGGCCGCCGGTGCCGATCGTGTAGGAGTAGCCGGTGCCGGTCAGCCCGTCCGAGGTGGCCAGCTCGACGAAGATCGTCTCCTGCTTGAGGAAGCTCTGCATCGCGTCGGTGCGGACCGTCTCGACCTCGATGTCCACCAGGTAGGCGTCCGCTTTCACGATCCGAGCCACCCGAACCACCTCGCAAGATCCTATAGGATCGTCAGCCTACGAACGCACGATGCTATAGGAAATGCTGTGACCGCAACCCCGGTTCCGGCGCCGGCGAAAAACGTACGTGTTCGGACAATCGGGTAACACATTCTTCACGACGCTTACATACTGTGAAGCCGGAAGTCGAACGCCGCGGCTTCCCGCCGCCCCGGCGGGGCGGTCCTGTCATAGCAGTCCCTCGTCAGCGAGGAGCCAGCATGTTGACCAACCGGAAGTCGCTCTGGTGGCTGCTGGGCCCGCCGGTGGTGTACCTCGCCGCGCTGCCAGTGGCCAACCGCGTCGAGCCGGTCGTGTTCGGCCTGCCGTTCCTGATGTTCTGGCTGGTCGTCGCGACGCTGCTCTCGCCGCTGTTCGTGTGGCTCGCGGCCAAGGGCGACCCGGTGTGGGCCGCGGCCCGGCGCGCGGAGCGTGCGCAGGCAGACAAGCAGTGAACAACGCGGCCGTCTCGATCGGCATCCTGGCGCTGTTCCTGGTCGCGGCCGTGGTGCTGGGCATCCGCGCCGCGCGCGGGCAGGACAAGGTGGACCTCGCGGAGTGGTCGGTCGGCGGCCGCAGCCTGGGCATCGTGATGACCCTGGTGCTGATGGCCGGCGAGACGTACACCTCCTTCAGCTACCTCGGCGCCGCCGGCTGGTCCTATACCTACGGCGCCTCGGGGCTCTACCTGGTCGCCTACCTGAGCATCGGCATGGCGGTCAGCTACCTGGTCGGGCCGCTGCTGTGGGGCTATGCCCACCGGCACGGGCTGCACAACATCACCGACCTGGTGGCGCACCGGTTCGCCGCGCCCTGGCTCGGCGCGGTCGTCGCGGTGGTCGCCACGGTCTTCCTGCTGCCCTACATCCAGCTGCAGATCACCGGCATGGGCACCGTGGTGGCCAGCGTCAGCTACGGGGCGATCGGGCTCGGCCTGTCCTACCTCGTCGCCTTCCTGATCTCCGAGGTGTTCATCCTGGCCAGCGGCCTGCGCGGCAGCGCCTGGGTGTCCGTGCTCAAGGACATCACCGTGGTGGTCACGCTGGCCGTGGTGTTCGTCTACGTACCGATGAAGTTCTTCGGCGGCTACGGCGGCCTGATGAACCGGCTCATCACCGAGCGGCCGGCCTGGCTCACCCTGCCCGGGCCGAAGGGCGATACCTACGGCATGGCCTGGTTCATCTCGACCGCGTTGCTCAACGGCGCGGTCTACAGCGTGCTGCCGACCTCGGTGGCCGGGTTCCTGGGCGCCCGCTCGGCCCAGACACTGCGCCGCAACGCGATGATCCTGCCGTTCTACCAGCTCCTGCTGTTCATCCCGGTGCTGTTGGGGATGGCCGCCACGTTCGTCGTGCCCGGGCTCAAGAACTCCAACCTGGCGATGTTCGAGATGATCCGCGCGGAGATGCCGGCCTGGCTGCTCGGCGTCATCGGAGCCGCCGGCGCGCTGTCCGCGATCGTGCCGATGGCGGTGTTCATGCTGGTCATCGGGACGATGTGGAGCCGTTCGATCCTCGGCCGGCACCCGCGAACGGCGGCCCACCAGCGCCCGCTCGCCCAGCTGGTCACCCTGGGAGCCGGCGTCGTCGCGCTGGGGATGACCTTCCTGTTCCCGAACGTGCTGGTCCGGCTCTCGGTGATCTCCTACGAAGGGATCGCCCAGCTGTTGCCACTGGTCGTCCTCGCGCTGCTGTGGCGGCGGATGTCGATGGTCGGCGCGGTCATCGGCATGTGCGTCGGGATCGCGATCGTCCTGGCGCTGGTGATCACCGGGAACGACCCCTGGTCCGGTATCAACGCCGGCGCCATCGGGCTGGTGGCCAACCTCGCCGTCACCTTCGTCGCCACACTGGTCAGGCCCGACAACCCCCCGGACGACCGGATGCCGGTGCCCGAGTTCGACACCGGGCTCCCCCGGTCCGTCACGGCGGGCAGCCGACCCGACGGCGACCTCTGATGAGCCTGCCACCACACCGAAGCTGGAGGAGTAGTCCATGACCGAGACCACCCAGGCCACCCGCCTCGCGGACCTGTCCGCCGGTGAGCTGCTCGAGGGCTACCGAGCGAAGCAGTTCTCCCCGGTCGAGGTCCTGGACTCGGTGCTCGACCGCGTCCGGGCCGACGAACCGAGGGTGCGGGCCACCTATGCGCTCGACTCGGACGGTGCCAGGGCGGCCGCCGCCGAGTCCGAGCGGCGCTGGCGCCAGGGCACCCCGGCCGGCGCCCTGGACGGGGTGCCGGTCACCGTCAAGGAGAACATCGCGACCCGGGGCACCCCGATGCCGGCGGGCACCGCCGCCACCGTGCTGCGGCCGATGCCGGCCGACGCGCCCGCCGCCGCACGGCTGCGGGAGAGCGGCGCGGTGATCTTCACCAAGACCACCATGCCGGACTACGGCATGCTCGGCTCGAGCCAGTCCAGCTTCCACGCCGCCACCCGCAACCCGTGGGACCCGACCCGAACCCCCGGTGGTTCCAGCTCCGGCGCGGCGGCGGCCGCCGCTGCCGGCTACGGACCGCTGCACCTGGGCACCGACATCGGCGGCTCGGTCCGCCAGCCCGCCGGCTGGTGCGGCATCGTCGGACTGAAGCCGACCTACGGCCGGATCCCGGTCACCCCGCCGTACCAGGGCCGGGTGATCGGCCCGATGACCCGCACCGTCGCCGACACCGCCCGGCTGATGTCCGTGCTCGCGGTACCGGACGCGGCCGACCACACCGCCCTGCCCGCGCTGGCCGCCGACTGGCCGACGGGTCCCGGCGAGGTGCGCGGCCTGCGGCTCGGGCTGATGACCGATGCCGGGGCCGGCCTTCCGGTGGACCCGGAGATCCGGGCGGCACTGGAGGCGGCCGGCGCGGCATTCGCGGCGGCCGGCGCGCTCGTCGAGCCGGTGTCCCCGTTCCTGACCAGGGAGATGCTGGACGGGATGGACCGGTTCTGGCGGGCCCGGTCCTGGGCGGACATCAGTGCGCTGCCCGAGGAGCGGCGCGGCCTGATCCTGCCCTACATCCTGGAGTGGGCGGGCGGCGGTGAGCACCTCAGTGGCGCCGAGGTGTTCCACGGGTTCAGCCAGATGGACGCGATGGCCGTTGCCGCCGACCGGGCGCTGCACGACCTCGACTACCTGCTGCTGCCCACCGCGCCGATCCCGGCGTACCCGGTGGAACTGCCCGCGCCGCTGAACGACCCGGCCCGCCCGTTCGAGCACATCACCACCAGCCTGCCGTTCAACATGTCCGGCCAGCCGGCGCTCTCGATCAACTGCGGCTACACCTCGGGCGGCCTGCCGATCGGGCTGCAGCTGGTCGGCCACCGGTTCGACGACCCCGGTGTGCTGCGCCTGGCCTTCGCCTACGAGCAGCTGCGGCCGGCGGGGCGCCCCTGGCCGGCCGTCTGACCCCGCGGCCGGCCAGCACCCCGCGGCCGGCCAGCACTCCGCGAGTGGCGAGTGGCCCGGGAGGACCACTCGCCACCCACTGCCATCAGCGCCCGGAGCCGGCCCGGGAGAAGCGGTCGGCGAACCGCGCGGTCAGCTCCGGCCACACCACCGGGTCGTGGCCGGGGATCAGCGGGTAGCCCTTCTCGGCGGCGATCGCCTTCAACCGGCGGATCGGCTCCACCGTCTCCGACGGGTGCACGTGCACGGTGCCGCCGATCGGCAGCTCGTGCTCGATGTTCTCGGTGAGGTCGGCGGCGTCGAAGGCGAACACGTACCCGCCGCCGCCGATCGAGTCGTCCAGGTCGACCACGAAGCTCTGGTGCCCCGGCGTGTGGCCGGCGGTGAGCACCGCGGTCACCCCCGGCGCGATCTCGGTGTCGCCGTCGGCCAGTCGCCAGTCGTGCGCCGGGTCGTCGAAGTCGACCCGGTAGATGGCGTGCCGCTCGGGATCCGGGTGGTCGGACAGGCCGTACTCCAGCTCGCGGCGCTGGGTGTGGACCGGCACCCGCCCGGTGAACAGCTTCAGCCCGCCGGCGTGGTCGAGGTGCAGGTGGCTCAGCCCGACGGCGTAGATCTCGCCGATGTCGATCCCGACCGCGTCCAGCGCCTCCTCGATCGGCTCCCCGGGGCCGGGCAGCACCGCCCGGTAACCCTCCCGGCCGTGGTAGCGGCGATGCAGCGCCAGGTCCCGGATCAGCGCGGTGTTGAACCCGGTGTCCAGCAGCAGCCAGCCGCCGTCGCAGCGCAGCAGCACTCCCGGCACCGGCTCCCGGAGCCGCTCGTGCTCCGGGGCGCCGTAGACCGAGACCGACTTCGGCAGCTCCTCCCAGCCCAGGGTGAGCAGCACGATCTCCCGCACGCCGGCCATCAGGCGCCCAGCGGGCTGAAGATCAGCGTGGTCGGGGCCGCCACGTTGTGGGCCTGCTCCACGTTCTTCAGCCAGGTCTGGGCCACCATGAAGTCGTTGCGGTAGGTCACGTTCAGCCAGCAGCCGGTGGCCATCGCCGCATCCCCGATCTTCGTGTACGCGGCCGCGTCGCCGGTGGCCAGCGCGCCGGGCAGCAGGTCGCTCACCGACGGGCTGGAGCAGTGCAGGTAGTTCAGGCCGCCGTCCTTGTCGTACAGGATGTGCGACCAGGTGTACGGGTTCGCCGCGTCCGGCCACATCTCGGTGAACAGCACGTCCGGCGCGCCGGACAGGTCGTTCACCCAGCCGAACAGCTGCGAGGTCGGGTAGCCCTGCACCTTGACGGTGAGGCCGTCGGCCTGCAGGTCGGCGGCGACGATGTTGGCCATCTGCTGGTCGTCGGGCTGGCTGGTGTCGTAGCCGAAGGTCAGCGTCCGGCCGGTCGGCGGGAGTGCCGCCACCGCCGCCGCCAGCTTCGTCGGGTCGTGGGTGACGTTCTGGACGTCCGGCACGCCCTTGATCAGGCCGGGGCCGTAGGTGCCGGTGGCCACCGTGCCCCGGCCGCTGAACACCTGGTCGGTGAGCGCCTTGATGTCGATCGCCTGCAGCAGCGCGACCCGCGTCGCCTGGTCCTTCAGCGTCGCACCGTTCGGGTTCAGGTAGATCTGGCTGGTCTCGAAGGTCGGCAGCGAGTAGTGCGCCGCCGTGGTGCTGCCCAGGTAGGACTTGACCGCCGGGGCGTTCAGGTCGTGCATGATCGCGGCCAGCTGGCCCTGGTTGAACTCCAGCTCCTGGGTCGACAGGTCGGCGATCACCGGCATGTCGATCTCCTGGAAGTACGGCGCGGTGCCCCACCAGCCCGGGTAGGCCTTCAGCTGGTAGCTCTGCCCCACCTGCGCCTGGGTCAGTGTGTAGGCGCCGGTACCCAGGTCGTGGGTGCGCAGGTAGGTCTGGTCGTTGTCGGTGCCGGCGTTGGCCTTCAGGCCGGTCGGGCTCATCATCTTCGGCCCGTACGGTGCGGCGAGGTAGTCCAGGAACGCCGAGTTCGGCTGCTTGAGCCGGATCACGACCTCGGTCGGGCTGGGCGTCTCGACCGAGGCCACGTCGGAGACCATGTAGGCCGGTCCGCCGTTGACGGCGGCGCGCCGGGCGAACGACGGGGCCACCGCGGCGGAGGTGAACGGGGTGCCGTCGTGGAAGGTCACCCCCTGGCGCAGGGTCAGGCGGTAGCTGAGCTTGTCCGGCGACTCGGTCCAGGCGGTGGCCAGCGCGCCGACGATGGTCGGGGTGGCGGTGCCCAGCTGGTAGCCGAGCAGCCCCTCGTAGGTGTTGAGGGTCAGCGCCAGCCCCTGGCCGGCGTAGTAGACGTCCGGGTCCGGCGGCTGGCCGGGATCCTGCAGGAAGGACAGGTGCAACACCCGGTCGGCCGGCTTGGCGCTGCTCACCTGCGCGCCGCCGCCCCCGCCTCCCCCGCCGCCGCAGGCAGCGAGCAGCAGCACCAGCGCGCCGCTCAGCACTGTGGTCAGCCCGGTCAGCCCGGTACCCGGCCGCCGCCCGCCGCGGCGCCGCCCGCCCGGCCGGATCATGACGCCACCTCGACGAGCTCGCTGTGCTGCTCGCGGATCGCGGCGAGCACCTCGTCGCAGCGGCGCCGGGCGCCCGTCTGCAGGTACTCCATGGCGTTCAGCGCGGCCTCGTGCGCCGGCTCGCTGGATCCGCCGACACAGTCCTCCACCACCCGCACATGGAAGTCGCGCTGGTGCGCGTCCGCGAACGTGTAGTGCACACACACGTCGGTCAGCCCGCCGACCAGGATCAGCGTGCGCACCCCGAGCCCGCGCAGCACGATCTCGAACTCGGTGCCGATGAACCCGGAGTAGCGGCGCTTGACGATGTGGAACTCACGCCCGTCGTCCGCGAGCGGGCGCAGCGTCGGCCACAGCTCGGTGGTGGCGTCGCCGTCGAGGCAGTGCACCCCCTCGGCGCCATCGAGCTCGCGGCCGAAGTCGACGCCGCTGCGCCGGTGCACCTCCTGGAAGAACACCACCGGCAGACCGACCTCGCGGGCCGCCCCGAGCAGCCGCTCGACCCGGGCGATCCGCTCGGCCGCCCCCGCCATGTGCGAGATCCCGGTGGTCTCGTAGGGCTGGTCGGAGCTGCGCTGGATGTCGACCACGATCAGCGCGGTCCGGCCGACGAACAGTGGTGGTGCGGGCATCTGCTTCTCCTAGGACTTCGGGGGTGCCGGGGCTGCGGACTGGGGCGGGGGGCTGGGGGCTGGGGCTGGGATCGCTAGCTAGGGCTCGGGGGTGCGGTAGGTCCGGGCGGTGCCGGTGCCGGCCGATCGGGGGTCCACGTAGTCGGGCTGGGTGAGCCCGAGCCGGCGCATGGCGGTACCGACCAGCGCCTCGCGCAGGCACCGGTGCGCGAGCAGCGCGGTGATGCTGTTGCCCGAGTCGTACGGCGGGCTCACCTCCACCACGTCCATGCCGACCAGGCCCACCTCGGCGGCCAGCCGGCGCACCGCGCGCAGCATCTCGCCGCTGGTGAGCCCACCCGGCTCGGGTGTGCCGGTGCCGGGTGCGAACGCCGGGTCGCAGGCGTCCACGTCGACCGACAGGTAGAGGTAGTCGGCCTGGTCCAGCGCCTCGTCCAGGGCCCGTTCGAGCACCACGTCGAACCCGTCGCGGCGGATCTCGGCCATGAAATGGGTGCGCAGCTCGTTGGTCTCCATCCACGCGAGGGTGTCCGCCGGCGGCCAGTAGCCACGCAGGCCGACCTGCACGAAGTTGCGCCCCGGCACCGCGCCGCTCTCGATCAGCCGGCGCATCGGGGTGCCGTGTCCGGCGAGGTTGCCGCGCATGTCCGGCGCGGTGTCGGCGTGCGCATCGAAGTGCACGATGCCGACCTTGCCGTGGCCGTAGTGGTCGGCGACGGCGGTCGCGGTCGGCCAGGTGATGCCGTGGTCCCCGCCCATGATCAGCGGGATCGCCCCGGTGCCGACGATGTCGGCGATGAACTCGCGGATCGCGTCGAAGGTGCCGTCGGTGTTGCCGGGCAGTACGTCGGAGTCGCCGTAGTCGCAGACCTTCAGGTGCTCCAGCGGGTCGACCCGGACGTCCAGGTGCGGCAGCGAGACCCCGTAACCGCCCACGTAGTCGCAGGACCGGATCGCCTGCGGCCCGAGGTGGGTGCCGGAGCGCGCCGTCACGGTGCCGTCCCAGGGCACCCCGCACACCGCGGCGTCCATCTTGCCGGCGCGCAGGTCGGCCGGGGTCAGGCAGACCGGCAGCTTCATGAAGGTCTGGATGCCGGTGACGCCGAGCTCCCGGTCGGTGCGGTTGACGTACATCGGACCGGGTACGCGGGCCGGCGGCCGCTCAGACATCTCGGGCCGGTCAGACATCTCGGGCCGCTCAGACATTTCGGGCCGGTCAGACATCTCGGGCCGGTCAGACATCGATCCTCGGATCCGCCAGCGACTGCAGGATGTCCACCACGGTGTTGATCAGCACGTAGCCGGCGCCGAGCAACAACGTCACGCCGGCGATCGCCGGGAAGTCGTCCACCGGCAGGCTCTGCGAGGTGTACTGGCCGAGACCCGGCCACGCGAAGATCGACTCGACCACCAGCACCCCGGCGAACAGCAGCCCGACCTGCAACCCGGTCATGGACAGCGCCGGGCCGGCGGAGTTGCGCAGCACGTGCTTGGCCAGCACCGCCCATTCCCGCAGCCCCTTGGCGCGCGCGGTGCGGATGTAGTCCTGGCTCATCGTGGTGATCAGGCTCGAGCGCAGCACCCGCCCGATCGAGATCGCCGGCCCGGTCGCCACCGCCAGCGCCGGCAGCAGCAGATGCCGCAGCGCGTCGAAGAACAGCCCGGGCTGGCCGTGCAGCACCGCGTCCACGGTGAGCAGGTGCGTCGGACCACCACCGGGCACCGGCCCCGTCGAGCGCCCGGTGGCCGGCAGTATCCCCAGGTACTTGTAGAAGACGATGATCCCGCCGATGGCCAGGAAGAACGCCGGCGTGGAGCCACCGAGCAGCAGCACGAACCGCAGCACCCCGGCGCCCGGCCAGTTCAGCGTGGTCGCCACCGCGAGCAGCACCGCCAGGACCAGGGCCAGCAGCAGCGCGAACGCCGCCAGCTCGACGGTGGCCGGCAGGAACGTGCGCAGGTCCGTCGCGACGGGCGACCGGGTCCGGTAGGACACCCCGAGGTCGCCGTGCGCGACCCCCACCAGGTAGCGCCAGAACTGGGTCGGGACCGGTTGGTCCAGCCCGAGCCGGTGCCGTTCGATCGCAATGGTCTGGGGGCTGGCTCCCGGCCCGAGCATGGTGTGCACCGGGTCGGACTTGGACACGCGCTGCAGCCCGAACAGGGCGGCGCTCAGCGCAACCATGATCACTACTGCGGCGACCAGTCGCTTGGCGACGAGAATCAACACGGGGCGGCTCCGGCAGAGGCGGGTGTCAACGGCGGGCAGGTGTGGCGCGCGGGAACGGCGCGGTCAGCGTTGTGAGAGGAGGTTGCGGATGCCGTCGCCGGCGACGTTCGCGGCCAAAGCCAGCAGCGCCACCGCGATCCCCGGCATCACCGGGATCCACCAGTCGTAGAGCAGGTAGCTCAGGTTCCGGGCGGTGTCCGCGCCGAGCTCGGCGGCCGGCGCCGACTGGCCCAGACCCAGGAACGACAGCCCGGACAGGGTCAGGATGAGGTTGCCGATGTCCAGGCTCGCGGTCACGAAGATCGCCGGCACCGCGCCGGGCAGCAGGTGGCGCACCGCGATCCGCCAACCGCCGCTGCCGGACAACCGGGCCGCCTCGACGTGCGGCCGGGCCGCCAAGGTGCGTATCTCACCGCGCACGATCCGCGCGTAGAACGGCCACCAGACCACCGACACCGCGATCAGCGTGTGCAGCAGGCTGGGGCCCAGCGCCGCGACCACCGCGATGGCCACGATCGGCGCGGGCAGCGCGAGGAACCCGTCGGTGATCCGCATCAGCAGGTTGTCCACCCAGCCGCCCACCGTGCCGGCGAGCAGCCCGATCGCCCCGCCGAGCAGGACGCCGAGCGCGACGACCCCCAACGCCGCGAACCACGAGGCGCGGATGCCGTACAGCACCCGGCTGAGCACATCGCGCCCGACGCTGTCGCTCCCGAGGAGGAACCCGCCCTGCAGCGGCGGCAGCTCGGGGGCGCCGACCGGGGTGAGTGGGCTGTGCGGCGCCAGCACCGGCGCGGCCAACGCCACCACGGTGACCAGCACCAACAGGCCGGCGGCCACCAGGTCTCGGCGGCCGGCGGCCCGGGCCGCGGCGCGGACACCCGGACGACCCCAGCGGCGGCCGATCGTCGGCTGGAATGCTTCGGCGACGGCCATCAGGACGCGCTCCCCACCTGGATGCAGGCCACCCGGCGGCCGGACTCGAGGCCGTCGCGAGGTGGTGGCAGCTCGAGCTGCACGTCCAGCTCAGGTTGGCTGCAGGCCTCGACGGCGATCGGGCAGCGCGGGTGGAAGTCGCAGCCCGGCGGCGGCGCCAGCGGGCTCGCCGGCTCCCCGAGCACGGCGGGCGGGGCCACCCCGAAGCCGGGCACCGCGCTGATCAACGCCTGGGTGTAGGGATGTCTCGGCGCGGCGATGAGCTCCTCGGCCGGGCCGATCTCCACGATCCTGCCGAGGTACATCACCGCGATCCGGTCCGCGACGATGCGTGCCACGGACAGGTCGTGGGTCACGAACAGCACCGCCATGCCGAGCGAGCCGCGCAACTCGCGGATCAGGTTGAGCACCGACGCCGCGAGCGAGACGTCCAACGCGCTGGTGGGTTCGTCGCAGAGCAGCACCCTCGGCGGCACCACGGTGGCGCGGGCCAGCGCGACCCGTTGGCGTTGCCCGCCGGACAGCTCGCCGGCCCGCACGTCGGCCACCGCCTCGGGCAGGCCGACCTTCGCCAGCGCCGCCACCACCCGGTCCCGCCGCGCCGAGCTGGTCAGCTTCTCGTGCCGCAGCCGCTCGCCGATCAGCGCGCCGACGGTCAGCCACGGGGTGAGCGACGCGCCGGCGTCCTGGAACACCATCTGCGGCGGCGCGCCGTCGGCGAGCACGACTTCACCACCGCGGTCCGCGCGCTCCAGCCCGGCGATCACCCGTAGTAGCGTCGACTTGCCCGAGCCGCTCTCCCCGACCAGCGCCACCGACTCGCCCTGGCCGATGTCCAGCGACACCCGGCGCAGCGCGGCCAGCCGGCCCTTCGGCCCGAGTGAGCGGCCGACCTTGACCCGGAACGTCTTCTCCACCCGCCGGACGGCGGCCGCGGCGGGGTCCGTGGCGGCCGAGGCGGTCACCGGGGCGATCGGCACGGCGGGGGTCACCGCGGTGGCCAGCCGACGCACGCTCGAGAGGTCGGCGATGCAGGCCCGCAGATGGTCGGCGTCGGTACCCTCGTCGGTTTCCACCGGCACCGGCTCGGGGAGCTGTTCGAGGCAGGCGTCCGTTGCCTGCGCGCAGCGCGGCGCGTAGGCACAGCCGGGCGGCATCCGGGCCGGGTCCGGCGGCGCTCCGGCCACCGTCATCAGCTCGCTGGCCCGGTCGGTGCGCAGGGACAGCCGCGAGCGCATCAGCCCGGCGGTGTAGGGGTGCGCGGGTTCGCTCAGGACGGCCGCGGTGGGCCCCAGCTCGGCGAGCCGGCCGGCGTACAGCACCGCTACCCGGTCGGCCACCTGCGCGGCGACGCCCAGGTCATGGGTGATCATCAGCACGCTGCAGCCGAGCTCGTCGCGCAGCGCCCGGAGCAGGCTGAGCACCTGCGCCTGGACCGTCACGTCCAGCGCGGTGGTCGGCTCGTCGGCGATCACCAGCTCGGGGTTGCCGGCGACCGCCATCGCGATCATCACCCGCTGCCGCAGGCCGCCGGAGAGCTCGTGCGGGAAGCTGTTCATCCGGCGCCGGGCGTCGGGCACGCCGACCAGGTCCAGCAGCCGGATCGCCTCGTCGGCACCGCCGGCTGCCTCGATCACCTGCCGGCCCACCCGCATGGTCGGGTTCAGCGAGGTCATCGGGTCCTGGAAGACGGCACCCAGATGGGCCCGCCGGTTCGCCCGCCGGGTCTCCGCGTCGCTGGTCAGCATGTCGGTGCCGGTGACCCGCAGCCCGCCGCGCAGCTGTGGCTGGGAGGTCGCGGGCAGCAGACCCAACATGGCCAGGCTCAGCACACTCTTGCCCGAGCCCGACTCGCCGACCAGGCCGAGGATCTCGCCCCGCCGGACCTGCAGGTCGACCCCGCGCAGCACGTCGAACCGGTGGCCGCCCCGGCTCAGCGAGACCCGCAGGCCGGTCGCCTCCACGACAGGGTCCTCGGCGCGGGTTGTGGTGGTCGGTTCAGTGGGGATCGAGCGCTGGCCGGCGGTGTTGAGATCAACCACGCGTCCTCCGCGACACTCACGTCGGCAACGCGGGAGCAGCCGACTAGGGCTTCTCCCGGGCTTTTATCCCGCCGTGGAACGGGGAGGAACCCCGCCTGTGTCTCTCGGACCAGGCCCGCCGCGACCCCTCGTCGCGGCGACGGAACCCTAGACACGCCTCACGCTCGGTGAGTCCCGTTCAGCACACCCTTCGCGGATGACCCGGGGTTTCCCGGTTCGTATCGGCTGTGTGAACAGGGACCCCACTGGTTCACTTTCGTTGCACTAGGACACATTTCCTGAGGATCTCTCCGCGTCAGGCGCGCTCCCGCTGTCTGGCTTCCTGGCCGAAGCTGGACAGGGCCAGCGCGCCGTCGGGCAGCCGGAGCTCGCCGGCGGCGATGCGTCGCTTCAGGTACCCGAAACTCTGCGCGGTCTGGGCGAACAGGTGCTCGCCGGCCAGCACGGTGGGACGCGCGGGCCGGCCCGGCCGGACGAATCGTGCCAGCGGCGCGACGGCCGTGTCGTAGTCGACACAGAAGAACAGCGGGAACGAGTACCGCTCCTCGCGCACCTTGCGGACCCGGTGCGTGGTCGCCACGAACTCGCCGTTCGTCCAGGTCTCCAGCATGTCGCCGATGTTGAGCACGAACGCGTCCGGCCGGGGCGGCACGTCGATCCAGTCGCCGGCACCGTTGAGCACCTCGAGCCCCGGCGCGGTCGGCTTGAGCAGGGTGAAGCACTCGTAGTCGGTGTGCGCGCCGATGCCGACGGTGTCCCTGGCATCCGGGTCGAACGGGTAGTGGATGAGCCGCAGCTGGCTCGGCGGCTTGGTCACCGCCCGCTGGAACGACTCCGGTGGCTCGCCAAGGGCAAGGGCGAACGCGGTGAGCAGCAGTCGCCCGAGGTCGAGCACCTCGGCGTAGTAGGCACTCACGGCGGCGGCGAACCCGGGCAGCTCGGGCCACTGGTTCGGGCCGAGCAGCGGGTTGCCGGCGAGGTGGTCCGGGTCGTCGGCGGGCAGCTCGAGGCCGGTGTCGAAGGCCTCCTTACGGTCCACCGTGCCGCCGCTGAACACCTCCTCGCCCTCCGGCACGTAGCCGCGGTGGCAGCTCGAGTTGCCGATGTAGTGCCGCATCTTGGTCTCCAGCGGCAGCGCGAAGAACCGCTCGGTCGCCGACAGCAGGTCGTCGAAGAGCTCGGCCGCCACCCCGGTGCCGGTGAGGTAGCAGAACCCGACCTCCCGGCTGGCCGCCCCGAGCTCGTCGACCACCCGCCGCCGCCGGGCCGGATCGGCCGAGCGCAGCCCGGATATGTCGATCATCGGTACCTCGGTGAAGGAACTGATCCCGCTCACCCGGTCACCTCTCCCTCTACGTCCGTCACGGTCCAGTCGCGCGATACGGTCTGTCCCGCCGCGGTGGTCTCCCTGGTCGTCACGGTGGCGCCGGCGGCGGGATCGGCGGGCAGCGACAGGTTCAGTGCGGTGTGCTCGCGGTAGGGCAGCGTCGACGCCGCCACGGTCCACACGCCGTCCCGGACCGTGCCGAGGGAGACCTCCACGTCGACCGCGTCCTGCGCCTCGGTGAGCGACCCGGCGCCGTCGACCACCTCGAGAAGCGGCCGAGGGTCGGTGAGCTCGCGGCGGCGTCCCCGGGCCCAGCCGAAGCTCGCCCCGACGCGCAGCACGCTCGCCCGGACGCCGGTCCCGATCTCCGCCAGGCACAGCGACCACGTCGGTTCGGCGGCTCCCGGTACCCGGAGCCAGTGCTCGACGTAGTTCGTGTACCAGCCGCGCTCGACCAGGAACCCGTCCGCCTCGGTCAGGGTGCCGGCGTCCGGGTGCCGCGCGGGCGGCCGCAGATCGATGCGCCTGGCCCACTCGACGTGATCGCCCGAGTCGGTCAGCTCGCCGGCGAAGGCCTCCTGGGTGGCCAGCCAGCGGACCTGGTCGCGGCTGAGGTCCCGTAGCCGGCGCACGGCGTCGAACGGCGGCCGCCCGGGTGGTCGGCGCAGATCGACATAGTGCCGCGCGCCCTGCAGCCAGGTGACCTCGGTGCTCACGTCCTCGGCGCCGGTCCCGTCGACGAACAGGGTGCGCCGCCAGGTGCCGGCGAGCCAGCCGAAGCCGGGCCGCGCGGGGTCTGGGTGCGCGGGGTCTGGCTGTCCGGGGCGGCCGTTGACGGGGCGGACGGCTGTTCCGTCGCACACGGGCAGGCACCTCGGGCTCCGTCGGTTAGGGCGAGGCTCATCGAAGCGGCGGACTGTGTCCGGCCAGGGTCGCCGCGGTGAACACCGCGTTGCGCCGGTGCCGGCCGCTGCCCGGCCCGCACCGTTGCCGGTGGCGCCGGGAGCGCAACTACGCTGGCGACGGTGACCGCCCCAGTGATCGTTGCCGACGTGGTCCGGAACGGGTTCGTGGAGGGACATCACCACGGGTCGGTGGTGGTGACCGGGCCGGCGGGCGCCGTCGAGTTCGCCGCCGGCGTGGTGGACCGGCCGATGTTCCCGCGCTCCTGCAACAAGCCGATGCAGGCCCTCGGCATGCTGCGCGCCGGGCTGGACCTGGACGGCGAGCTGCTCGCTCTCGCCGCCGCCTCGCACTCCGGGGAGGACTTCCACCTGGCCGGCGTGCGGCGGATCCTGGCCGGCGCCGGGCTGCCCGAGTCGGCGCTCCAGACCCCGCCGGCGTACCCGCTGGACGAGCGGGCCCGCGACGACTGGATCCGGGCCGGCCACCGGGTCGCGGCGATCACCATGAACTGCTCCGGCAAGCATGCGGCCATGCTGGCCACCTGCGCGGCCAACGGCTGGGACACCGACAGCTACCGCGACCCGGAGCACCCGGTGCAGCGGGCGATCCGCGGGGCGGTCGAGGACACCGCCGGTGAGCCGGCCGCGGCCATCGCGGTGGACGGCTGCGGCGCCCCGCTACTGGCCATCAGCCTGGCCGGACTGGCCCGCGCGTTCGGCCGCTTCGCCGCGGCCGACCCGGCCACCTGGGAGGGCCGCATCGCCGACGCCTACCGGCGGCACCCGGAGTACGCCAGCGGCACCCGGCGGGACGAGGCCGCGCTGATGCGCTCGGTGCCGGGCCTGTTCTGCAAGGGCGGCGCGGAGGCGGTCTACGCGGTCGGGCTCGCCGACGGCCGCGGCATCGCGGTCAAGATCGACGACGGCGCCTCCCGGGCCCGGGCGGTGGTGGTCGCGGCCGTCCTGCGCTGGCTCGGGGTGGACAACGACGTGATCCGGACACAGCTCGAGCACCCGCTGCTCGGCGGTGGCCAGCCGGTCGGTTCGGTCCGCCCCGCCGCCGAGCTCACCACCCTGCTCAGCACCCCGCTCAGCTGACCCGCCGCTATCGCTACGGAGCGTGGCCTGCCAGTGCATGACGTTCGTCTCACTGGCCACATTTCGACGAGGTCCTGGTCACAGCGCGCTGCGCCGGCGGCGACCGCTCAGGTATCTGTGGCGTTGTCGGGCGTGCCCCGAGCCGCCCGCGCACCCGGTGAAGGAGCCGCCGTGTTGCACGAGTTCCGCGTGGATCTGGGCGACCAGGAGCGACTGGCACTGGTCCTGGAGGCCTCCGCCGGCCTCTACGACCCCATCGAGCTGCTCGAGGGCGAGCGCGAGGCGCACCGCCGGCTGTACAGCGATCTGGATGCCGAACAGCAGGCCGTCTACGACGAGCTGCGCGCGGCCGGTGTCCTCGGATGATCGACCCTAACGCGGATATCGGCCGCCGCGTGTGGACCAGCTGCCCGGCCTGCGACGACGACCCGGGCTGGTGCTACCTGCTCGGCTACGAGGTCGGCAACATCTTCTGCCAGTGCCCGAGCTGCGCGCACCGCTTCTGGTGGAACAGCGAGTTCGGTGCCGGCGGCGCTCCCGAGCGGCCGGCCAGCTGGTGGCCCCGGCTGGCGAGCTGAGCCGTCCGCCCGGACCCACCGCTGGGCGGCGTGTTGACCGGCGGCGGTCCCGGCCGCGCCGCGGTCGGCAGCGAGGTGCGTGGCGCCTCTCATCCGACGAGCGCCCGCAGGGCCGCCGCCGTCCGCGCGCCGCTGCCGGTGATCGTGGCGGCGCACTTGATCAGCTGCGCCGCGGCTGGCTGGCCCGGATCGAGTGATCAACGGGACAACACGGCTGTTTCAGGCCACGAAAACAACCCTGATGTCCCGTTGATCATGGTAACCGGCCGGAGAGCGCGGGGGCACCGCGCGGGCCGGGTCAGCGGGCCCAGCGCAGCACCAGGGGGTCGTGCCGGCGGGCGAGCTCGACCAGCCCGGAGCGGGTGCGCGGCGAGACCGGCCCCAGCGGCGCGCGGGTGCGCTCCGAGGCGATCACGCCGCCCTCCGCGAGCAGGATCTTCTGCGCCCGCAGACCGCACTGCCGGTTCTCGAAGTGGATCAGGGGCAGCAGCCGCTCCCACGCGGTGACCGCCGCGCCGCGGTCCCCGGCCAGGTAGCCGCGCACGATCGCACCCAGCTCGGCGGGCACCATCGAGCTGCACATGGTGCCGACCGCGCCGGCGTCCAGGTCCGGTATCAGGGTGACCGACTCCTCGCCGTCGAACGGGCCGGGCAGCGCGGCCCCGAGCTCGGTGACCAGCGCAGCCAGCTTCTCCGCCGCGAACGGCACCTCGATCTTGGCGTAGCGCACCGCCGGGACCTGCTTGACCAGGTCGACGAGCAGCTCGGTCGGCAGCGGCGTGCTGGACACCGGCGCGTCCTGCACCATGATCGGGATGTCGATCGCGTCGGCCACCGTCCCGAAGAAGTCGATCACGCTCGGTCCAGCGGCCGCGAGCGTCGCACCGAAGAACGGCGGCATCAGCATGACCATGTCGGCACCGAGGTCCTGGGCGGCCCGGCTGCGCGCGGCGGCCACCCGCGCACTGAAGTGGCTCGTCGCCACGATCACCGGCACCCGCCCGGAGACGTGCTCCAGGATCGCGGCGCAGACCTCGTCCCGCTCGGCGTCGGTCAACGAGAACTGCTCGGCGTAGTTGGCCAGCGCGCACAGCCCGTCGACGCCGCCGTCGACCAGGTAGTCGACCACCCGGCGCAGTCCCGGCAGGTCGAGCCCCTCGTCCTCCCGGAAGATCGTCGGAACGACCGGCACGACGCCGTTCAGACCGGCCCGAGCACCGGTCCGGCCGGCCCGAGCGCCGGCACCGTCGGTCACGCGTGCTCCCGGACCGGGGCCAGCCGCCCGGACACGATCAACCAGCGCGGTCGGGCGGCTGGCTTGACCCTCCGTGCGACGGACTCGGACATGCGCCGTCCTCCTCCTTGAGCGACCCAGAGCGACCCAGAGCGACAATCCGCCGTTCGATATTTCGAACATGGTCCTGCTTGTCGAACATCGAGGGTAAAGTTTCCGGGAGCCCGACCGCAATGGCCCGACTGCAAAGGCACCGCCGCCCGTGGAGGCACCATGACCCGGACACCACCGACGCGACCGCAACCACCACGCCTCATCCGGCTCCAACCGGTCGACGACGTCGCCATCGCCGGCACCGACATCACCGCCGGCACCCAGCTGGACAACGGCGAACAGGCGCTCACCGCACGGGACGACATCGCCCGCGGCCACAAGATCGCGCTGCACAACCTGGCCGCCGGTGCGCGGGTACTGCGCTACGGGCAGGTCATCGGTTTCGCCGCGCGGGACATCGCCGCCGGCGAACACGTGCACCTGCACAACCTCGAGTACCGCGAGTTCCAGCGGGACTACGAGTTCGCCGTGGACGCCAGGGTCGAGGAGCTGCTCGACGAGTCCGAGCGGGCCAGCTTCGACGGCTACCTGCGCTCCGACGGCACCGTCGGCACCCGCAACTACCTGGGCGTGCTGACCAGCGTGAACTGCTCGGCGACGGCGGCCAAGCAGATCGCGGCCCGGATGCGCTACTCCGGTGTGCTGGACGACTACGAGCACGTGGACGGTGTGGTCGCGCTGACCCACGGGCAGGGCTGCGGGATGGCGCCCGACGGCGAGGGCATGGACGTGCTGCGCCGGGTGATGCGCGGCTACCTGACCCACCCGAACTTCGCCGGGTTCGTGATCCTCGGCCTGGGCTGCGAGGACAACCAGATCGCCGCGCTCACCCGGGACGTCCGGATCCGCTCCGACGTGCCGGTGTTCGCCAGCACCATCCAGGAGATCGGCGGCACCAAGAAGACGGTGGCCGCCGGGGTGGCCCGGCTGACCGAGATGCTGCCGATCGCCGACCGGGCCCGCCGCACCAGGCTGCCGGCCAGCAAGATCATCCTCGGTACCAACTGCGGCGGCTCGGACTCCTACTCCGGGCTCACCGCGAACCCGGCGCTGGGCAACGCGGTGGACCGCCTGGTACGCAACGGCGGCACCGGCGTCGTGGGCGAGACGCCGGAGATCTACGGCACGGAGCACATGCTGGTGCGCCGGGCCGCCTCCGAAAAGGTCGGCCGCAAGCTGCTCGAGCGGATCGACTGGTGGCGCGAGTACACCGCGCGCAACGGCGGCTCGATGGACAACAACCCGTCGCCGGGCAACAAGGCGGGCGGGTTGACCACCATCCTGGAGAAGTCGCTGGGTGCGGTGGCCAAGGGCGGCACCACCACGCTGGCCGACGTCGTCGAGTACGCCGAGCCGGTGACCACACCAGGCTTCGTGTTCATGGACACCCCGGGCTACGACCCGGTCTCGGTGACCGGCATCGTGGCCGGCGGCGCCAACGTCGTCTGCTTCACCACCGGCCGGGGCTCGGCGTTCGGCTGCGCCCCGGTGCCCAGCCTGAAACTGGCCACCAACACCCCGCTCTACGAGCACATGACCGACGACATGGACATCAACGCCGGCGGCATCGCGGACGGCACCACCACCGTCGAGGAGCTGGGTGCGCACATTTTCGAGCGGGTGCTCGAGGTGGCCTCCGGCGAGCCGACGAAGAGCGAGGCGCTGGACTACGGCGAGGAGGAGTTCGTCCCCTGGCACCTCGGCACGGTGATGTGACCGCCGTGGTCCGGCTCACGCCCGCCGTCCTGCGCGGCCTGGACGTCCTCGAGCTGTTCCTCGCCGAGGACGCCATGCTGTCCGCGCCACAGATCACCCAGCGCACCGGACTGCCGCGCACCACGGTGCACGAGCTGCTGGTGACCCTCACCGAGCGCCGCTACCTCGCGCGCGACGAGCTGTCCGGGAACTACCGGCTCGGGCTGCGGGTCTTCCAGCTCGGCAACGCATACGGCGAGCGGTTCGACCTGGTCAAGGTCGCCACCGAGGTCGCCGAGCGGGTCTGCGCGGAGTGCAACGAGACGGTGCACGTGGCCGTGCGCGAGGGTTGCAACGTGGTCTACATCGCCAAGGTGGACAGCACCCGGGCGGTGCGGATGGTCTCCGCGGTCGGGCGCACCCTGCCGGCGCACTGCACCGCGGTGGGCAAGGCACTGCTGGCCGGCCTGACCGAGGCCGAGCTCGTCGAGCTGTACCCGAGGCGGGCGAGACTCGGCGCGCTCACCGAACACAGCATCACCAGCGCCTCGGTACTGGGGGCCGAGCTGCGCGACGTCGCCGACAAGGGCGTCAGCCGGGAGGAGTGCGAGTCCAACCCCGACGTCTGCTGCGTCGGCGCGCCGGTGCGCGACCACCTGGACCGGACCGTCGCGGCGATGAGCATCTCGGTGCCGGCCAGCCGGTGGACGGCCGCCGGGCGCCCCGACTGGGAGCGGCTGGTCATCGACGGCGCGCGCGAGCTGTCCAGGCGGCTGGGCCAGCGGGACCGCTGAGACTTCGCTGTTCAGCGGCGGCACCGTGCCAGACTGGCCGGGTGGCGCGGACCCAATCCGGCGAGTCGGTCCTGACCAGGGCCGTGCGGATCTTCGAGGCCTTCACGCCGGACGAGCCGGTGTTGTCGGTCTCCGAGATCGCGCGCCGGGTGCCGCTGCACATCGCCACCGCGTCCCGGCTGATCGGCGAGCTGGCCCGGCACGGGCTGCTGGCCCGCCAGCCGGACGGCCGGGTCCGGATCGGGGTGCGGTTCTGGGAGCTGGCGCAGCGGGCCTCCCCCACGCTCACGCTGCGCGACGCCGCCATGCCGTTCCTGGAGGACCTGCACGGGGTGATCGGGCACCACGTCCAGCTCGGCGTGCTGGACGGGGACCACGCGCTGTTCGTCGAGCGGCTGACCGCGCCCGGGGCGGTGGTCAACTACACCCGGATCGCCGGCCGGCTGAACCTGCACGCCTCCTCCTCCGGGCTCGTGCTGCTCGCGCACGCACCCGCCGAGCTGCAGGAGCGCATCCTGGCCGGGCCGCTGCCCAGCTATACGCCGAACACGATCACCACCGCCGACCGGCTGCGCGGCACCCTCGCGGAGATCCGTAAGGCCGGGTTCGCACTGTGCGCCGGGCACATCCATCCGGACGCGACCGGGGTGGCGGTGCCGGTGCGCGGGGCCGACGGTCCCAACGGCACTGACGGCGAGGTCGTCGCCGCGCTGTCCGCGATCGTGCCCAACGACGGCAACGCCTACCAGCAGGTTCCGGTGCTGATGGCGGCCGCGCGCGGCATCACCCGGACGTTGGCGGCCTCCCGGGTTCCGCCCCCGCCGCACCGTCGCGGTTCCGCTTCCTCTCTCAATGGTTGAGAGCGCTCTGTCCTGATACCCAGGTGCCGGACGACGCTCAGTGCCGAGCACCGAGGGAGGTGGCCGATGGTCGGTACCGAAACGGGCGCCGCGAACGTCGTGACGCTGCGGGTCACCGCCAAGACGGTGGTCGCCGACGGGGTCGCCAGCCTCGAGCTGGCGCACCCGGACGGCAGGCGGCTGCCGGACTGGACACCCGGTTCGCACATCGACGTGATGCTGCCCAACGGTCTGACCCGGCAGTACTCCCTGTGCGGCGACCGCTGGGACGCGCACAGCTACCGGGTCGGGGTGCTGCGCGAGCCGGGCGGGCGGGGCGGGTCGGCGTACGTGCATGACGAGCTGCGCCCCGGCGACCTGGTCGGCGTCGGAGGGCCGCGCAACAACTTCCCGCTGGTGCCCGCGCGGCGCTACCTGTTCGTCGGCGGCGGGATCGGCATCACCCCGCTGCTGCCGATGGTCCACCAGGCCGACCTGCTCGGCGTCGACTGGCAGCTGCTCTACGGCGGGCGTCGGCGGGCGTCGATGGCCTGGCTCGACGAGCTGGCCGACTACGGCGACCGCGTAGAGGTGGTGCCGCAGGACGAGTCCGGGCTGCTCGACCTGGCCGGGTTCCTCGGCGCGCCGGGCCCGGGCGTGCGGGTGTACTGCTGCGGCCCGGCCCCGCTGCTCGCCGCGATCGAGGCCGCCTGCGCCTCCTGGCCGGCCCACTCACTGCGCACCGAGCGCTTCGTCGCCGCCGATCAGGGGGCCCCGGCGCGCACCGTCCCGTTCGAGGTCGAGCTGGCCCGCTCCGGCGCCACGGTCACCGTCACGCCCGGGGTATCGGTGCTGGATGCGGTGCACTCGGCCGGCGTCGACGTGCTGTCCTCGTGCCGCCAGGGCACCTGCGGGACCTGTGAGACCACCGTGCTCGCCGGCACCCCCGACCACCGCGACTCGATCCTGGAGGACGACGAGCGCGCCGAGGGCGACTGCATGTTCATCTGCGTGTCCCGCGCGCTCGACGACCGTCTCGTACTCGACCTGTGAACCCGCCGACCCACCGCCTCTGGAGGCAACCGTGACCACCGCCACCAACGACACGGGCGTGCGGTCGAGACCGCCGACCAGCGACGTCGACCCGTTCGCGCACGACGTGCTGGAGGACCCGACGCCGATGCACGCGGCGCTGCGCGAGGCCGGCCCGGTGGTGCACCTGACCCGCTACGACGTGTACGCGTTCGCCCGCTACCAGCAGGTGCACGCCGCACTGGTCGACTGGCAGGAGTTCCAGTCCGCGGCCGGGGTCGGGCTGTCCAACTTCCGCTACGAGAAGCCGTGGCGCCCGCCGAGCCTCTTGCTGGAGGCCGACCCGCCGCTGCACGACGCCCCGAGCCGGGTGCTGCGGCAGGTCCTCGGGCCCCGCGCGCTGCACCGGCTGCGCGAGCGGTGGCAGGCCGACGCCGAGGAGCTGGTCGAGCAGGTGCTGGGCGGCCCGGGCGGCCCGGTCGAGTTCGACGCGGTGCCTGTGTTGGCCGAGGCGTTCCCGCTGCGGGTGTTCCCGGACGCGGTCGGCCTGCCGAAGGACGGGCGGGAGCACCTGCTGCCCTACGGCGACCACGCGTTCAACGCCTTCGGCCCGGCCAACGACCTGGTGGCGAAGGGCGCACCGAGGGTCGCGGAGCACTCCGGCTGGGTGAACTCGGTGTGCGCCCGCGACGTGCTCAGCACCGACGGGTTCGGCGCGCGCATCTGGGCCGCCGCCGACCGGGGCGACATCACGCCGGAGCAGGCGCCGCTGGTGGTCCGGTCGCTGCTGACCGCCGGCGTGGACACCACCGTGCACGGGTTGTCGGCGATCCTCTACGCACTGGCCGGCAACCCGGCGCAGTGGGCCCGGCTGCGCGCGGAGCCGAGGCTGGCCCGGGTCGCCTTCGACGAGGCGATCCGCTGGGAGTCCCCGGTACAGACCTTCTTCCGCACCACGACCACCGACGTGTCGGTGGACGGCGTGCTGATCCCGGAGGGCAAGAAGATCCTGATGTTCCTGGCCGCCGCGAACCGGGACCCGAGGCGCTGGGCGGACCCGGACACTTTCGACCTGGGCCGCGACCCCTCCGGGCACGTCGGCTTCGGCATGGGCCTGCACCAGTGCGCCGGCCAGCACGTGGCCCGGCTGGAGGCCGAGGCGCTGCTCACCGCACTGGCCCGGCGGGTGTCCGGGATCGAGCTCGCCGGCCCGACCCGCCGCCACCACAACAACACCCTGCGGGCCTGGGACTCCATCCCGCTCAGGCTGACCCGCTGAGCGCCCGCGTCCGTGTCGGTCAGAGCCGGTCAGCGGGGCGGCTCTGATCTGCGCTGACCCGGAAATCACCCCGGGAGAGCGTGTCCAGCCCGGGGTGGCCGGTAAGCAGACCGTAGCGCTCGAAGTGGGCCCGCTCGACGACGACGAACAACGCCGTCGAGGTGAAGCAGAGCAACCCGTCGGCCCGCACCCCGGTGCCGGTCAGGTAGAGCTTGCGGCCCTCGCGGCGTTCCAGCCGGGCGGTGATCCGGTGCGACAGCCCGAGCGCGGTCGGGGCGTGGTAGGAGATGGTCAGGTTCCGGGTGACCGCCGGCGTGCCCACCACGTAGAGCATGAACCCGAACAGGTCGTCGCAGGCCGCCGAGACGGTGCCGCCGTGCGCGATCCCCGGCGCGCCGACGTGGCGGGGTTGGAACACGAGGTCGGTGTACACCTCGTCGCCGCTGCGCCAGACCTCCATCCGCAGGCCCGAGGCGTTCTCCGGGCCGCAGCCGTAACAGTCCGGGCTGTGCGGCGGGAGCAGCACCGGCTCCGACGCGGGTTCCGTCACGGTCACGGGCTCTCCTGGCGTGTTCGGCTCACGGTCTCTCCTCGACTCACCCGCCCCGGGGGCAGCGGGAGCGCGGCACACCGGACCACCGCGTCTCTTCTTGACACGAATCACGGCTCTGTCAAGATACTGCCATGCCGGAGCGGGGTCAGCGCTTTCCGGGTGCGGCGCGGGCCCAGCTCCGCGACGCCATCCTGGATGCCGCGGCGCGCCTGGCCGTCGAGTCCGGCGCCCGCGACGTGCGGATGGCCGACATCGCGGCCGCGGTCGACATCAGCCGCCAGACGCTGTACGCGGAGTTCGGCTCCAAGCAGCGGCTACTGGCGGGCGTCGTGGTCCGGGAGACCGAGCGGCTGATGGCCGCACTGGACACCGTGCTGGCCCGGCACCCGGCCGACCTCCGGGCGGCGGTGAGCGCGGGCTGCGCGTTCGTGCTGCGGCGCTCGCGCGGCGACGCGCTGGTCAAGGCCATCCTGTCCGGGCCCGATCCCCGGGAGCTGCTGCCCGTGGTGACCACCGAGGCGGCACCGCTGACCCGGCTCATCTCCGCCACCTTCCGCGCGCACCTGACCCGGTGCGCCCCGACCGCGGCCCCGGAACGAACGGGACTGGCCTCGGACACGATCGCCCGGCTGGTCATCACCCACGTGCTCATGCCGGAGCAGGCCGCCGAGCTGGCCGGTGAGGCCATCGCCGAGGCGCTCGGCCCGTACCTGCTCGCGCTGGTCGGCACCCCGGATCCCTGAGCGTTCTCTACGCTCCCGGTGATGGAACGCCGCCAGCTGGAGTACTTCCTCGCATTGGTCGAGCACGGCGGGTTCACCAACGCCGCGCGGGTGCTGCGGGTGGCGCAACCGTCGCTCTCGCACGCCATCGCGGCACTGGAGACGGAGCTGGGCGGGGCACTGTTCCACCGGCTGCCCCACGGCGCGGTGCTGACGGCCGCCGGTGAGGCGCTGGTCGGACCGGCCCGTCAGGTCGCCCGGGACCTGGCCACCGCGACCGCGTCGGTCCGCGAGGTGCTCGGGCTGTCCGGCGGGCGACTGGACATCGTCGCGCAGACCACGCTGGCCATCGATCCGCTGTCCGCGATGCTCGGGCGGTTCGCCCGCCAGCACCCGAAGGTCGGAATCCGGGTGACCGACCCGGAGCGCGGGTCCGCGGTCGGCCACCTGGTCCGGACCGGTCAGTGCGAGCTGGGGCTGGTCAACGCGGCGGTACCGACACCCGAGCTGGACGGCATCGAGCTGGCGGAGCAGCAACTGGTCCTGGTGCTGCCGCCGCGGCGGCCGGAGTCCGAGCCGCCGCCAGAGTCCGAGTCGCCGCGGCGGCCAGAGTCCGAGCCGTCGCCGCGGCCGGAGTCCGGCTCCGCGCCGGTCCGGCTCGCGAACCTGGCCGCACTGCGACTCGTCGCCACCCCGGACGGCACCGAGATCCGGGATGTGCTCGCGGCCGCCCTGCTCGAGGTCGGGCTCGAGCTCGGCGTCGCGGTGGAGACCGCGCACCGGGCCATGATCGTCCCACTGGTGCTCGCGGGCGCCGGGGCGTCGCTGCTCCCCCGGCCCATGGCCGAGGACGCGGCCGGCAAGGGCGCGGTGCTGTGCGAGACCGAGCCGGCACTGAGCTACCGGGGGCGGCTGGTGTGGCGGTCCGGTCCGCGCTCGCCGGCCGCGGACCGGTTCGTCGCGATGGCCAGGGAGCACTACGCCGCCCGCTGACCCCGCTGGCTGGACCGGCACTGCCATAGACCGACCGAATGGGCTGCATCGAAGACCGGTCTCGGCCCCGTGGCCAGCGGCATTGCCCACGCCGTCCGCGCCACTCATTCTTTGTTCACGGCGTTTCCCCCGCCGGTCCCCGGCTAGGAAACAGGAGCGCAGTGGCTGCGTCGCACCATCCAGCGGACCATCACCCAGCCGACCATCACTCGGGGAGCCATCACTCGCACGGGCACGCCCACTTCTGCGGCATCGACCATCACAGCGGCGAGTACACCGAGGCGCAGCGGGCCGACCTGGACCTGGTGCTGGCGTTCAACCGGCGGCTGGCGGCGGCGATCGACGAGTGCCGCGACGTCACCGAGGTGGAGCAGCTGATCGACCCCGACCCGCTGCGCTACATGTGGGTGGACGAGGGTGGTGGCCGGCTCGGCGAGTTCCTGCGGCGTAGCGGTCGGGCGCTGTCGGCCGCCCGGGTGCTGCCGGGGTGGCAGCGGGGGCACGGCCGGGAGGTGCCGGGCACCGTGGCGGCCGCCCGGCCCAGTGTCGCCGCGGCCGCGGCCGGCGACCTGTTGTGGACCTGGGTGGAATGGCGCAAGGACATCGGTGAGTCCGTGGTCGCCGCGCGGCAGCCGGCGGCGGGGGAAATCGGTGAGCCGGTGCTGTTGTCCGGTACGCCGGCGGACTGTTTCCGCCCCACGGCGGCGTTCGACCGGGCCGGCCGGGGGTGGGTCTGTTTCGCCCGGTCCGGTCCCGACGGGGTCGGGGTGTGGGCGTCCCGGTGCACCGGTGACCGGTGGAGCGAGCCGGAGCTGGTGAGCACCACGGCCCACCCGTCGTTCAACCAGGAGATCCTCGCGCACGACGACGGCTCGGTGCAGGTGTGCTGGCAGGGCCGCACCGACGGCCGCTTCGGCATCTATGCGCGCCGCTGGGCGGACGGGCGGTGGGGCCCGGAGGTTCTGCTCAGCGACGCCTCGTCGGACAACGTGTGGGACCCGGCGCTCGCGGCCACCCGGGACGGCGGCACGGTGTACGCGTGGAGCGAGTACCACCACGGCACGTACCGGGTCGTGGTCCGCCACCGGGACCGCCACGGCGCGCTGTCCGCGCCGAACCCGGTGAGCTCCGGTACCGACTACGCGCTGCACCCGAGCATCGCGGTGACCACCGACGGCGCCGTCTGGTGCGCATTCGACGTGATCACCGTGCACGGACACGGCGGCTCCGGCCCGACCAAGCTCCGGCCGGCGGAGACGCTCGGCGGCGCGATGGACCCGTCCGGCATGCGGGAGCCCGGTGAGTTCGTGCCACCGGAGCTGCTGCCCGACATCGAGGCGTCGATGCGCGTGGTGCGCGTCGACGGCTGGGCGGGCGACGGCGGGGTCTCGGTATGGGAGCCCGCCGGCGAGCTGGCGCCACAGCTGGACACCACGCCGTGCGGGTTGCCGCGACTCGCCGCCACCGCGTCCGGTGGCCTGGTGCTCGCGTACCGGTGCCACCGGCGGCTGCCGCTGATGACGTACTACTGGGAGGTCGCCACCCAGACCCTGGGCCCGGACGGCTGGTCGCCGCCGACCACCTACGCGGGGAGCGACAGCACCCTGGAGGAGGCCAGCCTCGCCGCGGTCGGCGACGGCGCAGTGCTGAGCTGGCAGGTCGACGGGCGGCTGCGCCGGGGCCTGGAGTGGACCGAGGGCTTCGGCGGGCGGGAGTGCCCGTTCCTGCTGGAGCACCAGGGCGAGGTGATCTGGCACAGCGTGCACGGCACCGGCGCGATCCGGTACGCCACGGTGACCCCCGGGCGGACCCCCGGGCGGACCACCGGGCGGACCACCGGGCCGCACCGGGTCAGCATCGTGGACAGCAGCCGGCGCCGCGAGGCCCGCACCTGGGTGAGCGCGGCCCGCGACCGCTACCGCACCAGCGCCGGCGGGCACACCTACCAGCTGTACTGGGGCGACCTGCACCGCCACTCGCTGGTCAGCCGGTGCACCTCCGGCGACGAGCCCTCGCTGGAGGACTTCTACCGCTACTCCTGGGATGTCTGCGAGTACGACTTCTGGGCGGTCACCGACCACGCCGAGAACAGCAGCGACTACCAGTGGTGGAGCATTCAGAAGATGGCCGACCTGTTCCGGGTCGACGGTCGGTTCATCCCGCTGTACGGCTTCGAGTGGACCGGGATGAGCGGGCACCAGAACGTCATCTTCGGCGACGTCGCCCGGGGCGCGCCGATCTACTCCTCCTACGCCCAGCCGTCCTCCACGCCGGCCCGGCTGTGGGAGCTGCTGGACCGGCACCCGGACTACCCCGCGATCACCATCCCGCACCATCCCGGGTCGGCCATGGTGCCCTTCGACTGGGACTACCACGACCCGCGCTACCTGCGCCTCGCGGAGGTGTTCCAGGCCTGCCGGGGCAACTACGAGGACGACGGCTGCTTCCGGCAGTACTACGACGGCACGCTGCCCGGGACCTTCGTCGCCGACGGGCTGCGGCGGGGTTACCGGCTCGGGCTGATCGCGTCCTCGGACCACGGGCACGGCGCGAGCTACGTCGGCGCCTACGCCGAGAGCCTGGACCGGGCGGCGATCTTCGACGCACTGGAGCAGCGGCGGGTGTTCGGTGCCTCCACCCGGGGCATCGTGGTCGACTTCCGGATCGAGACCGCCGAGGGCACCGCGTTCATGGGCTCGGAGATTACGGCGAGCGGCCCCTTCGAGATCACCGGACTTGTGCGCGGCTACACCGAGCTGGCCCGCATCGACCTGGTCCGGGACGGCGAGACCGTGCACTCGGTGCTGCCCGAGCTCGAACTGCCCGCCGGCTGGCGGTGCGTGCCGCTGCGGCTGGAGTGGGGGCGCGGGCACGCCACGGTCGCCTGGGACGGCACCCTGAGCATCGACGGCGGCGAGGTCCTGCACACCAGGTACTGGAGCCCCGAGATCACCGACGCGGACCGCCACCAGCTGACCTGGGCGGCCACCACCAGGACGTTCGGCGAGCCGTACGGGGCGCAGCGCGGTGGGATCGAGCTCAGCCTGCTCGGGCCGCCGGAGGCCACCGTCACCCTGCGGACCGGGCACGGCCAGCTGACCGCCGAGTTGGGCAAGCTCGCCGACCGGGTCACGGGCGTGCCGGTCAGCTGCCCGGGACAGCTCCAGGTCCAGCCGGGAGCAGGTGGTCTCGCCGGCCTCGGCGACACCGAGGCGACCCTGCGCTGGACGGACAGCGTCGGCGCACCGGCCTGGTACTACCTGCGCGCCATCCAGGTCGACGGCGAGATGGCCTGGTCCTCACCTATCTGGGTTGATCCGCAGCAACAGCCCAGCGCCTGGGGTAGGGGGAGATCATGAGCCTTAGTGCCGGGACCGGCGGAGCGGCCGCGCCCCGGCGCTTCCTGGCCGGTAGTGCGTTTACGCAGGTGGGACTGGGTGCCTAACTTTGCCGTAACCTGGAGGCGGGTACCGTCGACACCGATGCGCCCCGACCCGACCGAACCCCCGGCAGTGTCGGCGGAGCACCCGCCGGGCCCGGCCCCCGCGGCGCGGACCGGGCCGCTCGCCGCCGTGCTGTGCCTCTGCGTGGCACTGGTCGTCGGCATGGTCTCGGCGATCAACCTGGCGATCCCCGCGCTGGCCGCCGGGGACCTGCATCCCACCGCCGCCGAGCTGCTCTGGGTGGTGGACGGCTACGTCGTGGTGTTCGCCTGCCTGCTGGTCCCAGCGGGGGCGCTCGCTGACCGGGTGGGCCGCAAAGGGGCACTGCTGGCCGGTATGGCGGTCTTCGCCGGCGGGACGGCGGTGTGCGCCGCAGCCCCCAGCGTGGCGGTGCTGCTGTGCGGGCGGGTGATCGCCGGGGTGGGCGCGGCCGCGGTGCTGCCGACGACGTTGGCGCTGCTGGTCGGGTCCGCCACCGGGCGCCACCGGCCCCGGCTGATCGCCGTCTGGGCCTCGATGACCGGGGTCGCGGCGGTTCTGGGCAACGTCGGAGGCGGCGCCGCGGTCCAGATCGGCTCCTGGCGGGCGCTGTTCGTCACTGCCGCGCCGCTGGCCCTGGTGGCCATGCTCTGCGCTGCTCGGGTCACCCCGAGGCCGCCCCGCCAGTCCCGCCCGATCGCGGTGGTCAGCAGTCTGCTGCTCACCGCCGGGTGTCTTGCGCTGCTGTACGGCCTGGTCAGCGCCCCCGGCTCGGGTTGGACCGGCGCGTCGACGCTCGGCGGGTTCGGTGCGGCGGTACTGCTGCTCGGCGGCTGGCTCAACCACGAACTGCGCGCCGAGCACACCCTGCTGGACCCCCGGCTGTTCGGTGTCCCCACGCTGCGGGCCGGCACACTCGGCATGGCCGTGGTGTTCGCCGGCATGTTCGGGCTCATGTACGTCAACGGGCAGTACCTGCAGTACGCCAAGGGCTACTCGGTCCTCGGCGCCGGGGTGCGGCTGCTCCCGATGGCCGCCGGGCTGTGGCTCGCGCCGAGGGCCACGGTGCCGATCGTTCGCCGGTTCGGCCCGCGGACCGCGGTGAGCCTCGGCCTCGCGGCCCTGTCCGCTGGCCTGCTCGGGGCTTCCTTCGCCGACTCGGCCACCCCCTACCCGTGGTACGCGCTGTGCGCCACGGTCATCGCGGCAGGCTGTGGGCTGGCCACTCCGCCGCTGTCGGACGGGGTGCTGTCCGCGCTGTCGGCCGACCGCGTCGGACTGGGCTCCGGGCTGCAGAGCGTGGCCCGCGAGCTCGGCAGCGCGCTCGGTGTGGCCGTGGTCGGCAGCGTCCTCAACGCCCGCTTCGCCGCCGCACTGCCGGGCGCACTGCGCGGCACGCCCGCGCCGTCCACGGTGGCGGCGGCCCGCGCCCGCACCTCGGATCCGGCGACGCTGCACGCCGTGGTCACCGGCTTCAGCCACGCGATGAGCGCGGGTCTTCGCACCGTGGCGGCACTGGTCGTGGTAGCCGGCGCCCTCGTTGTGTGCTGGTTGCCCCGAGGGCGCCAGCCCGAGCACCTTCATCGGCTCGCCGGCACTGATCAGGTGGCCTAGCCTGGCTCAGGTCAGCGCGCTCCCCCCGTCGCGTCGAGTCCGGCGCGCCCACGCATGTGTGAGGGCAGATGGAGAACACCGCCCCGATCGTTCTGGTGCACGGCTTCTGGCACGGCACCTGGTGCTGGTCCGCGGTCATCGAGGAGCTCGCCTCGCGGGGTCTCGCCGCCGTCGCGGTCGACCTCGAGGGCCACGGTCTCAACAGCCGGGCCCCCGCCGCGCGCTGGGCCCGGCCGTTCGACCCCGCCGGGTACGCAACCGAGCCGTCGCCGTCGGCGGCAGTCACCCTGTCCGGCGCCACCGAGCTGCTCGCCGAGCAGGTCCGGCGTATCGGGCGGGGCGAGCCGTGCCTCGTCGTCGCGCACAGCATGGGCGGCGCGGTGGCGACCGCACTGGCCGAGCGCTTTCCCGAACTGGTGGCCGGCGTCGTGTACGTCACCGCGTTCGCCCCGACCGCCGGCCTGCCCCCGACGGCGTACATCACCATGCCGGAGAACGCTGGCGCCATGGTCGGCGACCAGCTCGCCGCCGACCCGATGACCGTGGGGGCACTGCGGTTCGACACCGGGGACAGCACGCGGCACGCCGCCTTGGTCGAGGCCTTCTACGGCGACGTACCGGACGAGATGGCCGCCGCCGCGATCTCACTGCTCGGTTCCGATGCGCCGGCCGGCATGGCGGCCGAGCCGTTCACCGCCACCGCGGCGCGCTACGGCCGGCTGCCGCACACCTACGTCGTGTGCGAACAGGACTACGCGATCCGTCCCGACCTGCAGCGGAGGTTCATCCGGGAGATCGACGCGATCGCGGCCGAACCCACGACCGTTGTCACGCTCGACGCGTCGCATTCACCGTTCCTGTCGCAGCCGGCGGCGCTGGTCGACGCGATCGAGAAGGCGCGGTACGCGGTGGCCCGGAGCGGCTGACCTCCCGGACCCGGCGGCGCGCCGCGCGGGCCCGCCGGGGACGCGCCACCGGAGCGCGCGGCGACCCTATGCCTCCCGGGGCGGGAGAACACAGAACTCGTTGCCCTCGGGATCGGCGAGCACGACCCACGGGTCGTCGGCGCTGTCGACGCTGTCGACGATGACGGTCGCCCCGAGCCGCACCAGCCGGGCCACCTCGGCGGCCTGCGCACCGTCGCGTGGGGCGAGGTCGAGGTGCATCCGGTTCTTGGAGCGCTTCGGGTCGTCGACAGGCTGCAACAACAACACCAGGTCCCCGCTCTCGGTACCCAGCCCGAACTCGACGTACTGCTTGCCCCGTGCGTCGCGCCAACGCCGCACGGCGGCCGAGTCGAACACCGACCGCCAGAACTCCGTCATCCGCTCGATGTCCGAGCAATCCAGCACCGCGGCGACCAACCTGCTACTCACCGGGCAGCCACCGCGGTGATGTGCGCGATCGCGCACATATCGGCGCGAACTGTGCGCGAGGGCTCCCACCGGCGCGAACCGACCCGGGAGCCCGTGGGGCCGATGGACCCGTCGGCGGCCCGCTGCTCACCGGGCCGCACCGTCCCGGGCGCGTGCGCCCTCCGCACCGCGCTCGCCCTCCGCACCGCGCTCGCCCTCCGCACCACGCTCGCCCTCCGCACCACGCACGACGGCGCGGGCCAGCCCGCCGAGCACGACACCACGCAGCGGCGCACCCGCCCACCAGCACAGATGCCCGGCCAGGCCGCGCGGCACGAAGATCGCGCGCTGGTGGTAGGCGGCCCCGGGCCCACCCCGGCCGGTGGGGTCCCGCTGGCGTACCCCGAGCTCGAGCCATGCCCGACCGGGGATCCTGAGCCCGGGCCGCAGCCGTATTGTTCGCCCTTCCTCGACCGACTCCACCGGCCAGCCCCACGCCGCACCGACACCCTCGACCGCCCGCCACAGGCCGGTCCGGCTCGCCGAGGTTCGCCGGTCCCGGACGTCGACATAGGCCGTGCCACCGGACCAGTCCGGGTCCGAGGGCAGCGGGTCTGAGGGCAGCGGGTCGGACGGCAGCGGGTCGGACGGCAGCTCCGCCGAGCTGTGTCCCCACCGGGGAGCCCCTTCACCCCGGGTGATGCTGGCCAGTGCCAGCTGGACCGACCGCTCGTAACCGATCAGGCCGCCTTCCGGCGGTGGGACCAGCGCGTCGATGTCGTGCTCGCCGCGCACCGCGTCGTGCACCAGCGATTCGATCAGCGGCGCACCGACCGACCTCGGCACCGGGGTGACGATATTGAGCCAGTGCGAGCTCAGCTTCGGGGTGAGCAGCCGGACCGGCAGCATCCGCCGCCTCGGCAGCCCGGCCACCGCGGCGTAGCGCTGCATCATCTCCCGGTAGCTCAGTACGTCCGGGCCGCCGATGTCGAAGCTCCGGTTCACCCCGTCCGGCAGCGTCGGGGCGGCGACCAGGTAGTGCAGCACGTCGCGCACCGCAATGGGCTGGACCCGGCTGCGCACCCAGGACGGTGTCACCATGACCGGCAGCCGTTCGGTGAGATAGCGCAGCATCTCGAAGCTGGCCGAGCCGGAGCCGATGATCACCGCCGCCTGCAGCACCACCGACGGCACGCCGCTGCGCAGGAAGATCTCACCCACCTCGGCCCGGGAGCCCAGGTGCTCGGACAGCTCCCCGTCGCCGGAGTCCGGGTGCAGCCCGCCCAGGTAGACGATCCGGCGCACCCCGGCCCCGCGCGCCGCCTCGGCGGTGACCAGCGCGGCACGCCGGTCCACCGAGGCGAAACCACGCACGGTCAACGAGTGCACCAGGTAGTAGAAGGTGTCGACGCCCGCGCAGGCGGCCCGCATCGAGCCGCGGTCGAGCACGTCACCGGTGACCAGCTCGACGTTCCCGGCCCAGGGCACCCCGCGCAGCTTGTCGGGGTCCCGGACCAGGCAGCGCACCCGGTACCCGTCCGCGAGCAGGGCGGGTACCAGCCGCGCGCCCAGGTATCCGGTCGCGCCGGTGACCAGGCACAGCGGGCGGCCACCCCGCTCGTCGGAACTGCTCATGCCGGGGCGTTCCCGCCTGGTGGATCGCCAAACCGAGTGCTAGCTGTCGACCGTCGCCGGGCCGGACAGGGTCGAGTTGTCCGTGGCCGAGGTGAGGCCGGTGAGGTCCTGCGGGCCGCCGGCGGTGACCATGAGCAGCGCGGACAGCGCGAGCAGCACCCAGCCGAGCGCGACCGGTACGCCGTCCCGCTGTCGGCGCGGTCCGCGTTGCTGCGCCAGCACGACCCACAGTCCGAGGACCAGTCCCAGTGCCCCGAATGCGGCCATGCCTCCATGGTTCCCCGGTGCCCGGGCCGACTCAAATCCGAGGCCGCCCAGACCCGTCGGTTTCTCAGCAACCGGGCTCACGGCTCGCGGGCTCCTGATCACGTCGGGGAGCCGGCGGCAGCCTGTTCCGCGTTGACACGGCCCCCGGGAAGCTCAACGATGCGGCATGCCCTTGCCGATGGCCGTGACGGATTCGATGTTCCTGCTCGCCGAGTCGAGGGAGCATCCCACGCATGTCGCCGGCCTCCAGCTGTTCCGGCTGCCGGAGGACGCCGGGCCGGACTATGTGTCGGGGTTCTACCAGGCACTTCTGGCCCGGACCGAGATCTCCTCCGGCATGCGCCGCCGGCCGTACCGCTCCCCCGCAACCCTGGGCCAGTGGTCCTGGACGGACGACCGCGACGTCGAGCTGGACTACCACGTCCGGCTCTCCGCACTGCCCAGCCCGGGCCGGGTGCGGGAGCTGTTGGCGTTGGTGTCGCGGCTGCACGGGACGCTGCTCGACCGACACCGCCCACTGTGGGAGTTCCACCTGGTGGAGGGCCTTTCCGATCGGCGGTTCGCCACCTACACCAAGGTGCACCACGCCCTGATGGACGGCGTCACCGCGATGCGGGTGCTCACCCGCAGCCTGTCGACCGACCCGGACGGCCCGGCTTGCCCGCCGTGGGCGCCCCGGCAGCGCGGCTCGGCGGGTACCTCGGCCGGCGGTGCGGGCAAGGCGATCGCCGCGGTGCGGGATGTGGCGGCGCGGGCCGCCGACGTGGCCGGCACCCCACCGGCGGTCGCGAACGCACTGGTCAGCATGGCCCGCGACAAGGGCGCCACCCGTCCCTTCGACGCGCCGCCGACCATGTTCAACGTGCCGATCGGCGGGGCCCGCCGGTTCGTCGGGCAGTCCTGGCCGCTGGAGCGGGTGCGGGCGATCGGCGTGGCGGCCGACGCGACGGTGAACGACGTGGCGGTGGCAATGTCCGCGGGGGCGCTGCGGCAGTATCTGCTGGACCGCGACGCTCTGCCGGACCGTCCGTTGGTCGCCATGCTGCCGGTCTCGTTGCGCGCTGCCGAGCAGGCGTCCGGAACTGGGGGGAACGGTGCAAGCTCGAATGCCGGTGGCCAGGGCAATGCGGTCGGTGCAATCCTCTGTGACCTGGCCACCGAGCAGGCAGATCCGGCGGTACGGCTTGCCCGGATCCGGGCTTCGACCCGCAGCGGCAAGGGCATGCTGCGGGGCATGAGCCCGTTCCAGGTGCTGGCGCTGAGCGGGCTCCTGGCCGGCGGTGTGGTCCTCGCGCCGATCCCGGGGGTCGGCCGGTTCGCGCCGCCGCCGTTCAACATCATCATCTCGAATGTCCCGGGCAGCCGCGAGGTGCGGTACTGGGACGCGGCCGAGCTGCTGGAGACCTATCCGCTGTCCATCCCGGTGGACGGGCAGGCGGTGAACATCACCCTGACCAGCTACGTCGACAAGCTGGCCTTCGGCATCGTGGGCTGCCGGCGGAGCGTGCCACACCTGCAACGGATGATCGACCACCTGGACGCGGAATTGAGTGCGCTCGAAGCCGCGGTTCGTTGAACGCACGGCGACCGGCGCGTCGGGAAATGTAGCCGAAGGGTGATTGCGGAGACCCGATAGAGTACATATCGTGGCCTGGATAGAGACTGTTTGGCCTTTATGGCACGCTCACCGACCATGGTGAATGGGCCCAGTCGGGCGAGCACCACTGGCTGGGTCATTCCGCTGATCGTCCTGATCGTCGGAAGCTTTATGTCGGTGCTAGATACCAGCATTGTCAATGTAGCCATTCCACACATTCAGACCGAGCTCGGCGCCAGTGCCGACGACGTCGAGTGGATCGTGACCGGCTACACCCTGGCGCTGGGCGTGATCGTCCCGCTGAGCGGCTGGCTGGGTCTGCGGTTCGGGCTCACCACGGTCTACATCCTGTCGATGGTCGGGTTCGCGATCGCCTCCGGCCTGTGCGGCCTGGCCTGGAACCTCGACGTGCTGATCGGGTTCCGGGTCCTGCAGGCCGTCCCCGGCGGCGTGTTGCCGGTGGTCACCATGACCATGCTCTACCAGATCGTGCCCCGGGAGAAGATCGGCAGCGCGATGGGCATGTACGGCCTCGGCGTGGTCGTCGCGCCGGCCATCGGCCCGACACTGGGCGGCTACCTGGTGCAATATGTGGACTGGCGGCTGATCTTCTACATCAATGTGCCGATCGGCATCCTGGGCACCATTGCCGCGGTCGCGGTATTCCCGCGGATCCACCCGAGTACCTGGCCGAAATTCGACCTCTGGGGCTTCCTCAGCATCGCCTACGGGCTGTTCGCGCTGCTACTGGCCTTCTCCAAGGCGCAGAAGTGGGGCTGGACCGGCTACCGCGTCGAAATGCTGATCGTGTCCGGGCTGCTCAGCCTCGCCCTGTTCGTGGTCATCGAGCTCGAGGTGGAAAACCCGCTGATCAACGTGCGGGTATTCACGTCCTGGGCGTTCACCAACTCGCTGATCCTGATCGCCATCGTCACCACAGCGATGTTCACCACGCTGTACTACATCCCGCAGTTCCTCCAGGTCACCCAGGGGTTGGAGGCACTGCCCGCCGGCCTGGTGCTGATGCCGTCGGCGCTGGTCCTGATCGTGCTGATGCCCCTCGCCGGCCGACTCTACGACCTGATCGGTGCCCGCTGGCCCGCGGTCATCGGCCTGCTGCTGATGGCGTACGGCCAACTGCTGCTCGCCCAGCTCACCGCCGACACCCCGGAGTCGTCCATCGTGCTGTGGACCACGGTGCGGAGCCTCGGCACCGGCCTGGCCATGATGCCGATCATGACCGCCGGCATCGCCGGCCTGCCGACCGCGCTGACCAGCTCCGGCAGTGCGATGAACAACGTGGCGCAACGGGTTTCCTCCAGCATCGCGGTCGCCGTGTTCGGCGGCCTCATCGCCTCCCAGCAGGCCCAGCTGCTCTCCGACCGCGGCGCGCTGCTCGGCGACAACGTGAACTCCCTCCCGCAGCTGCAGGCCGCCGCCGCGAAGGGCACCGAGGGGCTGCTCGCCGTCTACCAGCAGCTGCAGAAGTACATCGTCTCGGAGACCTACGCGAACTCCTTCCTGACCGTCGCTATCCTGTCCGCCGCCGGTGCGCTGCTGGCCCTGCTGCTGCGTTCCGGACCACCTCAGGCCGCGCCCGCCGCCCCGGTGCAGGCCGCACCCGCACCGGTGGCCGCTGCCCCGGCCGCACCCGCCGCGGCAGCCACGATCGAGCCGGTCATCATGGCCGCGCCGACGGTGTCGACACCGGAACGGATGCCCGAGCCGGTGCCCGTGCGACAGGCCCCCCGGCACCACTACGAGACGTTCGAGGAGACCGAGGCGCGGCGCAACGAAGAGGCGGCAAAGGCACACGCCGGCGTACACCTCTGAGGCCCGACCGCCGTGGCCGAGACCGGACGAGTTGACTCTCTCAGGCGCAGCGGTGGGTCGTTGTGACGCCGGAGCGGGGAGTGCGGCAGGCTCACCGGTATGTCTGAGCCGCAGCGCGTGCTGGCCCCCACTGTCTTTGTGCTCTTCGGCGCCACCGGTGACCTGGCCCGCCGAATGGTGCTGCCCGCGTTCTACCGGCTCGCCCAGGAGAATCTGCTGCCGCCGGACTGGCGGCTGATCGGCAACGGGCGCGGCAACGTCAGCCACGAGGACTTCCAGGGCCGGGTGCACGAGGCGTTGACCGAGTTCGGGCCGCACCCGGACGAGGGGCCGTGGGAGGAGTTCCGCTCCAGGCTGCGGTTCGCCGGTGGCGGCTTCGACGCCGATGACCCCGGTCACCTGGTCGAGGTCATCGAGGAGGCGGAGAAGGAGCTCGGGGCCGACCCGCAGCGGGTGCACTACCTGGCTGTGCCGCCCACCGCGTTCGGCCCGCTGACCGAGGCACTGGGCGAACACGGGCTGGCCGAGCGGTCCCGGGTGGTCTACGAGAAGCCGTTCGGTGTCTCGCTCGACTCCTTCCGCGCGCTCGACACCGCGGTGCACAACGTGCTGGACGAGTCGCAGGTGTTCCGCATCGACCACTTCCTGGGCAAGGAGGCGACCCAGGACCTGCACGTGGTGCGGTTCGCCAACGGCCTGTTCAGCCGGGTGTGGGATGCCGAGCACATCGCCGAGGTGCAGATCGACGTACCCGAGACGCTCGACGTCGCCGACCGCGCGTCGTTCTACGACGGCACCGGCGCGATGCTCGACATGGTGGTTACCCACCTGTTCCAGGTGGCGGCCGAGGTCGCGATGGAGCCGCCGGCCAGTCTGTCCGCCGAAGACCTGGCGGCCGCCCGCGAAGAGGTCATCGGGTGCTTCCGCCCGCTACACGCCGAGGACGTGGTGCTCGGCCAGTTCGACGGCTACCGCGACATCGACGGGGTGCCGGACGACTCGCGGACCGAGACCTTCGTGGCGGCCCGGATGTGGGTCGACACCGACCGCTGGCGCGGGGTGCCGTTCCTGCTGCGCACCGGCAAGCAGCTCGCACAGTCCCGCCAGGTGGTCAGCCTGGTGTTCCGGGACCCGGACGCCGCGGTGCACGACCTGCCGGAGATGGGCAACGTGCTCAGCTTCGACCTCGCCGGCACCGGCGGCCTCGGGCTGGCCCTGGTGGTCAAGCAGCCGGGGCCCACGATCAACCTCGGCACCGCGCACACCGACCTTTCGCTGGCCTCGGTGGACGGCGCCGACCCGCTGCCGCCCTACGTCCGGCTCATCCACGACGTCCTGCTCGGCGACCGCTCGCTGTTCACCCGCCCGGACGGCCTCGAGCACGTCTGGACCGTCGCCGGCGACCTCGTGGCCAACAAACCCGAGCCGCTGCCCTACCCGAGGGGTTCGTGGGGTCCGGACGCGGCCGAGCAGCTCGCCGGTCCGACCGGGTGGCTGCTCAGCCGCTCCAACGGCATCGGGAACAGCAAGGCTTAGGAGCCCTGAAGCGGCCGGTCACCCGCCGGTCGTACTCTCCCTGATCCGCAGCGTGAACGGGGTCTGCACGTCCTCGGGCGGGAACACCCCCGGCGCGTTGATCCGGCGGTGGACCAGCTCGACGGCACGCTGCGCGATGGCCGACTTGTCCGGCGCCACGGTGGTCAGCGAGGGCAGGCTGTAGGCGCTCTCCTCGGTGTTGTCGAAGCCGACGATCGCGACGTCCTCGGGCACCCGGACTCCGCGCTCGGCCGCGGCTCGCAGGGCACCGACCGCCAACAGGTCGTTGAAGCAGAAGACCGCGTCCGGCGG
>DASYLM010000027.1:0-18115 GCA_036009565.1 Pseudonocardia sp. | reverse complement strand
GTTCCTGATCGCCGCGATGCTGATCCTGTCGTTCTACGGCGCCGGGTTCGCCACCGTGCCGGCGTACCTGCGGGACCTGTTCGGCACCTTCGAGGTCGGCGCGATCCACGGCCGGCTGCTCACCGCGTGGTCGGTCGCCGGGGTGCTCGGCCCGATCATCGTCGATGCCATCGCCGACAAGCAGAAGGCCGCCGGACTGTCCGGCCCCCGGCTGTACGTGCTGTCCTTCGACATCATGATCGGTCTGCTGATCGTCGGTTTCATCTGCAATGAGCTGATCAAGCCGGTCGACTCGAAGTTCCACGAGCAGGCGAGCGGTGACCTCACGCCGGCCGGAAAGGCGGAATAGACATGGCTGACACGAGCTCGGGGGCGGCCTCGCCCTCACCGATCCGGCTGGTGGTCACCGCGGTGGCCTGGCTGTGGGTGCTGGTGCCGTTCCTCTGGGGAGTCTGGCAACTCCTGGTCAAGGTCGTGCCCCTGTTCAGCGGCTGAGGTTTCGTTATGCCGTGACCGAGCGTGGTGACCGGACCACACACCAGGCCCGTCGGCGGTACTCGCCACCGCCTGGTGTGCGGCTCGGTCGCCGTGCCACTGCCCGGCCGGTGTGCGCTCAGCAGCGGCGGATCCGGGCCAGCCAGGCGAGCAGGTCGGCCGGCCCGTCCGCCGGCAGGCCCAGCGCGAGCCGCTGCTCGGCGGTGGCGATGCCGCGGTACCGGCTCGGTTCGAGGGCCTCGAACGCCCAGTCCGGCCCCTCGAACGCCGCGCGGATCACGGCGTCGCTGATCCTGGGGCCGAAACCCGGCGCGGCATCGGACAGGGCCAGCAGGTGCACCGTCGCGCCCGGCCGGCAGACGCCGCGCAGGCTGCGCACGTAGCGGACCCGGTCGGCGGCGCCGAAGACGTGGAACAGTGCGCTGTCCAGCACCGTGTCGAAGCCGGGGAACCCGTCCAGGCTCAGCGCGTCGGCCAGCTCGAAGCGGGCCGGAACCCCGTGCCGCGCGGCGTTCGCACGTGCCTGCTCGACGGCCGCCGGCGCGAAGTCCACCCCGAGCACGTCATAGCCGAGGCGGGTCAGGAGGACGGTGTGCTCGCCGGTGCCACAGCCGGCGTCGAGCACGGTGCCCCCGATCAGGCCCGCGCGTTCCAGATCGACGACCGCCGGCTGCGGCTCGGCGATCACCCAGGGAGCCGAGCGGGTCAGGTAGGCGTCCTGGGAGCGGGACTGGTTCGGCAACTCCACGGGGGCTCCTCGACTCGCTGGTCCGGTGCTCGCCAGTCTGGAACATCAACCGCACTCGAGGTCAACAGCGGAGCTCGGCTCTGGAGATGCTCGGGGTGGAAACCTTGACACCTACGCCGTGTCACCGACGGCGGTCTGTCGATCATGACCGCGAGTCCCGCGTCAGCGTCGGTCTCATCAGGTCGGTCCGCGCGGAACGCCCGGCTCAGCGACCACCTCGGCGGTCCGAGGCGGAACCGCACAGGGAGCGCCCTGGCCAGCGCATGCTCTGCCGCCGGGGCGCTGGATCCGACTGGATCACCGCTCGCGACGAGCTCCGGTCAGATCGAGCGGCCGGTCGAGTAGACGTAGGCGTTGCGTGCTTCGTCGAGTCCGTGCAGGTGGTAGGTGGTCGAGCCGGGGATGCCGGTGCCGGTCGGGTTGGCGATCACCACCTGCCGCGGCGGCCGGCCGCCGGGGCCGGTCTCGACGTTGAGGGTGAGCCCGGCCTGCGGCCCGTCCTCGATCAACGCGCGCGTCTGGAAGCTGCTCATCCGGTCAGCGTTCCGTAGGCCCCGCCGGCCTCGGCGCCGGGGTGCGGTGCGGGGCGGCCGGCGGGCCGGTTCAGGCGGCGGGGTCGGGGTCGGGTGGCGGGATGCTGATCTGGATCTCGCCACCGAGCCGGTAACCAGCTGCAAGCTCCAGCGCATCGCCGCTCCAGAACCGGCCCGGGTCGTAGTAGTTCGGCGTCCGGCGATCGGGCAGCAGGCCCATCATCTGGTAGGTCAGCGCGACCACCTCGGCGCAGTAGGCCGTCTCCAGCTCGGCCTCGCTCCTGGCGGGGCTCGCGGGTCGCTCCGGCTGCGCGCCCCGGCGACCGGGCCCGCCCCGGCGGACGTCCCGCCAGCGGGGGAGTAGCGGGAGCGACGGCAGCGTCTCCCGGGTGGGCAGCCGGCCGCGGAACCAGCGTGAGGCCAGCTTGGCGGTGGACGGGAACGGGGTGCCGTCCAGCCGGGCGATGGCCCGCAGCGCGCCGTCCTCCATCTCCCGGGTGATCGGGGTGTCCAGCTGGCGCAGCCAGCCACGCTGGCCGTAGCGGTTCGCCCAGACGACGGCCGCGTCCCGCAGCACGTGCAGCTGCACGCCGCGCTGGTGGGTACCGGCCCACATGTCGGGCAGCGACCTACCGAGCTCGGCGTGCCACATGAGCGGCGGGAGGTCGTCGATCACCACGGACATGCCCACGTGGTTGACCGGGCTGTTCGTGGTGACCCGGATGGCCCGGTCGGCCGCCGAGGTGCCCCGGAACAGCCAGATGTCGCCGGTGCGGGTGAGCTCCAACGCCGCATCGAGCTCGAGGGGACTGCCGGTCACGGGCGCTACCCTAGACAGCTCTACTGTCGCGCCATGCGGTGGTGGAAGGTTGCGGGTCTTGCCGGGCTCGCCGGAGTGGCGGCAACGGGTGTGGTGGTGGCGAGGGCCGAGCGGCAGCGGCGGGCGTACACCCCCGACGAGATCAGGTCCCGGCTGCACGAGCGGGCCGCCGAGATCGCCGCCGAGACCGACGCTGACGGACCTGGTGACCAGCGCCGCTGACCCGGAGAACCGCCACGTCGACGGATCGCCCGGGACCCGCCATCCCGGCCGAGGTCGTTGATGTTGACATGCCTGACCTCACGACCTTCGAGCGCAAGCTCGGCCTGCTGAATCTCCTCGCCGGGCGCGAAGGTCCTCTACCACTTCGACGTACCCGGTCAGGGCCTCTGGACAAGGAAGACGTGCCGTACGAGCCGCGGTACGACGAGCGACCGACGAGCAGGATCGCGTCGCGATCAGCATCTGAGTGCCGGGCGGCCGGCCACCGGCGAGGCGGGCGGCCACACCGGGCTCTGTCCAGCTAACATCAACACGCCCGCTCACCCAAGGGACCGCCGTGGACCACGTGCTAGAAGAGATCGACCCGCGCCACGTGGCGTTGTGGGGCCAGCACACCGTGAAGTTGCGCCACACGCTGGCCGATCAGGAGATGTTCTCCGACGAGTCGATCGCCGGCCTGATCGACACTGTCGACCCGTCCCACCTCAAGATCGAGACGATGCCCGACGACGGGTACGACGTGCGGGCCTGGAGCTCCTGCGACCGCGCCGGCCTGACCGGGATGCAGGTGCTCGAGGCGGTCCGGAACGGCAGGATCTGGATCGAGCTCAAGGCGCTCGAGGAGATCGACGACCGGTTCGCCGACGTGCTGAGCTCCCTGTACTGCGAGTTGGAGACCGACCTGCCGTTCAAGACCTTCAAGCGCAAGCTCAACCTGCTGGTCTCCTCGCCGAACGCGCGGGTTTTCTACCATTTCGACGTGCCCGGCCAGACCCTGGTCCAGCTGCGCGGTCGCAAGCGGATCTGGATCTACCCGCCGACCGCGCCGTTCCTTCGCCCGGAGAGTGTGGAGAACACCGTCCGCAGCGTGGCCACCGAGGGCCTGGACTACCAGGAGTGGTTCGACGACTACGCCGAGGTGCACGACATGGAGCCGGGCGACCTGCTGCACTGGGCGCTCAACGGGCCGCACCGGGTGGCCAACTACGACACCTTGAGCGTGTCGCTGACCACCGAGCACTGGACGCCGCAGGTCCGCCGCTCGTACGCGCTGAACTACGGCAACGGCATCCTGCGCTCGCACGCGCACTGGCGGCCCCGCTCGCAGGCCACCACCGGCGCCGCCTTCTGGGTGAAGGCCGCGATGACCGCTGCCTGGCGGGCCAGTGGGATGCAGCGCAAGCAGAGCTACCGCTGGGTGCCGGGGCACCGGATCGACCTGTACGCGCCGAACGGGGTGCGCCCGATCGAGCCGGCTCAGGGATGAATCGTGGCGCCCGAGGCCCCCGGCGGACCGGTGACCCACACCGGCTCAGCTCGGCCGTGCTCAGCGTCGCCACCGCCCTCGTCGCCGCCCTGGCGCTGGTCACCGCCACCTGGGGTCCGGCGTCGGTAACCCGGGCACTGGCCGGTGGCCCGTCGGTGCCGTCCGCGCCGCCGCCACCGGCCGCCGTGGTGACGGTCCTGGCCGGGACCGTCCCGATCCAGCCCGGAGCCGCCCCTGTCAGCCCGGGCGCTCCGCTGCACGTGGCCGTGCAACATGGCGTCCTGCAGGCCGTGCAGGTCACCGATGCCAAGACCGGCCGGTCGGTGGCGGGCACGCTGTCCCCGGACGCGGCGTCCTGGCGCAACTCCGCCCCACTGAGCTACGGCGACACCTACCAGGTGGCGGTCACCGCGGTCGGCGCCGACGGGCAGCCGGTACAGCAGAGCAGCACGCTCAGCACCATCCGCCCGGCGCTGCTCACCGCCGCCTCGTTCCGGCCGACCCCCAGCATGACCAGCGTGGGCGTCGGACAGCCGTTGGTGGTCCGGTTCAACCACCCGGTGACCGACAAAGCCGCTGCCGAGAAGGCCCTCGCGGTCACCAGCACCCCGGCGCAGCCCGGCGGTTGGTTCTGGATGTCCTCGAGCGAGGCCCACTACCGGGCCCAGTCGTACTGGCAGCCGGGCAGCACCCTGCAGCTCAACGCCAACCTGTTCGGGGTCAATCTGGGCAAGGGCGCGTTCGGGCAGGACAACCGCGCGGTGACGGTGCACGTGCACGACTCGTGGGTGGCCAGGGCCGACGGCCACGCCAAGACGATGCAGATCTTCCACAACGGCGCGGTGGTCAAGTCGATGGCGATCAGCCTCGGCTCGCCGGACCACCCGTCGCACATCGGCCCGCACGTGGTCTCCGACAAGAAGCCCACCATGATCATGGACTCCTGCACCTACGGCGTCTGCGAGGGCGACCCGGGGTACTACAAGGAGAAGGTGGACCTGGATGTGCGGATCTCCGCCGACGGTGAGTTCGTGCACTCGGCGCCGTGGTCGGTGGGGCAGCAGGGGTCGAGCAACGTCTCGCACGGCTGCGTGAACCTCAGCCCGGCGAACGCGCGCTGGTTCTTCGACCACTTCAACGTCGGCGACGTCGTGGAGATCACCAACTCCGGCGGCCCCAAGCTGCCGGTCTGGGACACCTACGGCGACTGGGAAGTCCCGTGGAGCCAGTGGCAGGCGGGCAGCGCCACCTGAGCCGGATGCTTACGGCGTATACCCGAGGGGCGGCGTGGGCGGTGTGGATATCCGCTGCCCCCGAGGTGCGCCGGCTGACAGGGTTGCGGCCATGAGGATGCTGCGTCGTCTACGTCGTACACACCCGACCGACCCGAGAGCGAGCCGAGCAGGCCTCCAGGGGCGTTGTTGCGCTTGGCGTACCGAACCTCACGCACGACTCCGGATCGCCGGCGATTGATCAACGGGAAACCAGGGCTGTTCGAGGCCCCCAAAAACAACCCTGGTGTCCCGTTGATCATGGGCCCCTGCTCAGGTGCCGCCAAGGGCGGCTCACTGCGCGCCGGCACGTACGCACGCACGTACGCACGCCATCGCGTACACCGCGTTCGTCGCACCCGACGGGCGGGTCACCCAGGACACGTGTCAGGCCACCGACATTTCTTGACGGATCGGTCCATAACAGGCACTGTGGCCGTATGACAACGAACTCCCGTGAACTCGAAGGCAAGCGCGCACTCGTCACCGGCGGATCCCGGGGCCTCGGCGCGGCGATCGTGCAACGGTTGCTCGACGCCGGCGCCACCGTGGTGGCCGCGGCCCGCTCCACCACCCCGGACACCCCGGCCGGCGCCAAGTTCGTGACCGCCGACCTCCGTACCCGGGACAGCGTCCGCGCGCTCGCCGATGCGGCACTGGAGCAGCTCGGCGGGGTGGACATCCTGGTCGACAACGCCGGCGCCGCACGGTTCTACACCGAGGGCTCGCTCGCCATCCCGGACGAGGAGTGGCAGGACGCGCTGGACATCAACTTCCGGGCCGCCGTCCGGCTGGATGCCGCGCTCCTGCCGCAGATGCGTGAGCGTGGCGCGGGTGCGATCGTGCACATCTCCTCGGCGGTCACCCTCGCCCCTGGCGGCGCTTTCCTGCACTACGCCGCCGCGAAGGCCGCGCTGGCCACCTACAGCCGGGGCCTGGCCCTCGAGCAGGCCCCGAAGGGCATCCGGGTGAACACCATCAGCCCGGGAAACGTGGCATCGCCCGGCGCCGACGCGGCTCGGCGGACCATCGCCGACGCGGCCGGCATCGACCCGGCGGCGCTCACGACTAATGTCCCGCTCGGCAGGGGTGGCCGCGCCACCGACGTTGCGGACCTGGTCGGCTTCCTGGTCTCGGCCCGGTCGTCCTGGATCACCGGCCGGGACTTCGTCATCGACGGCGGTGAGTTCCCGCGCGGCTGACCCGGCCACCGACCGACCCGCAACGGAAGGATCCGCATGCCTCGCGTGAAGGCCGGCGTCGCCGAGCTCGAGTACGACGAGTTCGGTGCCGCCGCCGACCCGGCCCTCGTCCTGGTGGCCGGGCTGGGTTCCCAGCTGATCGACTGGCCGGAGGAGTTCTGCCGCCAACTGGCCGGCCAGGGCTTCCGCGTCATCCGGTACGACAACCGGGACTCCGGCCTCTCGACCAGCCTGGACCACCTCCCGGTGCCGGACCTCGGCGCCGTCCTCAGCGGTACCCAGTCTCCGCCGTACACCCTGTCCGACCTGGCCGGCGACACCATCGGACTGCTCGATGCGCTGGGGATCGACCGCGCGCACGTCGTCGGCGCCTCGATGGGCGGCATGATCGTGCAGACCCTGGCCGTCGAACACCCGGACCGGCTTCGCAGTGTCACCTCCATCATGTCCACCACCGGCGACCCGGCGGTCGGGCAGTCCCGGCCGGAGGCGGCGGCGGCACTGATCACACCGGCGCCGCCCGAACGCGAGGACGCCATCGACTACCTGGTGACCCTGCTGCGGCTGATCGGGTCGGCCGAGACCACCGACGACGAGCTGCGGGCCAGGGCGACCGCCGGCTACGACCGCGCCCGGCAGCCCGCCGGGATGGCCCGCCAGCTCGCCGCCGTCGTGGGTGGGTCGGACCGCACCGCCGCACTGCGCGGGGTCACCGTCCCGACGCTGGTGGTGCACGGCGAGGCGGACCCGCTGCTGGACATCAGCGGCGGTCGGGCCACCGCGGCCGCGGTACCGGGCGCCGAGCTGGTCACTGTGCCCGGGATGGGCCACGACCTGCCATCCAGCGCCTGGCCCACCATCATCGGTGCGATCACCAGGACCGCCGCGCGGGGCTGACCGAGACCGCGGCCACACCGGAACACCGAGCCGGTGTGGGCGCGGTCTCCCCGGATTTGTCCGCTCGGTTAGGTACCGTGCAAATTGTGGGGTTGGTCCGAGGCGAATGTGGTCGCTGTGGTGTGAGCTGGGTCGGTGAGGACCGCTGCCATTGCGCCCGGTGCTGCCAGACCTGGGACGACGTCGAGCTGTTCGACGCGCACCGCGCCGGTGAGCAGTGCCTGAACGGGCGCGCGCTGGGCCTGATGCAGACCCGCAACGGCATCTGGCTGCGCGCCATGGACCGACTCGGCACGGCCTCCTGACCTGGGGCATCCCACATCCGCGCCGCGCCCACCCGTTCCGGGCTCAGCCCGGCCGCTGAGAGACCGGCCGACTGAGACCGACTGGAGACCGGCTGCCCGTTCCGGGCTCAGGCCGACGCGGTGGCCGATTCCCGCCGACGGGCCAGGTCGTCCAGGATCTCCGAGGTGGCGGACGCGCCGAACCGGGTCACCCCGGCACCGGCAAGCTCGAGCAGCTGGTCCAGCGTGCGTACCCCGCCGGACGCCTTCACCTCGATGTGTGGGGACACCGAGGCGCGCATCAGGATCACGTCGGCCAGGGTCGCCCCGCTGGCCGCGAACCCGGTGGAGGTCTTGACGAACGCCGCCCCGGCGCGCTCGGCGGCCTGGCAACCGGCCACCTTCTCCTCGTCGGTGAGATACGCCGTCTCCAGGATCACTTTCACCGGCGCGGTGCCGGCAGCCTCGACGACGGCCCGGATGTCCGCCTCGACCACGTCGAGCTCGCCGGACCGCAACCAGCCGATGTTCAGCACCATGTCGGCCTCAGCCGCGCCCTGCTCGATCGCCAGCGCGGTCTCGGCGGCCTTGACCTGGGTGGCGATGCTGCCGTGCGGGAACCCGATCACGGTGCCGACCAGCACGCCGGTGCCGGCCAGCAGCTCGACGGCGAGCGGGACGTCGCTGGGCCGCACGCACACCGAGATGACCTGGTAGCGCGCCGCCAGCTCACAACCCCGGCGGATGTCGTGGACCGTGAGCTCGGGGCGCAGCAGCGCATGGTCGATCATCTTCGCCACCTGCTCTACCGTCACCGTCGCCGGCGTCAGCGGCGTGGTGGGCATGGTGATCCTCCATCAGTCGTCGGACACGGGGGCGCGCAACCCGGGGTCGGCGCTGAGGGCCAACGTACGCCCGAACCCGCCGGCGCTGTGGTGCTCGACGACCCCGGGCTCCACCACCGGTGCCGATCCGCCGGTCCGCCACACCCCGGCCGGCTAGGGCCCGGTGAACCTCGGGTCGAAACGGGCGATCTCGCCCAGCGCGGCGAGGCACTGCTCGATGCCGTCCTCGAGCAGCTCCTTGCCCTCCTCGGCGGTCGCGCCGGTGGGGTCGCCGACCACCCCGCCGGTGCCGAAGTCGTCGCTGAGCCAGCCGAAGCTGACCGGCTTGCCGAACCCGACGTGCCGGTACTCGGCGAGGTGTTCCGGCACACTGCGCACGGCGCGGTCCATGTGCACCAGCTCGGGGCGCAGGTAGAGCAGCACCGAGGTTTCCCCCCGGCCGCCGTGCACCCCCATCCCGAGTTCCTCCGGTGCGGTGGACCGACCGCCGTGGTCCACCGGCCGTCCCGGGTGCATCAGGAACGTGGCCAGCCCGAACTGCCGGCGCAGCTCGCGGCAGGCCACCTGGAGCAGCGCGGAGTTGCCGCCGTGCCCGTTGACGAACACCAGCCGCCGGGCCGGCGTGGTGGCGATCGAGCGGCCCAGGTCGACCAGTACCCGCATCAGGGTGTCCCAGGACAGCCACATCGTGCCGGACGCCCAGGAGTGCTCGTCGGACTTGGTGTAGGCCAGCGTCGGCAGTCGCCACACGTCCAGCTCGGCGGCCGCCCGCTCGACGAGTGCGCTGGTCACCGTGTCGGCCACCACCAGGTCGGTGGACAGCGGCAGGTGCGGCCCGTGGTGCTCGACCGCGCCGGTGCCGAGCAGGATCACCGAGTCGGCCGTGAGCTTCTCGGCCGTCTCCGGCCCGGTCAGATCGATCAGCTCGCGGGTCGCCACCGGGCGTCCTTTCCGTCGGAGGTGAGCTTGCCCGGGTTCAACAGCCCGCGCGGGTCGGTGCGACCCACCGCCGCGCGCACCTCGTCGAGCCGGCGGTCCAGCATCCAGTTGTGCGGTGAGTGGTACGACATGCCGATCGCTTCCAGCGCGTCCATCCCGGCGTAGACCTGCTCGGGCGAGACGTAGGGGGCCATCAACATCCCGATCGGCCGCTCGCGCATCAGCTCCAGGTGCAGCGTGGTGCCCGGGTAGATCGCCCGCACGGCGTCCGGATCGTCCCACAGCGGTGTCCCGGCGACCTCGAGGTGGAAGTACTCGGGGTGGCGTTTCTGCAGGTGGAACGTGGAGTGGTTGTAGGAGAGCGAGGTGATCCGGTCCGCCGCGACCAGTCCGGTCCGTACGCCGAGCACCTCGGCACCGGCCCGGCGCAGCAGCGCGCTCGCCGCATCCGCCACCTGCGCAGCGACGATCGCCCGCACGCTCACCCGGGTCGGGTCCAGCGCCGGGTCGCGGGGCAGCTCGGCCACGATGGTCGGCTCGTCCAGCGACACCAGCCGGGGCTCCGGGTCCAGCTCCAGCAGCGCGCGCATCGCGTCGGTGCCGGTCGTGTAGTCCGGGGCGGCGGCCCACACCGCCACCCAGTCCCGCCGCGGCGCCAGCAGCACGGTGGCCCTGGCGATCACGCCGGTGATGCCGTAGGCGTGGATGTAGGGGACGGTCGCCTCACCCTCGGCGTGGATCAGCTCGCCGCTGCCGTCGCAGGGCGCCACGTCCAGCGCGGTCACCAGGCCGTCCGCGTTGCTGCCGTAGGTGATCGACCCGGTGCCGCCGCTGCCACCGGCCAGGAACCCGCCGAGCGTGGAACCCTTGGTGGACGGGTAGATGCGCAGCTCCTGCCCGTGCCCGGCGACGGCGTTGTCCAGGTCGCGCATCCGCACGCCCGCCTCGGCCCGCACCCAGCCCGGGCCGACCTCCTCGACCGCCCGGCAGGCGCTCACGTCCAGCAGCAGCCCGCCGTGCAGCGGGATGGCCTGCCCGTAGTTGCCCAGCCCGGTCCCGCGCGCGGTCACCGGCACCTCGAGCTGGTAGGCCACCCGGAGGATCTCCGGAATCTGCTCGGCGTGGCTCGGGGTGGCGATCAGGTCCGCCCGCCCGGCCGGCAGCCGGGCGCTGAGGATCGGGGACATGTGCGCCCAGTCCACCGACAGCCGCTCGATCCGGGACTCCTCGGCCGAGAGCCGCTGCGCGCCGATGACCGCGGCCAGCCGCTCGGTGAGCTCCCGGGTGCGGGCCCGGCCGATGGACGGGAGCTCGCGGGCCGGTGGCCGCTCGGTGGAGGTGGACATCAGCCCTGTCCCAACTTGATCGACGGGTCGAGGGTGCTCTTGCCGCAGCCGGACGGGCCGACCACGCGGACGAACTCGCCCGGCGCAACGGTCAGGTCGACCTCGCTCAGCGCCTGGGTGCCGGTGTCGAACCGCTTGCCGACGCCGGTGAACCGGAGCGCGGCCGCTGTCCCGCCCGCCGGCGGCGCCGAGGTCGCGGTGGGGGCCGCACTGGCCTGGGCCGGGTTCATTCGGGCCTCCTGGTGGTCGGCGGGCTGAGGTCGGCCGCGGTGTGCCTCTCAACCGTGGTGACCGCGACGACCCGGCCCCGGCGCAGGACCACGCGGGAGCCGGTGGCGCCGGCCAGTACGTCGGTCACGTCGTCGGCCTGGACCGCGACGAGGTCGGCAAGGCCGCCCCGGAACGGGCCGGCCGGTGGCAGCCCGAGGACGGTGCGGCCGGCGTCGGTGACCGCGTGCAGCGCCTGCTCCGCGTTCAGGTGCGCGGCGGTGACCAGCAGGGAGGTCGTCTCGAACGGGTCCGCCCTGCCGACCGGGTTGAACGGGTCGCGCACGTTGTCGCCGCCGGCCGCCACCGTGACCCCCGCCGCGAGCAGCTCGCGGACCGCGGGCTGGCCGCGCGGTACCGGCGCGGCGGACTCCCGGCCCTGCAGGTACAGGTTCGTGATCGGCAGCGTCACCACGGCGAGGCCGGCGTCGCGCACCTCGCCGAGCACGTCGGCCAGCGCCGCGGGGTCCAGGGAACCCAGGCTCACGCAATGGCTGGCGGTGACCCGCTGGCTGAGGCCGCGCGCGCTGACCTGCCTGGCCAGCTCGCGGATGGTCAGCATGCCGGGATTGAGCTGCTCGTCGGTGTGCAGGTCGACGTCGATGCCGCGGCACTCGGCGAGGTCCAGCAGCCGGGTGAGCTCCTTGAGCGGGTCGTCGGCCAGGTGCGGGCAGCCACCGAGCACGTCCACGCCGAGGTCCAGCGCGCGCTCCAGGGCAGCGGTGTCGGCGACGCTGTTGGGCAGCAGGCAGACCTGCAGGTCGAGCACGTCACGCAGCTGCTCGCGCAGCCCGAGCATGGCGCGCACGCCGCACAGCGGGTCGTCGGCGTCCAGCGGCAGATCGACGTGGCTGCGTACCGCCGTGATGCCGGCGGCCAGGTACCGGGTCAGCGCGTGCCGGGCCCGGCGGTCGACGTCCTCGGCGGTGAGCCGCCGGGCGTAGTTGCCCCAGGAGTCGATGGCCGAGGGCAGGTCGCCGTACGGGGCGTGGCTGGCCGCCCAGCTGAACGCCTTGTCCAGGTGGGCGTGCGGCTCGACGGCCGAGGGGAGCAGCACCCAGCCGGGCAGCGCCAGCTCGCCCACGCCGACCGGGGCCGCGCTGGCCGGGCGTACCTCGGTGACCACCCCGTCCGCGTCGAGGAGCACGTCCACCGGGTCGCCGGCCGCGGTGCGCACCCCGCGTAGCCCCGCGACGGCCGTGCCGATCGCCGGTGCACTCATCGCGGCTGCTCCCCGGGTGCGGTGAAGATCGTGACGCCGGCCCGGTCGTGCCGCTGGACCTCGCGGCCGAGCAGGTCGGTGTCCGGTGTGGGTCGGCCGCGCCCCTCCGCGACCTCCGTCATGGCCAGCGCCGCCCGGTGCACGGCGTCGCCGCCCAGCTCGGCGCGCAGGTTGTGCGCGACCAGCACCCGGCGGGCGCCGAGCCGGTCGAGCCGGCGCAGGGTGTGCGCGAAGGCGGCTACGTCGGCACCGGGCTGGTGGGCCCAGTAGGCCGCGCTGAGCACGCTGTCCCCGCTGAGCAGGGTGCGGGTCTCCGGGTCCCACAGGCAGATGCTGTCCGGCGAGTGTCCGGGGGTGTGCAGGACGGTCAACGTTCGGTCGCCGAGGTCGATCGTCTCGCCGTCGAGCAACACCCGGGTCGGCGGTACCGCCGGGATCCGCCAGGTGCCGAGGTCGGGCAGCGGCCGCGGGAACTGGTCCGGGGTCAGGGTGAACGGTCCCTGGCGGTCGAGCGCGGCGAACCGGTCGAACAGTTCGGCCGCGCGGGCCGCTGCCCGCTGGTAACCGGGGTAGAAGTCGGCGGGCGCCGCGTGGTGGCCGTGGCTGCCGGCCGGGTGCACCGCGATGTCCTGCGCGTGTTCGGACAGCTCGTGGTTGCCGCCCCGGTGGTCGAAGTGGTCGTGCGAATTGACCACGGTGAAGGGAAGCGAGGTCAGGCGGCCGAGTGTCGGCAGCATCGGGCGGATCCCCATGCCGGTATCGAACAGCACCGCTCGCCGGCTGCCCACCACCAGGAAGCTGTTCACGTGCCCAGGTTCGGCGACCAGCGCGATACCCGGGCCGGCAGGGTCGGCAGCGTCGGCAGCGTCGGCAGCGTCGACACAGCCGGTCCGGTTCGGCTCGGGGCCGCCGGACAGCCAGCGGGTGGCGAACCACTCCGGGTGGTCCTGCTTCTCCGCGGCGCTGGGAGACGCTAATGTTGATGACATCAACATTGACGCTAGATGCGCATTGTTTCGAACCGGTGTCGCCGCGTGGCGTTCAGGAAAAAGGGGGCACTGTGACTCCAGGCCCGCGGACGCCGGACTCGCGGACGCCGGACTCGCGCGCGAGAGCGGCACCGGGGGCCGAGCCGTCGCCGCCGGCAGTGCGGTTGGGGGAGCGGATCCGGTCCCGGCGCCGCGAGCTGAACCTCACCCTGGTCGAGGTGGCCGAGCGTGCCGAGCTCTCCCACCCGTTCCTGAGCCAGCTGGAACGTGGCCTCGCCCGGCCCAGCATGTCGTCGCTGTTCCGCATCGCGCGGGCACTCGGCGTCACCCAGGACTGGCTGCTGGCGGCCGGCAGCCCCCCGGCGCCCGCCGAACCGGTCACCGTGTTGCGCCACGACGAAGGCATCGCGGTGCCGGTCTCCGTCGGCGGAGTCGCGCGGCAGCTGCTCGCCGAGCCCGGCCGGTACACCCCGACCGAGTTCGTCAACCCGCAGGCGACCTTCGAGGAGTTCTTCGAGCACGACGGCACCGAGTTCGTTTACATTGCCCAGGGTGTGCTCGACGTCGAGCTCGGCCCTGGCCGGCTGTTCACCCTCACCGCCGGTGAGTGCCTGCGTTACCCCGGTTCGACACCGCACCGCTGGCGGGCCGGGTGCCCGGGGCCGGTCCGGGTGCTCATGATCCACAGCGACCTGCCGAGCACCGCGCTCCCGGAGCCGCACGCGCACTGACCCTGGACGCCGACAAGCCGAGCAGCGCTGCTCTCCGCGAGAGAGGACGAGTGTGGCCATCCAGCTCGACGTCGCGTCGTTGCCGGCGGGGCCGATGCCGCTGCTGGCCGCCTGGTTCGGCGAAGCGCGCGGCGCCGGCCTGGCCGAACCCCGGGCGATGGTGCTCGGCACCGCGGACCCGGGGGGCGCGCCGTCCGCCCGGACGGTGCTCGCCACCGTGATCGACGACAGCGGCGTCACGTTCCACTCCTCGCACCCGACCCGCAAGACCCGCGACCTCGCGGAGAACCCGAGGGCGTGCGCGGTGTTCGGCTGGTACGACATCGGAGCGCAGGTGGTGCTGACCGGCACGGTCGAACGGTTGCCGGCCGCCGACACCGACGCCGCATTCGCCGCCCGCCCGCGCTACCTGCAGTTGCTCGCCTGGGCGTACGAACGTGCCGCCGACCCGGCCGACCTCGCCGGCGCGGCGGCCAGGGAGCGGGACCGTTGGGGCGAGCGGATCCCGGACCGGCCGCCGGGCTGGCTCGGCTTCCGGCTCCGCCCCGGGGTGGTCGATTTCTGGCGTGGGCCGGTCGGCGCGGGGCCGGCCGCCGCCGCGGACACCGGCGCGGGCACCGCGCACGAGCGGGTCCGCTACGCCCTCGGCGGCGGTTCCTGGCACCTCACCCGGGAGCTGCCGTGAGCGGCCCGCCCGCGGACCGCTGGGCCGCCCAACCCGGCGCGCGGTGTCCCCCGTCAGCGCGTCCCGGTGGCCGGCAGAACGGCACCGAGCGCCGCGAGGTCGCGCTCGTCGAGATCGGCGCGCGGACCGCGGGTGATCAGGTCGGCGAAGCCGCCGTCGGCCTGCATGATGGTCAGCGTGTAGAGCCGCTCGGTGGCCGACTGGTTGACGATGCGGTGCACCGAGCCGGGCATCAGGGTGAGCGTGTCACCGGCCTCGAGGTCCACCACGTCCCGGTCGGAGTGCGCGGTCGCCACGCCGGACAGCACCACGAACGTCTCGCTGGACTCCGGGTGCGAGTTCGGCGGCTGCGACCCACCCGGTTCCCACACCTCGAGCACCACGGTCGTCGGCGAACCGGTGGCGGGCCCGGCCAGGACGGCCAGCTTCACCGTGTCACCCGGGGTGATGCGGTGGAACGTGATCTCGCCTCGGCGGGTGATCGACGGCGGCTCAGCCATGGCCCGGACTTCCTCTCGTTCAGGGGTCGACCGCCGACAGTAAGCGCGACTTGTTGCCCGGAGGTAACGCTATGAGCGGGTACGACACCGCTACCGATGATGGCCTGCTCGCCGCTTTCTGGGACTACGAGCGCGCGCTGCGGACCAACGATGTGCCCGCGCTGGAGCACTGGTTCCTGGCCGGGCCGGACACGTTGCGCTCGGACGGTGGGACCACGCTTGTCGGTGCCGGGCACATCGCCCGGTTCCGCCGGTCGCGCCAGCCCCCCGGTCCGCGCCGGGTGGACCGGGTGCATCTGCGCCCGCTCGGCGGCGGCTCGGCGGCAGTGGTGGCCGAGTCCACCCGGCCGGACGGCACGTGCGCGGTGCAGTCCCAGATCTGGGTGTCCGGGCCGGCCGGCTGGCGGATCGCGGTGGCGCACGTGAGCGCGGCCGCCCCGCTGCTCCCGACGATCTCGGAGCCGGCCGGGGTCTGGCGGGTGGCCGGTCCGTTGCGCGTCGACCCGGGCCCAGCCGCCGCGGGGGCACTGAGTGCGGCGGGGCCACTGAGCGGCGTGCGGCTCGCGGTGAAGGACCTCTTCGCCCTGGCCGGCCAGGCCATCGGCGGCGGCTCGGCGGACTGGCTGGCCGAGGCGCCGGTGCAGACCACCACGGCCCCCTCGGTGGCGGCGTTGCTGGCCGCCGGGGCGACCGTTGCCGGCCTCGCGCACACCGATGAGCTGGCGTTCTCACTGGCGGGGGTCACCCAGAGCTACGGTGCGGTGCCGAACCCCGCCGCCCCCGGGTGCCTGAGCGGCGGGTCCAGCAGCGGGCCGGCCGCCGCCGTGGCAGGGCACGCCGCCGACCTGGGCGTCGGCACCGACACGGCCGGCTCGATCCGGGTGCCGGCGTCCTACTGCGGCCTGTTCGGGCTGCGCCCCACCCACGGCGCGATCGATACCGAGGGCGTACTGCCGCTGGCGCCCTCGTTCGACACGGTCGGGCTGCTCAGCCGGGACCCCCAGCTGCTGGCCACCGCCGCGGGCCTGCTGTTACCGCCCGCCGGTAACAACAGGTCCGTAACTCCGGTGCAGCTGCTGCTGCGGGTGGGTGACCTGATCGACGGGACGGATCCGGGCGTGGCCCCGGCTTTCGAGTCGGCCACCGTCGCGCTGGCCGGCCGGACCGGGTGCGCGGTCGAGGCGGCGCCCGATCTGGCCGAGGCCGTGGACACCTGGCTGCCCGCGTTCCGCACCGTGCAGGCCGCTGAAGCCTGGGCCGCGCACGGTGAGTTCGTGACCAAGGCCCGGTCCGGGCTGCAACCCGAGGTGGTCGCGCGGTTCGAAGCCGGCCGTGAGCTCACCGAGGACGCGGTCGCCCGGGCCCGGGCGGTACTGGCGGGCGCCCGGGACAGGCTCGCCGAGCTGCTGCCCCCGGGCCGGGCCCTGCTGCTGCCCGCCACGTCCGGCCCGGCCCTGCCCCTCGACCTTGCCGCCGGAGAGGTCGACTCGGCGCGGGTCGCGACGCTCCGCCTGACCTGCCTGGCCTCGCTGGCCGGGCTGCCGGCGGTGGCGGTGCCGACCATGCGATTGGGCACCAGGCCGATGGGCCTGTCCCTGGTCGGTGCGGCCGGCTCGGACCGGTCGCTGCTCGAGCTGATCAACCGTCCGGCCCCCTGGGACCGTCCATGACCGGGACAGCCCGGGGGTGCCCGGATCCCGCCACCCGCCCCCGGCGGTACCCGATGCCCACGGACGGCGCAGCCTCATGTCCGAGATGACCCGCCCGCTGGGGCCCACCTCCGCGAACAGCTGGCAGGTCCGCCCCGGTGCGGTCGACCTGCGCCGACCGGAGCGGCCACCGGTGCCGATCGAGCTGCCCGCCCTGCCCGAGCGGCTGACTCTCGACCTGGCCCGTACCGCCCTCGTCGTGGTCGACATGCAGAACGACTTCTGCCATCCCGACGGCTGGCTCGCCTCCATCGGGGTGGACATCACACCGGCCAGGGCGCCGATCGCGGTGCTGGCGGACCTCACCGCGGCGCTGCGTGCGCACCAGGTCCCGATCATCTGGCTCAACTGGGGCAACCGGCCGGACCGGGCCAACCTGCCGCCGAACGTGCTGCACGTGTACGACCCCGCCGCCGAAGGCAGCGGCATCGGCAGCCCGCTGCCGACCAACGGCGCCCCGGTGCTGCAGGCGGGGAGTTGGGCCGCCGCCGTGGTCGACGAGCTCACGCCCGCCGAGGCCGACATCCGGGTGGACAAGTACCGGATGAGCGGGTTCTTCGACACCCCGCTGGACTCGGTGCTGCGCGGGCTGCGGGTGGACACCGTGCTGTTCGGCGGAGTCAACGCCGACCAGTGCGTGCTGGCCACCCTGACCGACGCGGCCTGCCTCGGCTACGACGTGGTGATGATCGAGGACGCCGTGGCGACCACCTCGCCGGAGTTCTGCATGGCGGCGACCGTCTACAACGTCCGGCAGTGTTTCGGCTTCACCGCGGCCGCGACCGACCTGTTGATCGCAATGCGGTCGGGCACCCCCGCCGACCTGCGCATTGAGCACGGACCTGCGTAATAGGGGGGTGCCTGAACGGGCGCTGAACGGGTCGTGTAACTTTCTCTTTGCCAGCGGGGAACCGGACAGAACAAAGTTCCTCAGAGCTTCAGAAGAGGCCGGCCCGCTGGATAGCGCCAAGGAGCACCCCCTGGATCCGCCAGGATTCGGAGGGTGTACAGTGGTGTGACAACCCCGGAACATTCCGCTTAACGGCGGGGTGTGAAGGTGTGTGGATGTCTTTTGAGAACTCAACAGTGTGCTGAGCTTTTATTTTTCTGGTTTGTTTATGCCAGTTGTGTTTGTTGTTTTTT
>DASYLM010000026.1:0-1746 GCA_036009565.1 Pseudonocardia sp. | reverse complement strand
GCCCAGCACCTGCCAGGACTGCTGCCTGTCGTCGAAGTGGACCTGCCCGTGCGCGCGGCTGGCCTCCAGCCAGCCGAGAAAGTCCTCGAACGTCGATCGGGTGGTCGTCATGCAAGCCCACTCCCCGTGACTGTTCAGGTGGTCCCTGGCGTGTCGTAGTCGGTGATCGTGGTCGGGGTGTGAAGGATCGGTCCGTGACCGCTCCGACCTATGAGGAGCTGGCAGCTCTCGTGGTCGCGTTGCAGGCGCGGATCACCGAGCAGGACGCGCGGATCGCGGAGCTGGAGCGGCAGCTGGCCGCCTCGTCGCGGAATTCCTCCAAGCCGCCGTCGACCGACGGGCTGGACAAGCCGGCACCGACGTCGTTGCGGGGCCGGTCGGGGCGCAGGCCCGGTGGCCAGCCCGGGCATGAGGGCCGCACGCTGCGGCAGGTCGCCACGCCGGATGAGGTGGTGGTTCACGAGCCGGCGTCCTGCACCGGGTGCGGCGCCGGGCTGCCCGCCGACGGCCGGCCGGCCTTGGTGGTCCGGCGGCAGGTGTTCGACATCCCGAAGATCACCGTGCGGGTCGTCGAGCACCGGCTGGTCTCTCGCCGGTGTCGGTGCGGGCAAGTCACCGGCGCTGCCGGTCCGGCGGGGGTGGGCGCGCCGGTGTCCTACGGGCCGCACGCCGCCGCGATCGCGGTGTATCTGTGCCTGGGCCAGCACCTGCCGGTCGAGCGCACCGCGGGGCTGTTGGCCGATCTGTTCGGCACGCCGATGTCGGCGGGCACCGTCGCGGCCTGGACCACGCGGGCGTCGGCCGGGCTCGAGCCGTTCACCGCCGCCGCCCGCATGGAGTTGGCCGACGCCGAGCTGGTGCACGTCGATGAAACCGGGCTGCGGGTGGCCGGGCGGCTGCACTGGTTGCACGTGGCCTGCTCGGCGCTGTTTACGGTGTTGGTCTGCCACGCCAAGCGCGGCAGGCCCGCCATCGACGCGGTCGGCGTGCTGCCCGGCTTCACCGGGGTCGCGGTGCACGACGCCTTCGCCCCCTACGCCCGCTCCACCACCGCGACCCACGCGCTGTGCAACGCCCATCTGCTGCGCGAACTGATCGCCGTGGTCGACCACGCCGCCGCGCACCCCATCCCGGACTCGGGCACTCCGCCGGACTGGTGCTGGGCCCAGCAGGTCATCGACGCGCTGCTGGCGCTCAAGGCGATCACCGACACCGCGGCGCTCCCCGACGCCGATGTACTCGCCGCCCACCGGAGGCTGATCGTCTCCGCCGCGCTGGTCGGCGCGAGCGCCGAGAGCAGCCCGGCCGGGGCGGTCGGCCGGCGGCACCGCGCCCTGGCCCGCCGCATCCGCAGACGCCGTGACGACTACCTGCGCTTCGCCACCGACCCGCGGGTCCCCTTCGACAACAACCGGGCCGAACGCGACATCCGCATGGCCAAGATCAAACAGAAGGCCTCCGGAGGCATGCGCACCCTCGCCGGCGCCCAGGACTTCGCCGCCATGCGCAGCTACCTCTCGACCGCCGCCAAGCACGGCCGCCGACCCTTCGACGCCCTCACCGAACTCACCAGCGGAAACGCCTGGATCCCAGCCGCGGCCTGAATAGTCACGACTCACCCGACCGTGTCGCCGCAGGAATGGGAAGCTGCGCGCCAGCAACTGCTGGTGAAGGAAAAGACGTTGACCCACGCCCGTGACTCCCTCGCGGCGGAACGTCGGCGAATGCCATGGCTGCCGGTGGACA
>DASYLM010000025.1:0-6930 GCA_036009565.1 Pseudonocardia sp. | reverse complement strand
CAAGCTGACCGAGGAGGAGACCTCGCGGCTGCTGCGCATGGAGGACGAGCTCCACAAGCGCATCATCGGCCAGGAGGAGGCCGTCAAGTCGGTCTCGCAGGCCATCCGGCGTACCCGGGCCGGCCTGAAGGACCCGAAGCGGCCGTCCGGCTCGTTCATCTTCGCCGGCCCGTCCGGTGTGGGTAAGACCGAGCTGTCCAAGGCGCTGGCGAACTTCCTGTTCGGCGACGACGACGCATTGATCCAGATCGACATGGGTGAGTTCCACGACCGGTTCACCGCGTCGAGGCTGTTCGGTGCCCCTCCCGGGTACGTGGGTTACGAGGAGGGTGGGCAGCTGACCGAGAAGGTGCGGCGCAAGCCGTTCTCGGTGGTGCTGTTCGACGAGATCGAGAAGGCGCACCAGGACATCTACAACACCCTGTTGCAGGTGCTCGAGGACGGCCGGCTGACCGATGGCCAGGGCCGCACGGTGGACTTCAAGAACACCGTGATCATCTTCACCTCGAACCTCGGCACCCAGGACATCTCCAAGGCGGTCGGGCTCGGCTTCGTCCAGGGCAACGACTCCGCGTCGAACTACGAGCGGATGAAGGCGAAGGTCAACGACGAGCTGAAGAAGCACTTCAGGCCGGAGTTCCTCAACCGTATCGACGACATCGTGGTGTTCCACCAGCTCACCGAGCCGCAGATCGTGGCCATGGTGGACCTGATGATCACCCGCGTCGAGGCGCAGCTGAAGAACAAGGACATGGCGATCGAGCTCACGCCGGACGCGCGCACGCTGCTCGCCCGCCGTGGTTTTGACCCGGTGCTGGGTGCGCGGCCGCTGCGTCGCACGATCCAGCGCGAGATCGAGGACCAGCTGTCGGAGAAGATCCTGTTCGGCGAGGTGGAGGCCGGCCAGATCGTCATCATCGACGTGGAGAACTTCGACCCCGAGGACACCACCCGCAGCGCGACCGACAAGGCCAAGTTCACCTTCCGCGGTGAGCCGAAGCCGGCGGTCGTGCCGGACACGGTGCCCGCCGGGCTGGGCGAGGCGTAACCGCGAGCCTGATCTGAGGCTGGTGGGTCCGGGTGCACACCCGGGCCCACCAGCTTTTTCGTGTCCGCCCATGGCTGCGGAGATATGCGAGTGAACCCACGCCGGTGCGGGTATAGATCTGCATGACGCGGCGGATGCGCAACATGGGGATCTGGTTCTTCGGTGCGCTCGGCGGAATTCTCTGGGGCTATGACACCGGCGTCATCTCCGGCGCGATGCTGTACATCAAGAACGACATCCAGCTCAGCCCGATCGTGCAGGGCATGGTCGTCTCCGGCCTGCTCGCCGGTGCCATGTTGGGTGCCGGCCTGGCGGGCAGGCTCGCCGACTCCCTCGGGCGGCGCAGGTTGATCCTCGGTGCCGGCGCGGTCTTCACGTTCGGCACCCTGGGCGCGGCGCTGTCCGGCACCGCCGCACTGCTGGTCGGGTTCCGGTTCGTGATGGGTGTCGGTGTCGGCATCGCCTCGGTCGTCGTGCCGATGTACCTGTCCGAGCTGGCGCCGAAGGAGATCCGCGGCAAGCTCACGTCGCTGATGCAGCTGCTGGTGACAGTCGGCATCTTCGTCGCCTACCTCGCCGACTACGCCCTGTCCGGCTCCGGTGCCTGGCGCTGGATGATCGGCCTCGGGGTGGTGCCGGCCGTGTTGCTGATGGTCGGCATCTACACCCAGCCGGAGAGCCCCCGCTGGCTGGTGGTCAACAGGGGCAGCGCGGACGAGGCCGAACGGGTGCTGATCTCGCTGCGCGGCGACGAGAATGCGGCCGCCGCCGAACTGACCGAGATCCAGGAGAGCGCCGCCAAGGAGGCCGAGCAGTCCGAACCGCTGCGGCTGCGGGCGCTCACCACCGGCCGGCTGCGTCCGATCTTCGTGGTCGGCATGCTGCTGGTGTTCTTCCAGAACTTCGTCGGGATCAACACGATCATCTACTACGCCCCGACCCTGCTGACCAACGTCGGCTTCGTGGCCTCCGGTGCCATCCTGGCCAACGTCGGCATCGGCGCGGTGAACATGCTGATGACCCTGCCCGCGATGCGGCTGATCGACGTCGCCGGGCGGCGGCCGCTGTTGCTCTACGGCGCCCTCGGCATGTGCGCCGCCATGATCCTGCTCGCGGCGGTGAACCTGGCCGGGCTGTCCAAGGGGCCGGTGCTGCTCGGCGTCACCCTGGTGGGCATCACGCTGTACGTCGCCTCGTTCTCGATCTCCTGGGGGCCGGTGCAGTGGGTGGTGTTGCCGGAGCTGTTCCCGCTGCGCATCCGGGCTGCCGCCGTCGGCGTGTGCGTGATCTTCAACTGGCTGTTCAACCTGATCGTGGCGCTGGTGTTCCCCAGCCTCCTGGACCGCTTCGGCGCCGGTGCCAACTTCGTGTTCTTCGCCGTGACGACCGCGCTGGCGTTCCTGTTCGTGAAGAACCTGATGCCGGAGACCAAGGGCCGCAGCCTGGAGGCCATCGAGCGGGAGCTGGTGTACGGCGAGAAGGCCACGTCCTGACGCGGCCCCGGAGGCCGGTCGGACACGCTCTAGGGTTGCGATATGACGATCTCGGAGCAGGCCTACGGTTCCTGGGCCACCCCGATCACCTCCGAGCTGTTGGTCGCCGCCGCTGTGCGCCTGTCCGAGGTGCGGGTGGACGGTGCGGACGTGGTCTGGTCCGAGGGGCGCCCCGCGGAGGGCGGGCGTACCCAGCTCGTGCGCCGCGGCGCCGGCGGCGGCACGGTCGACCTGCTTCCGGACGGGTTCGACGCGCGCACCGGCGTGCACGAGTACGGCGGCGCGGCCTGGTGGATCGCCGGCGGGGTCACCTGGTTCACCAACTGGGCCGACCAACGGGTGTACCGGGTGGCGCCCGGTGCGGACCCGGAACCGCTCACCGCCGAGCCGGCGATGCCCCGGGGCGACCGTTTCGCCGACGGCTCGCTGAGCCCGGACGGGGCCTCGATCTACTGCGTCCGCGAGCAGCACCCGGTCGGCGGCAGGGGTGCCGCCGACGTGCGCAACGAGATCGTCCGGCTCGACGCACACGCTCCGTCGACGCCCGAGGTACTGGTGAGCGGGTACGACTTCGTGGCGGCCCCTCGGCTCTCACCCGACGGCCGCACCCTGGCCCACCTGCGGTGGAACCATCCGGCGATGCCGTGGGACGCCACCGAGCTGGTTCTGCTCGAGCTGGCGTCCGGTGCCTCGACGGTGGTCGCCGGCGGGCCGGAGGAGTCGGTCGCCGAGCCGGTCTGGACGCCGGAGGGCGCGCTGTGGTTCCTCTCCGACCGCGACGGCTGGTGGAGCCTCTACCGTTGGTCGGCTGCCGGCGGCGTCGAGGCGATGGTGCGGATCGACGCCGAGATCGGGGTACCCGGCTGGGCGCTGGGATCGGCCCGGTACGTGGTGCTCGAGGACGGGCGGGTGGTGTTCGCCCGGCAGCGCGCCGGCTACGACGGACTGGCGCTGCGCAACCCCGACGGCACCGTGTCGGACCTCGACCTGCCGTTCTCCGGGTACTCCTCGGTCCGCGCCGCCGGCCCGGACGGGGTGGTGGTGGTTGCGGGCAGCCCGACCACGGAGCCCGAGGTCGCCCGGATCGACCTGCCCGGTGCCCACCTCGATCCCCGGGCCACCAGCCTGCGCCCGGCACGCGACCTGGGGATCGACCTGGCCTACCTGTCCGTGCCCGAGCACGTGTCGTTCCCCAGCGTTGCCCCGGACGGCACCGGGCGCACCTCACACGCGCTGTTCTACCCGCCGGCCAACCCCGGGTACCGGGCCCCCGAACACGAGCTGCCGCCGCTGCTGGTGGTGATCCACGGCGGCCCGACCTCGGCCGCGGTGCCGGTGCTGCAGGTCGGCCTGCAGTACTGGACGAGCCGGGGGTTCGCCGTCGTCGACGTGAACTACGGCGGGTCGACCGGCTACGGCCGGGCCTACCGTGAGGAGCTGCTCGGCAACTGGGGACTGGTCGACGTCGCCGACTGCGTGGCGGCCGCCCGATGGCTCGCCGACCAGCGCCGGGCCGACCCGTCCCGGCTGTGCATCCGGGGCGGGTCCGCCGGTGGCTACACCACGCTGGCCGCGCTCGCGCTGCCCGACACCCCGTTCGCGGCGGGCGCGGACCACTACGGCGTGTCCGACCTGGAGGCACTCGCGGCGGAGACCCACAAGTTCGAGAGCCGCTACCTGGACCGCCTGGTCGGGCCGTACCCGCGGGCCCGGGACGTCTACCGGGAGAGGTCCCCGATCTCGCACGTGGAGCGGTTGACCCGGCCGCTGATCGTGCTGCAGGGCAGCGAGGACGCGGTGGTGCCGCCCAGCCAGTCCGAGGTGATCGTCGAGGCGCTGCGCGGGAAGGGAGTGCCGGTGTCCTACCTGCTGTTCGACGGTGAGCAGCACGGTTTCCGGCGTGCGGAGAACATCCGCCGGGCGATCGACGCCGAGCTGTCCTTCTACGCCCAGGTGTTCGGGTTCGGGCTGCCGGCCGGCGAGGGGATCGAGCCGGTGGTGATCGAGAACCTGGAGCACTAGAGGTCCGGGCCGGCCCGCCGGCGCCGGTAGGCCCGCTTTGGCCCGGTCCCCGCAGCCGGCCATGCCGCACCACCGTCGGCGCCCACCCCGGGAACGGTCCAGCAACGCCCGGGTACAGGTCGCGTCGTCACACCAGCGGATCAGGCCGGCCGGGTGTCCGCGCGCCGCTGGCCGAAGTCCTGCACGAGTGCGTCGCTGACGCTCGTCCGCATCGAGAGGACCGGGGCCAGCCCGGACGCGGTGATCGTGCGGATCACCGCCCGCTGGCCGCCGACCACGAGCGGCAGCGCGCGGTTGCTCTCGTGGCACCGGCGGTTCGCTTCCAGGAGCAGACCCAGACCGGTGGACCCGATGAACGACACCGCGGTCAGGTCGAGCACGACGTCACGCTCGGGCGATTCGGCCGCGATGGCCCGCTCCAGCAGTGGCGCCGTCAGCATGTCGATCTCACCGACCGCGGCGATCACCACCGCCGCGCCCACCGTCCTGGTGTGCACGGTCAGCAGGTCCTCCGGGGAGGGAGACCGCTCTGCCTCTTCGGTCACGCCGGTGATGGTATCGGCGCCGGTCATGCCTGCACAGAGGTAAGAAGGCGGATCAGCGCAACGCCGTCTCGAGCTGGTTGCCGATGTGCTGCCAGGCGGCCTGGACGTGCCGGAGCTCGGTACTGGGCGCGCCGACCGCGAAACGCAGCACGACCCTGCCGTCGACCCGGGTATGGGTGAGATAGAGCTTGCCCGACGCGTTGAGCCGCTCCATCAACCCGAGGGTGGCCGCGTCGCCCTGCTCGGGCGCGAGGGTCGGCCAGAGTGGACGGAAGCAGACGAGTCCGAGCGGGTGGTGCGGCAGCAACTCGAAGCGCGGGTCATCGACGACCCAGGAGGCGAACTGGCTGGCCAGCTCCACCCCGGAGCGGATGTGCGCGGCGAGCCCGTCGGCGCCGTACCAGCGAATCACCAGCCAGAGCTTGAGCGAGCGGAACCTGCGGCCGAGCGGGATCTGCCAATCGCGGTAGTCGATCACCGAGCCGGCGGTGCTGGCGGTATTGCGGAGATACTCCGGCATGATCGAAAGTGCGCTGACCAGCGGTTCCCGGTCGGCAACCCACAGGACGCTGCAGTCGAAGTTGGTGAGCAGCCACTTGTGCGGGTCCGTGCAGTAGGAGTCGGCGTACTCGGCGACGCCGTCATTGATCCAGCGCAGCTCCGGGCACACCGCGGCAACGCCGGCATAGGCCGCGTCCACGTGCAGCCAGACGCTGTGCCGGCGGCAGATCTCGCCGATGCGGCGGACCGGGTCGATCGCGGTCGTGGACGTGGTTCCGATCGTCGCGCAGACCATCGCCGGGGACAGTCCGGCGGCCACATCGGCGGCCAGCAGGGTCGCCAGGTGGTCCGGTCGCATCTCGAGCGTCTTCGGGTCGACGTCGACGACGCGCAGGTAGGTGGCGTCGACGCCGGCGATCCGAGCCGCCTTCTCCACCGAGGAATGTGCCTGGGAGGTCAGGTACACGGTGGCGTGGTCCGCCGATCCACCGCTGTCGCGGGCCCGCTGCAACGCGGCGAGGAGCGCGACCAGGGTGGAGCTCGAGGCGGAGTCCTCGATGGTGCCGCCGCCGGGGCCGTCGGTGCGGAAGTGCCCGGGCAGCCCGAGCAGCTCGGCCAGCCAGTCGACCACGACGGTCTCCAGCTCCGTGCAGGCCGGACTGGTCGCCCACAGCATGCCCTGGGCGCCGAGCCCGGCCGAGAGCAGCTCGCCCAGGACCGCGGGGCCGGAGGAGTTGGCGGGGAAGTAGGCGAAGAAACTGGGGTGCTGCCAATGGGTGACACCGGGCAGGACCACCTGGTCGAGATCCCTGAGCATGGCGTCGAACGACTCGCCCCGCGCCGGCGGGTGCGCGGGCAGCTGGGCGCGAACGTCGCCGGGCGCGACCTGGGAGAGAACGGGGAACTCCGCGATGCGCTCCAGATAGTCGGCGATCCAGTCGACGGTCTGCTTCCCGAGCTGACGGAACTGTTCTGGGCTCATATGGCCGGTCACGGTGAGTCGACTTTCCGCGGAGGTGCCTGAGGCACAGCGTGAGGGTTCACAGCACGTACATCATTACTATTATCGAACAAATTAGTGCGTTCAACGCACATCGAACGTAAAGTGCAGCCGAAGGCCCGTCAAGTGGATGACCTGAGCGCTCGATCGACAGGGCGGTGACGAGGCGGTGGCGATGAGTACCCTGCAGACCCTGGATCGCGGGCTGAGCGTTCTCGAGCTGGTCTCCCAGCGCCCGGCGGGCGTCTCGGTCGCCGAGCTGGCCGCGGCGCTCGACGTGCACCGGGCGATCTGCTATCGCATCGTCGCCACGCTGGAGGC
>DASYLM010000024.1:0-3397 GCA_036009565.1 Pseudonocardia sp. | reverse complement strand
CGCTCTGGCTGCTCCCGGCCGCGGGCGGCGAGGCGAGGTTGGTGGGCGAGCGGCCCGGCGGCGTCACCGTCCCGGCAGCGGCCGCCGAGGCCGGCGTCGTGCTGGTCACCTCGATGACCCTGCCCGGCGCGCTGACCGGCGCGGACGACGAGAAGAGGCGTGCGGCCCGGCGGGACAGCAAGGTCACCGCGATGCTGCACTCCGGCTACCCGGTCCGGTTCTGGGACCACGACCTCGGCCCCGACCAGGCCCGCCTGCTGGTCGCCGACCTACCCGCCGACGGCGACCGCACCGAGTGGCGCGACCTGACCCCGGCGCCGGGCACCGCGCTGCGCGAGACGACCACCGCGATCAGCCCGGACGGCCGCACCGTGCTCGCCGACTGGCAGGTAGCCGAGCCACACGGGGCGAGCCGGAGCACCCTGGTCGCGTTCGACGTCACCTCCGGTGTCCGCCGCACCCTGCTCGACGACCCCGACTTCGAGTTCAACAACGGCCGGATCAGCCCCGACGGCCGGACGGTGGCCGTGACCCGGACCCGCCGTTCGTCGCCGACCAGGGCGCCGCGACTGGACCTGGTGCTGGTGCCGCTGGCCGGCGGCCCGCCGCGTGAGCTGACCGCCGACTGGGACCACTGGCCGGCCGACGTGCGCTGGACGCCGGACTCCGCCGCACTGATCGTGGTGGCGGACCAGGGAGGCCGGGCGCCACTGTTCCGGGTGTCGGCCGAGGACGGCGCGGTGACCAGGCTGACCGGCGACAACGGCGCGTACAGCCACCCGCGCGTGTCGCCGGACGGCCGGTTCGTCTACGCCTTGCGCAACGCGGTGGACGCGCCACCCGCCCCGGTCCGGCTGAATGCGCACACGGCCGGGCAGCACCCGCTGGTACTGCCCGCGCCGGCCGAGGCGCCCTCGGTGCCCGGCACGCTGACCGAGATCGGGGCCACCGCCGTGGACGGCACCGGGCTGCGCGGCTGGCTGGTGCTGCCGACCGGGGCCGCGGAGGAGCCGGCGCCCCTGCTGGTGTGGGTGCACGGCGGCCCGATGACCAGCTGGAACTCCTGGCACTGGCGGTGGAACCCGTGGCTGCTGGCGGCCCGGGGATACGCCGTGCTGCTGCCCGACCCGGCGCTGTCCACCGGCTACGGGCAGGCGTTCCTGCAGCGCGGCTGGCCGGACTGGGGCGACGCGCCGTACACCGACGTGCTCGCGCTGGCCGACGCCGCCGAGGCCCGCCCGGACATCGACGCGAGCCGCACCGCCGCGATGGGCGGCTCGTTCGGCGGCTATCTGGCGAACTGGATCGCCGGGCACACCGACCGGTTCGACGCGATCGTCTCGCACGCCAGCCTGTGGTCGCTCGACCAGTTCGGGCCGACCACCGACGCCGCGTACTACTGGACGACCGAGATGACCGAGGAGATGGCCCGGCGCAACACCCCGCACACGCACGTCGACAAGATCACCACACCGATGCTGGTGATCCACGGCGACAAGGACTACCGGGTTCCGATCGGCGAGGCACTGCGGCTGTGGTGGGAGCTGCTCGCCCGGCAGGCCGACCCGGAGGACCAGCCGCACCGGTTCCTGTACTTCCCGGACGAGAACCACTGGGTCCTCAAGCCGCAGCACGCCGCGCTCTGGTACCGGACGGTGATCGCGTTCCTGGACCAGCACCTGCTCGGCAAGGAGTTCGAGGTGCCCGAGCTGTTGATCTGAGCAGCTGTTGATCTGAGCCGCCAGGTACCGGGCCGCGCGGTACTCAGCCCGACGGGCGGGAGCGCTGCCGGACCGCCTCGTAGAGCAGGATGGCCGCCGAGGTGGACACGTTCAGCGAGTCGACGAGCCCGCTCATCGGGATCAGCGCGCGCTGCCGCGCGGCGGCCAGCCAGGCCGGCGAGAGCCCGTACTTCTCCGAGCCCACCGCGATGGCGAGCGGCCCGCGCAGGTCCAGCTCGGTGTAGACGACGCTGGCCTCCGGGGTCGCGGCCACCACCGGGATGTCCCGCTCGGCCAACCAGGCCAACACGTCGTCGGTGTCGGCCGAGACGACCGGCAGGGCGTACACCGCACCCTTGCTGGCCCGCACGACGTTCGGGTTGGCCCAGTCGGTACCGGGGTCGGTGGCGATCACCGCACTCACCCCGGCGGCGTCGGCGGTCCGCAGCATGGCGCCCAGATTGCCCGGCTTCTCCACCCCCTCGCAGACCAGCAGCAGGGGCTCCGCGCCGGGGCGCAGGTCGGCCAGCGCGGTGTGCACCGAGGGCAGCACGGCCAGCCAGCCGTCCGGCGACTCCCGGTACGCGATCTTGTCGAACACCGCCCGGTTGACCTGGACCAGCTCGGCCCCGGCGAACTCCGCGCGCGCCCCGAGCGCCTCGAGCTCACCGGCGCGGCTCAGCTCCGCGCAGTGGTACACGGTGACCGGCCGGACCCCGGCGGCGAGCGCCAGGGAGAGCTCCTCGAAGCCTTCGACCAGCGTCTCGCCGCGCTCCTCGCGGTAGCGGCGCCTGCGCAGCCTGGCGAGCCCCTTGATCCGGGGGTTGGCGGTACTCGTGATCTGACTCGCGAACGGCTGGGTCACCTGCTGGTCCGACGGCCCGGGTGGCCGGTCAGCCGGTGTAGGAGAGGACGCCGTCGGCAAGCACCACGCGCTGGTTCTCCCCACCCGGACCGGCCGCCTCGGTGCGGAACACCGCGACCCCGTCACCGGTGCGCCACGCCGAGGTGGTCAGCGTCTCACCGGGGAACACCGGGGCGGAGAACCGCGCCGACATCGACACGAACCGGGCCGGGTCGCCGCCGCAGACCTCGTGCAGCAGGGCGCGGCCGGCGAAGCCGTAGCTGCACAGCCCGTGCAGGATCGGCCGGGGGAAGCCGGCCAGCTCGGTGGCGAACCACGGGTCGCTGTGCAGCGGGTTGCGGTCCCCGGACAGCCGGTAGATCAGCGCCTGGTCCTCCCGGGTGGTCTCGGCGCGCCGGGCATCGGGCTCGCGGTCCGGGTACTCGACCTTCGGCGGGGACTGCCCCGGCTGGCCGCCGAACCCGCCGGCGCCCCGGATCACCAGGGTGGACGAGGTCTCGGCGATCACGTCGCCGGTCGCCGGGTCGCTGCCCTTCGTGGTCACCGTGATGATCGCGTTCTTGCCCGCACCCTTGTCCTGGATGTCGGCGATCTCGCTGGTCACCGCCAGTTCACCGGACGCCGGCAGCGGCTTGTGCAGCCGCACGCTCTGCGAGCCGTGCACCAGCTTGCCCCAGTTGATGTCGCCGGCCTTGGCCAGTACGTCGACCCGGCCGCAGGCGATCACCCCGTACGTGGGCAGCACCCGCTGGGGAATGTCGTGCGAGTTCTCCGTGGTGAACGCGAGCTCGTCCAGCCCCGCCCCCACCCC
>DASYLM010000023.1:0-9448 GCA_036009565.1 Pseudonocardia sp. | reverse complement strand
CGAGTTCTACTGGTTCCCGCACACAGACAAGACCCTGACCAAACGCAACAACCGGCTGGCCCCCGGTGAGCAGCCGCAGCCGTTGGGCCGGCGCCGGGCGTTCATCGAGGACGACGTGATCGGCAACGGCGCCTTCCGGCTGACCTGCGAGCTGGGTCGGGCGGTGCCGGCGCTGGTGCCCCGGATCAACCAGTTCGCGGCCCGGTTCATGGGCGACCGGGAGTACTCCGACGCCTCGCACCGGGTGTTCTGCTCGCCGCGCCGGGTGCGGTTCGTGGAGATGGAGTACGCGGTGCCGAGGGCGGCGGTGCGGGACGCGATCACCGGCGTGCAACGTGTCACCGAGCAGCCCGGGCTGAAGGTGTCGTTCCCGATCGAGGTGCGGTTCGCGGCACGCGACGACATCCCGCTGTCCACGGCGAGCGGCCGGGAGTCGGCGTACCTGGCGGTGCACATGTTCGCCGGCCAGCCCTACCAGCGCTACTTCGCCGACGTGGAGGCGGTGATGAGCGGGCTCGACGGCCGGCCGCACTGGGGCAAGATGCACACCTGCGACGCGGCCACCCTGCGCACCCGCTACCCGCGCTTCGACGAGTTCCTCGCGGTGCGCAAGCGGACCGACCCGGCCGGGATGTTCAGCAACGACTACACCGACCGCGTACTCGGTCCGGTCGACGGGGGAAGCCGATGACGGGCACCGAAGCCGAGGACACGGGCGCCGGCACCGAAGCCGAGGACACGGTCGCCGGCACGGAACTCGCCGGCACGAGATTCGCCGGCACCGGATTCGCCGGCACGGTGGACGAGCTGCGGACGCCGGCATTGCTGGTCGAGGCCGGCGCGCTGGAGGCCAACCTGGCCACCATGTCCGCCGCGCTGCCCGGCGAGCGGCTGCGCCCGCACATCAAGGCCCACAAGTGCACCGCGCTCGCCGCCCGCCAGTACGCCGCCGGGCACCACGGGTTCACCTGTGCCACCGTCCGCGAGGTCGAGGGCATGGTCGCCGCCGGGCTGGGCGAGGACCTGATGCTGGCCAACGAGGTGCTGGACACCCGCCGGCTCGGTGCCCTGGTGGCCGACGGCGCCCGGGTCACCCTCGCGGTGGACTCCGCCGAGACCGTGGCGGCGGCCGCCGCCGGCGGGCTGCGTGAGGTGATCATCGACGTGAACGTCGGGCTGCCGCGCTGCGGGTGCCCGCCCGACCGGGCCGGTGCGCTGGCCGGGTTGGCGCGCGAGCACGGGCTGCGGGTCCGCGGTGTGATGGGCTACGAGGGTCACCTGATGATGGCCACCCCGGCGGCCGAGCAGGTCCGGCTCACCGAGGAGGCGATGAAGCTGCTGCTGGCGGCACACGCCGACGTGGGCGGCGACCTCGTCTCCGCGGGCGGCACCGGTACCTACGCGGTGAACACCTGGGCCACCGAGATCCAGGCCGGCTCGTACGCCCTGATGGACACCGCGTACGGCTCGCTCGGTCTCCCGTTCGCCCAGGCGCTGTCCGTGCTCGGCACGGTGATCTCGGTGTCGGACGGGTGGGCGGTGGCCGACGTCGGGCTCAAGTCGCTCGGCATGGACCACGGCAATCCCAGTATCCCGGGCGCGGCGGTGTGGTTCTGCTCCGACGAGCACATCACGTTCGCCCCGGAGGTCCCCGGCTCGGTGCGGGTGGGCGACCGGGTGCGGGTGCTGCCAGCGCACGTCGACCCGACGGTGGCGATGCACGAGGCGATGCACCTGGTGGACGGTCAGCGCGTGCTCGAGCGCTGGCCGGTGGACCTGCGCGGCTGGTGAGGCCGGCGGCGGCGCTAGGACAACTGTCCGTCGTCGTTGACGAAGCCGCCGCTCGGGCCGTCGTCGGGCAGGGTGGCCAGCTCCACCACGATGCGTGCGCCCTGTTCGGACGTGCTCATTTCTGCAGCGGGTCGCGGGGGAGGCCGAGGAGGCGCTCGGCGATCTGGTTGCGGACGATCTCCGAGGTACCCCCGGCAATGGTCAGGCACCGGGACATCAGGTACGCCCAGGTGGCGTGGTCGGCACCGCCGGTGATCGCGGCGGTGCCGGCGAGCCGCCGCGCCAGGTCGGCCACCCGCTGGTCGTGCTCGGCGGACAGCAGCTTGGCCAGGTTGCCCTCCGGCCCCGGGCCCGCCCCGGTCACCGCACGGGCCGCCTGACGCACGCTGAGCAGCCGTTTCGCCTGGTCCTCCGTCAACAGTGCGGCCAGCTCCGGCTCGAAGCGGACTCCGTCGGGGTGGCCGGTAACCCGGTCCACCAGGTCCCGCGCGGTCATCCCGATCAGGCCGGCGCCGCCGCCCAGGGATACCCGCTCGTTGCCCAGCGTGGCCCTGGCGACCGTCCAGCCCTGGCCGACCTCGCCCACCACGTCCTCGTCCGGCACGAACACGTCGTCGAAGAACACCTCGTTGAACAGGGACGCGCCGGTCAGCTCCCGCAACGGCCGGACGGTCACCCCGGGGGCGGACAGGTCGATGGCCATCATGGTGACGCCGGCGTGCTTGGAGCCCGACGAGTCGGTGCGCACGGTGGCGAAGCCCCACCGGCTCCACTGCGCGCCCGAGGTCCACACCTTCTGGCCGGTCACCCGCCAGCCGCCCTCGTCGCGCACCCCCCGGGTGGAGATCGCGGCGGCGTCCGACCCGGCACCCGGCTCGCTGAACAGCTGGCACCAGATCGTCCGCCCGGCCAGCGCATCGGCGATCCACCGGTCGGCCTGCGCGGGCGTGCCGTGCTGGGTGATGGTCAGCGCCACCCAGCCGGTGATGCCCAGGTTCGGCGTCCGCACCTTCAGCCGGGCGAACTCCTCCTCGATGACGAGCTGCTCCACCGCGCCTGCGTCCCGGCCCCACGGTCTCGGCCAGTGCGGCACCAGGTACCCGGCGGCCACCAGGGCGTCCCGGCGTTGCTCCTTGGCCAGCCCGCGCACCTCGGCGGCCACCGCCGCGGCCTCGGCGCGGTACTGCTCGGCCTCGGCCGGCAGGTCCAGGGTGGCGCGCCGGCGCACCCCGTCCCGCACCAGCCGCAGTACGTCGTCGGTCGCCGCGCCGGCCCCGTCCAGCACCGTGCTCAGGGTCAGCGCGCGGCGCAGGTACAGGTGCGCGTCGTGCTCCCAGGTATAGCCGATACCGCCGTGCAGCTGGATGTTCTGCTCCGCCGCGCGGACCGCGCCCGGCAGTGCGCGGGCGGCCGCCACGGCGGCGGCCAGCTCGGCCTCCCGGTGATCGGTGCCGGTCTCGGTGTCGCCCGTGCCGGTGTCGCCCGTGCCGGCGCCGGCCCGGGCCGCGTCCCAGGCGGCGGCCGCCGCGAGTTCGGCGTCCACCAGCAGGTTGGCGCAGTGGTGCTTGACCGCCTGGAAGGTGCCGATGGTTCGGCCGAACTGTTCGCGCTGTCCCGCGTAGCCGACGGCGGCGTCCAGGCAGGCGTAGCCGATGCCGGCGGCCTCGGCGGCCGCCAGCGTGCGGGCCAGGCGCACCGACACCGCCCGGCCGCCGGTGACCCGGCCCAGGCCGGACCGGACCATCCCGGACCCGACGGTCCCGGACCCGACCCCGTCGACCCGCACCCAGGCCACCCGCCGGGTCGGGTCCAGCCCGGCCACCGGCTCGACCCGGACACCGTCGGCGGCGTGGTCCAGCACGACCAGATCGTCGCCGGCGGGCACGAGCAGGACGTCCGCGAGCCCACCGCCGAGTACCAGCCAGCCCCGTTCCGGGTCGGCGGCCGCCAGCCCCACGGCGGCCGTGCGCGCCCCGCTGGCCAGCTCGGGCAGCAACGCGCCGCGCAGCTCGGGCGAGGCGGCCTCGGCGAGTACCGCGCTGGCCAGCACGGTCGGCAGGAACGGGCCGGGTGCGACGGCACGGCCGAGCTCGGCGAGCACCACCGCCAGCTCGGGCAGCCCGTACCCCTCGCCGCCGTACTCCTCCGGCAGGTGCAGACCGAGCCAGCCCAGTTTGCCCAGCGCGGACCAGAACGGTGGCAGCGCCTCGGCGTCGGCGTCCAACAGCGAGCGCGCGGCCACCGTCGCCTTCGTGTCCGAAAGGAACGACCGGGCCACCCGGGCCAGTTCACGGTGGTCGTCGGTGATCGCCAGGGCTTGGCTCGACGCTGGGATGGACACAGTGTTCGCCACCGTGCTCCCTCAGGCCTTCAGCAACGCGTCGGCCAGTTCGGTGGGCCGGGTGAAGCACGACTCGTGGCTGCCGGGCACCTCCAGCGCGCTCACCCCCAGCCGGTCCGGGAACCGCGGCGCCCAACCCAGCTCGCCGGGTGGCAGGGCGATGTCCTCGGTGCTGTAGACGTAGCTGGCCGGCACGCCGAGCGAGGTCACCGGTGGCACGTCGAGGCCGTCGGTGAAGTAGCCCAGCGGCTGGGGGACCAGCAGCGAGTGCACGAGCCGCTGCACCGGCTCCTTGGCGTCCTGGATGAACGTCGACTGCCAGGCCTCGAACGGCAGGGTGACGCCGTTGACGCAGGAGGCCTCGGCGAGCTGTTCGAACATCTCGGCGTGCTCCGGCGGGATCTCCTCCAGCAGCGGTCGGCCGCCGGCCGGGACGAACGCGTTCCAGTAGATCAACCGGCGGACCCGGTCCGGCAGCTGGTGGGCGGCTCCGGTGATCGGGTAGCCGGCCCAGCTGTGGCCGACCAGGGTGATGTTGCGCAGGTCGCGGCGGCGGATCTCGGCGACGAGGTAGTCGACAGCGTCGGACAGCCGCAGGTCCCGGGGGTCGTCCCCGTCGGTCAGCCCCGGCATGGTGAGGGAGATCGCGCGGTGACCGGAGGCGCGCAACCGCTGCGCCACCGGGCGCCAGGCCCACCCGCCGTGCCAGGCTCCGGGGATCAACACAAAGGTCTCGGGCATCGCTGCTCCTCCGGGCGCCGGACCGGGCGCTGAGACTCGGCCACGAGTGACGTGGCTCATCATGTGTCGTTGACGATCTCTGGTCAACGGCTGGCGGCACTTTGTGAACTCACCGGTAACGTGCGCGGACGTGGTGTTCGTCCCGCGCCCGGACTCCGGGAGATGCGTCGTCGCCGGAGGTTCCCCGACGGCCCGGAGGGCATCGACCGGGGCGGCGGTGAGCGCGCCGGCGGGAGAGTGTGCGGTTGGCGGGCCGGTCGCCTCTCGGCGAGAAGGATCGGTGCGGCTCCAGCCGTAATGCGGTATTCCGCACCGTCAATAGGGTGAGGCCCGGGGGACCCGCGCCCGCCAACCGTCCTGTGTAACGCGGCCCAGGTCCACGGTGTTCCCGGCTGACCGCGGCGGACCGTGTTCCGCCCGAGTGAGACGCCGGGCGAGACCCCGAGTGAGACGCCGGGTGAGCGCCGGATGAGACGTAGACGACACGCCCGGCCTGCGTGGCGGCTGGCGTGACCGCGCCGGCTCGGGCAAACTCCCATCCGCGACTGCCGATCATTCCGGATGTCATGAGGCCGTTGGGGAAGACGTTCCTCGTCGACATCGGAGGTCAGCAGTGAGCACACGTGGAGTGATCTACGTCCACTCGTCGCCGACTGCGGTGTGCCCGCACGTCGAGTGGGCGATCTCTGGCGTGCTCGGGAGCCAGATCACGCTGCGCTGGACTCCCCAGCAGGCAGCTCCGGGCACGCTGCGCGCGGAATGCAACTGGCGTGGTCCAGCCGGTGGCTCGGGAGCTATTGCCGGAGCGCTGCGGGCCTGGCCGGTGGTGCGCTTCGAGGTCACCGAGGAGCCCAGCGAGGGGGTGGACGGGCAGCGGTTCTGTCACGTGCCCAACCTCGGGCTGTGGCACGGGCGTACCAGCGCCAACGGCGACATCGTGGTCGGCGAGGACCAGCTGCGGTCGGTGATGTCCGGCCGGTCCCAGGTGCGCGGGCGGATGCACGAACTGCTCGGTACCGCCTGGGACGAGGACCTGGAGCCGTACCGGTTCGCCGGTGACGGCGCGCCGGTGACACTGCTGCACCAGGTCGGCTGACCGCCGCGGGTCGGCTGCCCCAGCGCCCGATGACGCCACCCGATATGTAAAGCTCTCGCGGTGGCCAGACGTGGAGACCGGCGGTGGGCGGTGACGCTCGTCGTCGTGCTGCTCGTGCTGGTGGGCGCGTTGCTCGGGGTGGCCGGGCTCCGGTTGGCGCAGATGCGGGCGGTGCCGCTGGCCGCACCGCGCGCGCTGCCTGCCTCCGGCGCCGGGTCGACCAGCCTGGAGGTCAGCAACGACGCCTGGGCGTACTCCTCCGGGGCCGCCGTGCAGGACGTGCTGAGCCGCTACTTCGACGCTATCAACGCGAAGAACTACGCCGCGTGGACGACCACGGTGACACCGGCCCGGGCCGCTCAGCAGACCGAGGCGGCCTGGCAGCAGGGCTACGCCACCACGGTGGACGGCACCATCCGGCTCAGCCGGATCGACGAGGTCTCGCCGGGTCACCTGGTCGCGCTCGTGTCGTACCTGAGTGTGCAGCGCCCGGAGGACGGCCCGGAAGGCCTGAAGACCAGCCGGATCTGCTGGCGGGAGTCCATCCCACTGGTCGGCGACCCGCTCCAGATCGACGTCGGCAAGTCGGGCAGCACCCTGCGCGGCGCCTGCTAGAGAGCAGGCGCCGCGTTCGGAACCTGGGAGGACCTCAGAGCGGGATGTTGCCGTGCGCACCGCGTCCGGCGGGTGCCTCGGCCAGGGCTTCGACGAGGCGGCGGCGGGTGTCGCGGGGTTCGATGACCTCGTCGACCACGCCGAGCTCCAATGCCCGGTTGACACCACCGGCGAGGCGTTCGTGCTCCTGCGCGAGCTGCTCGTGCAGGGCCTCCCGCTCGTCGGGCGGGGCGGCGGCCAGCGCGCGGCGGTGCAGGATGCCCACCGCGGCCTTGGCCCCCATCACGGCGACCTCGGCGTCCGGCCAGGCGAACACCGCCGTGGCGCCCAGGGAGCGCGAGTTCATCGCGATGTACGCACCGCCGAACGACTTGCGGGTGACCAGGGTGACCCGGGGGACCACCGCCTCGGCGAACGCGTGCAGCAGCTTCGCCCCCCGCCGCACCACGCCGTCCCATTCCTGCCCGACACCGGGCAGGTAGCCCGGCACGTCCACCAGCACCAGCAGCGGCACCCCGAACGCGTCGCACATCCGGACGAACCGGGACGCCTTCTCCGCCGAGATGGAGTCCAGGCAGCCGCCCATCCGCAGCGGGTTGTTGGCCAGCACCCCGACCGTGCGGCCGCCGAGGCGACCGAAGCCGATGACCATGTTCGGCGCCCACTTCGGCTGCAGCTCCTCGAACGCGCAGCCGTGCGGGTCGACCGGGTCGTCGTCCAGCACCGCGCGGATCAGCGGGCGGACGTCGTAGGCGCGTTTGCGCTGCTGCGGCAGCAACGCCCGCAGGTCGACCGGCTCGCCGAGCGAGCGCACGTCGAAGATCCCGGGGCGGGTCAACATGGTGGTGATCCGCCGGGTCCGGTACAGCGCGTCGAGCTCCGAGGTGGCCACCACGTGCACCACTCCGGAACGCTTGCCGTGTGCGCTCGGCCCGCCGAGGGCCTCCATGTCGATGGTCTCGCCGGTCACGCTGCGGACCACCTCCGGGCCGGTGACGAACACCCGGCCCTCCGGGGCCATGATCACCACGTCGGTCAGCGCCGGCCCGTAGGCGGCACCGCCGGCGGCCGGGCCCAGGATCACCGAGAGCTGCGGCACCCGACCGGAGGCCCGCACCATCGCGGCGAAGACCTGGCCGACCGCGTCGAGGGCCTCCACACCCTCGGCGAGGCGGGCCCCGCCGGAGTGCCACAGCGCGATCACCGGGCGGCGCAGCCGGACCGCCGCGTCGATGGCCTCCACGATGCGCCGGCAGCCGTCCGCCCCCATCGCGCCGCCCATCCTGGCGGCGTCGGAGCAGTACGCGATCACCTGGGCGCCGTTGATCCGACCGTGCGCCGCAAGGACACCACTGCTGTCCCTGGCGTGCATCGGTACCAAGGTGCCCTCGTCGAACAGTGCCCCCAGCCGGACCTCAGGATCCCTGGGGTCGACCGGTGCGGCCTTAACATGAGCGGCGATATCAGCCGCGGTACCAGCCTTGGTATCAGCGGTGACGGTGACGGGCGGGCGGATATCGACCGCTGTCATCTGCGAGCTCCTTCAGTGGGAGTGAGCTAGCTGGCTTGACGGCCCCTATGCCGAGGTGAACGCGAGCGCGACGTTGTGCCCGCCGAATCCGAACGAGTCGTTCAGCGCGGCGGTCAGCTCGACCTTGCGCGCCTCACCACTCACCACGTCGAGCTGGACACCCGGATCGACGTTCTCCAGGTTGGCGGTGGGCGGGATCAGCCCGTCCCTGATGGACAGCAGGGCTGCGATGCCCTCCACCGCGCCGGCCGCGCCGAGCAGGTGGCCGAGGCTGCCCTTCGGTGCGGTGAGGATCGGGTGGTCGCCGATCGCCTTGCGCACCGAGACCGCCTCGCCGACGTCCCCGACCGGGGTCGAGGTGGCGTGGCAGTTGACGTGCCCGATGTCGGCGGGTTCCAGTCCGCCGCTGCGCAGCGCCGACTTCATCGCGCGGGCCTGGCCGCTGCCCTCCGGGTCCGGCGCGGTGATGTGGTACGCGTCGGAGGAGGTGCCGATGCCGGCCAGCCGGCCGTGCACCCGGGCACCCCGGGCGGCGGCGTACTCGGCGCGCTCCAGGACCATGATCCCGGCGCCCTCACCCAGCACGAAGCCGTCCCGCGCCGCGTCGAACGGCCGCGAGGCGCGTTCCGGGTCGTCGTTGTGGCTGATGCACATGGCACGCATCTGGGTGAACCCGGCCAGCGGGATGCCGGTGATGCAGGCCTCCGCGCCGCCGGCGATCACCACGTCCACCTCGCCGGCCTTCAGCATCCGCCAACCCCAGGCGAGCGCCTCGGCGCCGGACGCGCAGGCCGACACCGGCGCGTGCACGCCGCCGCGGGCCTTGAACTCGAGGCCGACGTGCGCGGCCGGGCCGTTCGGCATCAGCATCGGGATGGTCAGCGGGCTGACCTTGCGGACGCCCTCGTTCTCCAGGATGTCGTCCTGGGTGAGCAGGGTGACCGCGCCGCCGATGCCGGTGCCGACGATCACGGCCAGGCGTTCGGACTCGACCTCGGGGGCGCCGGCGTGCTGCCAGGCCTCCCGGGCGGCGATGATCGCCACCTGCTCGCAGCGGTCCAGCCGGCGGGCCTCGACGCGCTTGAGCACCTCACTGGGCTCGACGGCGAGCTGTGCGGCGATCTTCACCGGCAGCTCGAAGCGCTCCACCCAGTCCGCCTCGATCCGGGACACCCCGGACTTACCGGCCAGCAGGGCCTCCCAGGTCGACGCCACGTCCCCGCCGAGCGGGGTCGTGGCGCCGAGCCCGGTGACAACGACGTCGTTGTTCGAGGTCACTTTGACTTTGCGATGTAGTCAACCGCATCGCCAACGGTCTTCAGCTCGGCCAGCT
>DASYLM010000022.1:0-5769 GCA_036009565.1 Pseudonocardia sp. | reverse complement strand
GTCCGCGCCGACTGGCCCGGTCCGCGCCGACTGGCCCGGTCCGCGCCGACAAGGCCCGCTCCGCCCCGGGCGCTAGACCTCAGCGCCGTGCCAGCACCTGCGCGGCCCGGCGGAAGGCCCGCACCGCCGGGCGGTCATCGCCCTAGCGGGTGGCGATCGAGATCTCGCCGCGCGGACCGTCGATCGGGACGAACCGGACATCCGGGTCAGGGAAGAACCGCCGTGCCGCGTCCAGGGGCAGGCCGACCCGGTCCGTCGTGGCCACCGCCGCCGGAACCGCCGCCGGGTTGCGCACCACCCGGCCGCGACGTGGCTCGCCACGACCGCCCACTGTGATGTCCAGCGCGAAACCGGCCCACGCCTCACCCCCGGACCGCGGTGCGGCCAACCGATGCCCCGTTCCACCTCCGCCCGGGAGCACGAGCCGGGCACCGGATGACCGTATCGGCCGCGGTGTGCGTTGCGACCCGCTCGGGCCTACCGCTCCTCGGCGGTGTCCAGCACCGCCGAGTCGGCCTGCCACCGCACGCTGGTCACCGACGGCTCCAGCGACAGCCGGCTGATCGCGGACTCCAGCTGCTTGTCGTCGCGGTGCTCTGCGGTCAGTTCCGCGCGCACCTCGACCAGGCCGGCGGCGTCGGCGTTCGAACTGGTCACCGAGCGCAGCGCGAAGTCGGTCCGGCTCAGCGACTGCACCAGCAGCACCCGCACGTGCGCCTCGTCGGCGTCCTTGGTCACCGCCAGGAACGTGTAGTTGGTCGGCGTCTCGGTACCGGTCTCCGGGCGGCGGTCCATGGCGCGGCCGAGCGGGCGCAGCACGGTGTTCACGATCACCACCACCGCGGTGCCGGCGATCGCGATCTGGAACAGCCCGGCTCCGGCCAGCGCGCCGACCGCGGCCGAGCACCACAGCGTCGCCGCGGTGTTCAGCCCGCGCACGGTCAATCCCTCGCGCAGGATCACGCCGCCGCCGAGGAACCCGACGCCGGACACGATCTGCGCCGCGATCCGGGTCGGGTCCTCGGTACCACCCGAGAACCCGTGCCCGGACAGCAGCACAAAGAGCGTCGCACCGGCGGCCACCAGCGCGTTGGTTCGCAGCCCCGCCATGCGCGCCCGGTACTGGCGCTCGAGCCCGATCGCCGTCCCGAGGCCCACTCCGGCCCCGAGACGCAGCACCATCTCCACGGTCGTCATCCCGCGCTCGCTCTCATCTCGGCTGATCCGGTCAACCCCGGTTACCCGGTTACCACCACATTGATCGACTTGGCTACCCCGGAGCTTTAGCCAGCCGCTCCCGGGCGACCCGGCAACGGCTTGGCTACGCTCGGTGCGCCGCGCTCGACCGCGAAGGCCCGACCCCAGAACGTGACCCGCGAAGGTGAGGAAAATCCCCTGGTGCGCAAGCTGCTGCTGATCGGGATCGGCGCCGGGGATCCGGACCACCTGACCCTCCAGGCCATCGACGCGCTCAACGCGGTCGACCTGTTCGTAGTGTTCGAGAAGGAGAACGGGTCCGAGCTGTCCGAGGCGCGCCGCCAGATCCGCGAGCGCTTCGTCCGGCGGGCGGACTACCGCCTCCTCGAGATCGTCGACCCGCCCCGGGACCGCGCCGCGGCCGACTACACCGGCGCGGTGCGCGACTGGCGCGATGCCAGGGCACGCGAGCTGGAGCGGGTGTTGGCCACCGAGCTGGGACCGGACGGCAGCGCCGGCATCCTGGTCTGGGGCGACCCGGCCCTCTACGACGGCACCATCCGGATCGTCGAGTGGATCCTCGAGCAGGGCCGCCTCGAGCTCGACTACGAGGTCATCCCGGGGATCAGCAGCGTGCAGGTGCTGACCGCGCGGCACCGGATCCCGTTGAACCAGGTGGCCCGCCCGGTGCAGATCACCACCGGCCGGCGGCTGAGGGAGGGGCTACCCGCCGGCGTCGACGACGTCGTGGTGATGCTCGACGCCGGGCTCGCCTGCTCCGAGCTGCGCACCGAACCCGGTTGGCACATCTACTGGGGCGCCTACCTGGGCACGAAGGACGAGGCCCTGGTCGCGGGCCCGCTCGACGAGGTCATCGACGAGATCCAGGAAACCCGGCGGGCGCTGCGCGAGCGCAAGGGGTGGATCATGGACACGTACCTGCTCCGGCGCGCCGCGCCCGACCCCGCCGCGCCCGACCCCGCCGCGCCCGACCCCGACTCCGTCACCGGGTGACGCCGCCGCGGTATGACCGGCGGCCCTCCTGCGTTGCACACAGGCGTGACCAATAGCGTGGCCGAGCACCGCCTGACCGACCGCACCTGGCTCGTCGCGGCGGCCGCCGCGCTGTGGGGCACCGACGGGCTGCTTCGCAAACCGCTGAGCGGCGAGTTGCCCGCCGCGACCGTGGTGTTCTGGGAACACCTGATCGTCGTGGTGGTGCTGGTGCCGTGGCTGCCGGCGGCGTTCCGCGCACTGCGGGCGGCGAGTGCCCGGGAGCGGTGGGCGCTGGTCGGCATCGGGGCGGGCGCGTCCGCGGTGGCCACCGCACTGTTCACCCAGGCGTTCCGGCTCGGCGACCCGATCACTCCACTGGTGCTGCAGAAGCTGCAACCGGTGCTCGTCATCGCGGTGGCGACCACCATGCTCGGCGAAAGGCTGCGCCCCGGCTACTGGATGTTCGCGGTACCGACGCTGGTCGGGGCCTGGCTGATGGCCTTCGCCAACCCGTTCGACGTGCGCCCGCAAGCGGTTACCGCCGCGCTGCTCGCCATCGCCGCCGCCGCGCTGTGGGCGACCGGCACGGTGCTCGGGCGGCTGGTGAGCGAGCGGATGGCCAGCCGGGATATCACCGTGCTGCGCTTCGCCATCGGACTGCCGGCCGCCGCTGTGGTGCTCGCCGTGCAGGGTGCCCCGGTGGCGATCAGCGGGACGCAGTTCTGGCCGTTGGTGGCGCTCGCACTGATCCCCGGACTGCTCAGCCTGGCGCTGTACTACCTGGGTCTGCGGGCGACGGCGGCATCCCGGGCGACGCTGGCCGAGCTGGCGTTCCCGGTCACCGCCGCGCTGATCGGCGTGGGCGCGCTCGGCGCTTCGCTGTCCGCGACACAATGGCTGGGCCTGGCCGTCGTGGTGGGCTCGGTGACTGCCCTGGGCCTGCGGGAGCGGTCCGAACGGCCGGTGGTGACCACGCCGGAGCCCGTCGACCCGGCCGGCGCAACCCGTTAGGCCCCTGTTCCCCGGTCGGCGGCACTGTCGGCGGCACGGCGCTCCCGGCCGCGGCCGGCCGAGTCGAGGGGACCGAGACCGGCCCGGTCGAGCAGTTCCGGGATCCCCCGCTCATGACCCAGCGCCATCAGATGGAACCCCGCGACGCCCGGCGCCTGGCGGAGCCGTTGGATCGTCTCCACACAGATGTCGACCCCCTCCCGCGCGACACGCTCGGCGGGCACCCCGCGCAGCCGGCGGGCGATGTCCTCCGGCACGTGCATGCCGGGCAGCTCGGTGCTCAGGAAATCCAGCATCCGCAGCGACCGGATCGGGCCGACGCCGGCCAGCACCGCACACCGCCCCAGCAGCTCCAGCTCGCCCAGCTCCGCCAGCCAACGTTCGAACCACTCGATGTCGAACACATACTGGGTCTGGACGAACTCGGCACCGGCCGCGACCTTCGTGGCCAGCCGGCGGGACCGGGAACCCGGCGGCGGCACGAACGGGTTCTCCACGGTGCCGATCAACCAGTCCGGCCGGCCGCTCAACGGCAGCCCGGACAGCAGTGTGCCCTCGTCGCGCAGGGTGCGCGCGGTCTCCAACAGCTGCAAACCGTCGAGGTCGAACACCGGTTTGGCCTCGGGGTGGTCGCCGAAGCGCGGGTGGTCGCCGGTCATCAGCAGCACGTTGGGAACGCCCAGCGCGCCGGCCGCGAGCAGATCCGACTGCAGCGCGAGGCGGTTGCGGTCCCGGCAGGTCAGCTGCATGATCGGCTCCACCCCGGCGCGCTGGGCCAGCACGCTGCCGGCCAGGCTGGACTGGTGGACCTTCGCCCCCTGGTTGTCGGTGATGTTCGCCGCGTCCACCCAACCGCGCAACAGCCCGGCCGTGCGACCCACCGCGTCCGGGTCGGCCCCCCTCGGCGGCCCGATCTCGGCGGTGACCACGCAACGGCCGGCCGCCAGCGCGGTGCGCAGCCCACCTGTCGGGCCGGTTGCTGGGTTCATCGGGGAGTCAGGCCCAGCTCGCGGCGCAGCAGCGGGCGCACCTCGTCCGTCCCGGCCCAGAGCCCCTCGTCCCGCCCCTGCCAGTAGTTGACCCACGAGCTGCGTCCCCATTGCCGGTGGTCGACCGGCCGCTGCAGCAGATCCAGGTCCGCACCGTGGCCACCCTGCTCGGCGCGCTCGTAGGCGATCACCCACACGCACCGCAGCCGCGGGTGGACCTCGCACTGGCCGGTCGGCGACACCCCCCCGCAGGGCCCGTTGCGCAGCTGTTTGGGGCAGGTCATCGGGCAGGCGTAGCCGGTCGCCGGGAGCGCGCACTGCCCGCACATCCGGCAGCCGAACAGCTCCTCCTTGGCGGCCCGCTCCCCCGCTGTGAACCATCGGTAGGCCCTCGGGTGCCGTTCGATAGCACCGGCCAACCGTCGGTACACGGTGTTCTCGGCGAGCAGCGCGTGCAGGGCGTAGGTGAGCCGGGCACCGAGGCGCGGCCTCGCCGGGCGCGGCCACCCATCGGTTCCCGGAGAATCAGTGCTCACCCACGGCCTCCTCGTCGGCGAATGGTTCAGCGGGCGCATTCCGGACGAATTCGGACCGCGTTCTCAGGAGCAATTCGGAATTCCCCGGAACGCTTACGGTAGTCCAGCGTGCCAGCTCCGGTTCTCGCTGTCTTCAGTGCAACCACCAAATTCAGCCGGTCCGGTGTTGTGGTATTCCACAGCCCGGAACTCTGCCGACGGCACCGACACCGGCACGGTCGAGCAGGCTGTCTCTGCTGATCATGGGCGCTGTCACCCGGGAACGGCACACCACCGGGCACCCGGGCCACCGTGGCACGACAACCACCTTGTGAGAACCCACAGCGGAGATAATTCACCGATAGGCCCGATTGGAACATTGCCGGTACCGCTTCCTGGCCCGTAAAGTTCCCGCATGGCCGGTGCTGGCTCGACCGCGCGGACGGGGGTGCCCACCCGACATTTACCGAGCCAGCTGAACGATTCGAATCCGGCTTCCCACGACGAGGCCACCCGGCTGCGGAAGCTGCTCGCGCTGTGCAGCCACCTCTCCGCGCTCGCCGCGCAGGACGCCGACCTGAACGCCGTCGCGGGGGTTCTGGCCCGCGGCATCGGCACCTCCGTGGCCATCCTGGACCGAGAGCTGGACCTGCTCGCGTCGGCCGGCATCGCCGAGCCCGAGGGTGTGATGGGCCAGCTGCGGGAGCACGCCGGCGCGGCCGCCGTGGAGCGGGTACTGCTCGCGGTGGCGCACCACCGGAGGGCGCTGACCGTGCCCGGGCTGACCGGCTCGGAGCGCTCGGTCGCCGTGGCCCCGGTCTCGGTGGGCCAGGAGTTCGCCGGGTACCTGCTGACCCGCAGCAGCCGCGACGCCGAGCTGAGCGAGGACATGCGGCTGCTCGGCACCGAACACGCCGCCATGGTGTGCGGCATCCTGCTGGCCAGGGACCTGGTGATCGCCGCGGCCGGCGGCCGGGCGCGCCAGGAACTGGTGGACGGCCTGCTGGCGGCGGGCGGACGGGAGGACGGCGAGGTCGAGCGGTGGGCCCAGCACCTCGGCC
>DASYLM010000021.1:0-5758 GCA_036009565.1 Pseudonocardia sp. | reverse complement strand
CCGCGGCCCGCGGCGGGGCGAGGACCCTGCTGATCGAACGGTTTGGCTACCTCGGCGGCAATCTCACCGCCGGCCTGGTGGGCCCGTGCATGACCTCGTTCTCTCTGGACGGCTCCGAGCAGCTCATCCGGGGCGTCTTTGACGAGCTGGTGCGCCGGCTGGTCGCGTTGGGACAGGCCAGGCACCCGTCGGAGATCCCGGCCGGTAGCGCGTACTGCGGGTTCATCGAGTACGGCCACGACAAGGTCACCCCGTTCGAACCGGAGGCAGTGAAACTGGTCGCCGAGCAGATGTGCGCGGAGGCAGGGGTGGAGTTGCTGCTGCACACCTTCGTCGCGGACGTGCGCACCGAGGGCGACGCGGTCACCGGAGTGGTCTGCGCGAGCAAGAGCGGGCTGCGGCTGCAACCGGCCACGGTGGTGGTCGACTGCTCCGCCGACGGCGACGTGGCCGCGGCGGCCGGCGCGGAGGCGGAGGTCGGCCGCGAGTCCGACGGGCTGACCCAGCCGATGACGCTGTTCTTCCGGATCCGCGGGGTCGACGACGACCTGGTCGAGGAGTACGTGCGGGCCCATCCGGACGACTTTCGGCCGTTCGCCTCGATCGTCGCCGAGGCCACCGCCGCTGGCCGCTTTCCGGCGCCCCGCCGCGGAGTGGGCATGTACCGGACGCTGCGGCCTGGGGTGTGGCGGATCAACACCACCCGCATCCTCGGTCGGGACGGCACCGACGCCCGCGACCTGACCGCCGCCGAACTACAGGGCCGCGACCAGGTGCACCGGCTGATGCGGTTCTTCCGCGAGGAACTGCCCGGGTTCGCCAACTGCGAGCTGCTGGACACCGCTGCCACCATCGGGGTCCGGGAAACCCGGCGGATCGTGGGCGAGTACCAGCTTTCGTTGCGAGATCTACAGTCCGGCCGGCACTTCGACGACGTGATCGCAATGTGCGGCTACCCGGTGGACATCCACGACCCGACCGGCGCCGGGGGAGGCGTGGACGACTCCTACGGCACGGCCAACGCCTACGAGATTCCCTACCGGTCCCTGGTGCCACTGCGGGTGGAGCAGGTGCTGGTGGCCGGCCGCTGCCTGTCCGCGACGCACGAGGCGCTGGCCGCGATCCGGGTGATGCCACCGGCGTTCGCCACCGGAGAGGCGGCGGGCGCGGCCGCGGCGATCGCGGTGCGGCTCGGAGTCGCGCCGCGCGAGGTTCCGATCGAGGAGTTGCAGCGCGCGCTGCTCGCCGGGGGCGCGTACCTCGGGCGCGAACTCGTCCCACACGTATCCGGCAGCACGGTCCGCGACTAGCGGGCTGGCACCACAAGGAGGTGGCTCACATGCCAGCACGGATCCGCGTGGGTATCGACGTCGGCGGCACATTCACCGATGCCGTGGCGATCGACGCGCAGACGCTCGACCTCGTCGGCCAGGTCAAGGTACCGACAACACACCACCACCCCGAGGGTGTCGCGCGCGGCATCGTCGACGCGCTCTCGGCGCTGCTGGCGCAGACCGGCGCGGGCGCGAAGGACGTCAGCTTCCTCGCACATGGCACGACCCAGGCCACCAACGCCCTGCTGGAGGGCGACGTCGCGCACGTCGGCGTGGTCGGCCTCGGCCGTGGGTTCAACGGCTGGCGGACCCGGCGGCTGGCACGCGGCAGAACATCGAGCTCGCCCCGAGCAAGCAGCTGCGCACCAGCTATGCGCACGCCAGTGGCGGCGAGTCGGTGAGCGCGGCCGTTCGGCAGCTCGTCGGGCAGGGCACGGAGGTGGTCGTCGCCGCGGAGGCGTTCAGCGTCGACGACCCCTCGGGCGAGGACGCTGCCGCGCAGTGCGCCCGGGAGCTGGGCGCGCTCGCCTCGGCCAGCCACGAGATCACCAAGCTCTACGGGCTCAAGACCCGAGTGCGTACTGCGGTGATCAACGCCAGCATCCTGCCGCGCATGCTCAGCACGGCCGACCTGGTCGACAAGAGCATCAAGGCCGCCGGGATCACCTCGCCGCTGATGGTGATGCGCTGCGACGGCGGTGTGATGGATCTGGAGCAGATGCGCCGGCGCCCGCTGCTGACCGTGCTGTCCGGCCCGGCCGCGGGCGTGGCCGGCGCGCTGATGAGCGAGCGGGTCAGCGAGGGCGTGTTCCTGGAGACCGGGGGCACCTCCACTGACATCAGCGTGATCCGGCGCGGCAAGGTCTCGGTTCGCCACGCCGAAATCGCCGGCTACCGCACCTTCCTCAACTCGCTGGACGTGCGCACCGTCGGCATCGGCGGCGGCTCGCTGATCCGGGTGCGCAACGGCCGGGTCACCGAGGTCGGCCCGCGCAGCGCGCACATCGCCGGGCTGGCCTACGCCTGTTACGCCGACCCGGCCGCGCTGGCCGACGCCACCCTGGTGAACCGGCGGCCGATGGCCGACGACCCGGACGACTACGTCGCCGTCCAGGCGGCCGGCGGCGAGTTCGCGCTGACCGTGTCCTGCGCGGCGGTCGCGCTGGGCCTGGTGCCGGACTCCGACTACGCCCACGCCGATCCGGCCGCGGCACGGGCGGCGTTCGAACCGCTGGCCAAGGCGTTGCACAACACGGTCGACGACGCCGCCCAGGAGGTGCTCCGGGTAGCCACCAGGTCCGTTCGGAACACCGTGGAGTCGCTGATCAAGGAGTACCGGCTGGACCGGCGCACGCTGGTGCTCGTCGGAGGCGGGGGCGGGGCCGCGTCGGTGACGCCGTTCCTCGGGCAGGACATGGGCCTGACCCACCAGATCGCTGCGCACAACGAGGTGATCAGCCCCATCGGGGTTGCCCTGGCCATGGTGCGCGAACAGGTCGAGCGGGTGGTACCCAACCCCAGCCAGGCCGACGTGCTGGCCATCAGGCGGGAGGCGGAGCAGGCGGTGGTGGCCCAGGGCGCGCACGCCGATACCGTGGAGGTCGAGGTGGTGATCGACCCGCGCCGCAACACGGTGCACGCCGTGGCCACCGGGGCGACGGATCTGCGCGCCAAGGATGTGGCGGGTGGCCCGGTCGGTGAGGAACAGGCCCGCGCCAAGGCGGCGCAGAGCGCCCGGGTGGACGCGGCGCGGCTGCGGCTGCTCGCCGAGACCGCGCATTACCGGGTGTACGGCATACCGGCCCAGCGGCGCGGCCCACTGCGGCTGCCGCGCCGGCACCGCCAGCCGCTCCAGGTGGTCGACCGGGAGGGCGTGGTGCGGTTCCAGTCGCCCGACGGACGGGCGCGCACCGCCACCTGCGCGTCCGCCAGGGACATGCTGGGCAGGGCGCTGGACGAGCTGACCGAGTACGGCGACGGCGGGGCCCGACTGCCGGCCCTGCACCTGCTGCTCGGCGGCCGGATCGTCAACCTGGCCGGAATGACCAAACCCGACCAGATCCTCGGTGTAGCGGACACCGAGCTGGCTGGCCGGGACGGCGACGAGCCAGTGGCGCTGATCGTGGAGGGCCGGTCGTGACCACGCCCGCCATCACCGGCCCGGCGCTGCGCCGATGCGCCGAACTCGCCGAGCTGGACGACACCGATCTCGGCGCGACTTTCCTTGGCCGGCAACAGATGCACGCGCACCGGCCGGCGGAGCTGCAGCGCCGGTGGGCGCGCATCGCGCTGGCCGCGGGACGCACGGCGGCGCAGGACGCCGCCGTTGCCCCAACCATGGACCGGGCCGCGGACCCGGCCGGGTGGGCGGCGGACGCCGGGTTGACCGTGGTGTCCGCCCGAGCCGGGCTGCGGCCGGGCTGGGTGGTCGTCGCCGAATACGTGCAGCGCCGGCACGAGGTGCGCATCCACGAGGACGTGCTGGAACTCGCCGAGCGGCTGGTCGACCGGCTCGGCTGGCGCGAGTGGTATCCGGCCGGCGCGCTGCGCTCCGCGGCGATCGCGCACGAGCTGGGCCACCGCGCAGTGCACCGCGACGCGGCCCGTGAGCTGCGCACGAGCCTCGGACTGTGCACCCTGCGGCTGGGCCGCTACCGGCGCTACGGCCATGTCAGCGGCACGCCCGAACTGTTCGCCCACGGATACGCGCAGCAAACCTGCGCGCTGGGCCGTTCCCCGCTGTTGCTCACCTTCGCGCTGGCCGCCGCCGCTCGCGCCCGCACCGGAAAGGACGCCGGCTGATGGCACTGCTCATCCTGCTCGTCATGGCGGCCTGCGTCGCCCTCATCCTGACAAAGAAACTGCCCACCGCCTTCGCGCTGGTGCTGCTCGCGGTCGTCATCGGCCTGCTCGTCGGGGCCCCGCTGATCACTGGAAAGAACAGCATCGCCGGGGACATCCTGCAGACCGGTTCCGCATCGCTGGCCTCCACAATGATCGCGATCATTCTCGGCTCATGGCTCGGCGCGCTGATGGACGTCACCGGCATCGCCGCCACCGTGGTGCGCAAGACCGTGGAACTGGGCGGCGATCGCCCCTACGGTGTCGCGGTCGGCGTGTTCCTGGTGGCCACCCTGACCGGGACGGTGACGGGTTCCGCGCCGGCCGCGATGCTCATCGGGCTGATCGCGATCCCCGCGCTGATCGGGATCGGCCTGCCACCGGTCACCGCCGCGGGCGTAGTGGTGGTCGGCCTGTCCGCAGGCATCCCGTTCGAGCTGATCTCCTGGCAGTTCCTCTCCCAGGCGGTCGGTGTGCCGGTCGCGACCGTGCGGGACTTCCAGCTGACCCTGTTCCCGATCGTGCTGGTGCTCGGGCTCGGCTACGTGCTGATCGAGTCGCGCAGGCGCGGCATCGTGCACAACTGGGCGATGCGCACCGACGAGGCCCCGGCGCCGGCGAAGGCCCGGGTCGACGCGCCCTGGTACGCGTTGCTGAGCCCGCTGGTGCCCATCCTGCTGGCCCTGGTGCTCAACATCCCGATCGTCCCCGCGCTGCTGATCGGCATTCTGTACGCGCTGCTGAGTACCACCCGGGCCGGGAAGCTCGGCCCGACGGCGCTGCGCACCGCGTTCCGGGGATTCGAGGTCGCTGCCGCGCCGACCATGCTGTTCATCGCCATCGGCATCCTGTTGCAGGCGGTGAAACTACCCGGCGTGGTGTCTGCACTCGGCCCGATCGTCACCGCGATCACGCCGCACAATCCGGTGCTGTTCGTGATCGTGCTCGGGGTGCTCGCGCCGCTGTGCCTGTACCGGGGTCCGTTCAACATCTACGGCATGGGCGCGGGTGTGGCCGGCGTGCTGCTGGCCGGGCACGTCTATCCGGCGCAGGCGGTGCTGGGCATCATGGCGTCGTACAACCAGTTGTTGGGCGTCTCCGACCCGACCAGCACGCAGACGGTGTGGAGCGCCGAGTTCGCGGGGGTTCGGCCCGAGCGGCTGATGACCCGCACGCTGCCCTACACCTGGTTGGTCGCGGTGGCCGGACTAGCCCTGACCGCAGTGCGCTTTCTCGGCTGAGCCCGTCGCGGGCGGGTGGCGGCGCGTGGGCACGGTCGTTCCCACGGTGCCGCCACCGCGCCCGTTCGACACGCGGGTGCGGCGCCCTCGGCACCACGAGCCGACAGATCACGAGGTAGATCAGTCATAGCGGACCGGTGGATCATCCCGGGTGGCGGCCGGTGAGGAAGCTGCAGGTCACCGGCGGTGAGCCGAGTTTCGGACACCCACAGCTCTGCCGGCCGTGACTCCGAATTGGTGATGTATGCGTGGGCCGGTGCTTCTGATCCGGCGCCATACCCCCATTGTGGGTTCTCTCGCGCGAGCCGTACAACCAGCTCTCGAAGGCTTTGAGAGACAAAC
>DASYLM010000020.1:0-7240 GCA_036009565.1 Pseudonocardia sp. | reverse complement strand
CTCCTCGCTCCGGAACCTGTTGCTCTGGGGGTAGGTTCCCGGCCCGCAGAGATCTAGGCATCGGGTTCACGCATCGTGACCGGTGGGCTCGATCGCTGCGCGCCGAGTGGCTGTGGCAGAGGATCAGGAGATGATGATCGTGGCGGTGAGCACGATCGCGGCCAGCGCCAGAGTGATCCGCAGTGGCCGCTCCTGACGCTGCCACTGGCCGTCCCACCAGCTCCCGTCCCGGCTGTAGTACCGGCCCAACGCCATTGCGGCCCGACCCAGGCCGAAACCGAGCCCGGTCACCAGCGCTGCCGGCCAGGTGCTCACCAGGAGCATCGCCATCAGCGGCAAGTAGGGCAGGTTGCTGGGCATATGAGTGCGCACCCCGCTACCCATCTCGAAGCCGAACCGCAGCGCGCCGGCGTCACCACCGGATGCGATCACGGTTGAGGGCACCTGGGCCCGACGGTGCGGCAGCACCATACGGTGCAAGCCGCACTCGCCGGCGACCACGAACAGTGCGACCGCGGCGATCAGACCAACCCGCACGGCCGGTGGTACCACCGGCCGGACCAGGCTGCCGAGTGTCACTGCCACCACGCTGACCGTGAGGCCACCGGCGACCAACCCGGCGGTGAAGTACATTCGTGAAAAATCCCGCCAGACCGGCGAGCTCAGCAGGTATGCCGAGTTGGTGCTTCACGTCGAGCCGGACAGGGCGTAGCCAGACGCCAGCCCGAGCAGCAGCCAGGTCAGCAACCACCCTTCTCGCAACACCGGCGCAGCCGCAGCGGCGAGTGCCAGTACCGCGGTCAGCAGCACGGGACCGGATACCGTGCGCCGCAGGTGTGGAGTCATCTATCCGCGAGCTATCCGTTCAGGCCATCGGCGAGGTTTTCGCCGGCTGCTCGTCCAGCGATGCGTTGCAGATCACCTGCTCCAGGTTGGGCGCTCCGTTGTAGTGGATCTCGCCGTCCGTGCAGCGGTAGACGACCCCGTCGGCCTTCCAGCGCCAGCCGTTGAGGGCTTCCTCACCGGCCCGGCAGATCTTGCTCGGGTCGTAGCAATCCAGCCCCTCATGCCACTTCCCGTAGCAACCGTTCTTGAACCATTGGTCCGGCCCGCAATAGGACGGGGAGTACGGGGCGCCGTAGCAGATCGGGCCGCCCGGGCCGTCGGAGTAACGCCCGCAGTCGGGATACTCGCTGCCCTGCTCCGCCCTGGCCGGGCGAGCCAGCGGAATCCATCCCAATATGGTGAGACCCAGAGTCATGGCGGCGGTGCCGGCGATGGCGAGGAATCCGCGCCGGTGCAGACCGGTCCCGGCGTCTTGGAATTGCACGACACGCGGACAGGCGTCGGGACCGGGCTGGTCGAGCCGGGGAATGTCCGCGTGGATCATCGAGCTCCTTGCCGGGTCGTAGCGGCATTCAGCAGGCTTGCTGCCTGCTCGCCGATCCGTTCCGGGGACACCACCGGTTGCGCGGCGAACACCGTCCCGTCATCGCCGGCGTGCAGCAACGCCGGAGCCCAGGGCAGGTCGAGCTCGGCGACGAGCTCGGGGTCGACCCAGGACCGGATGTGCGGCGTGTCGGCCCAGCGTTGGTGACCTCGGGGTGCTCGTGGCGAAAGCACCTCGAACCGGGCCCTCGGATGTTCCCCGGCGAGCCGGATGAACGGCTCATGCACCGCGTCGCACAGGCTGCAGCCGGGATCGAGTACCAGCAGTACGAGCTGCCCCTGGCCGGCCAGCGCCGGCAGCCGGCGACCCACGGTGGCGCGCCAAGGCTGCGTTCCCTGCTCGGCTCTGAGCTGGATGAGTTCGGTTTGCAGCTCCCTGACCTGCCGCAGCATCCCGGCCATCGCCAGTGTCAACACCGCCAGGCAGCCCCAGGCCAGCACCACCGCGGCGGTGAGCGCACTCACGCCGCTCGCCCGTCGACGGCCGCCGGCAGGGTGTACAGCAGCACAGCCAGCACGAGCGCGCAGCCCACCAGCAGGACCGCCAACCCGCCGCCGGGCAGCGCCGCTGCGGGATACAGAGCCGTCGCCGCGAGGGTGGCGATCGCCAGCACCACCGCCCGGGAGATCCCGCCGGGACCGACCTGGGTGCCCATCCGGTTGCAGCCACAATCGGATTGGTCTCCCCGATGGTGCCGCCACCATAGGTGGAGGGCGAAGGCCAGGTAGATCGCTGTCTGGGCGGCCAGCGCCCAGCGCAGTTCAGCGATGCCGAAGACGACGGCGGCGACTGATGGAATCCCGATAAGGAGCTCCACGACCGCGATGGCCCGGGCCATCGTCACGCCTGTACCGGCTGCGCGAGCGAGAAACTTGGGGGCCCTCAAATGCTCAAGCCCGGCCTCTACCAGCAGGAACGCACCGGCAAGCACCGGCACTCCGAGAAGGATCATCTGGGCTCCCAAGTCACACTCAGCTCACTCAGGAACGCTAGTACCTCGGCGGGGTCCGAGGTGTCAGCCGGTCCGGGAACCAGCCGGGTGACCGCCGTGGGTGTGGCCAGGACCAGCGCGTCCGACCGTGATCGACCCTGCGCACCGGCCCCCAGCGGCTGGCGCCACAGCTCGCCGTGCCGGGTCGGGAAACCCCGGAAGTCGGGGACCATCGCCCGGCTGGTGCCGGGACGTTCGATCGTGAGATAGCCGATCCCGGGCACTTCCTTGGCCACCCGCACCGGCTCGAGCTGCGCTTGCCCGGCGCTACGCGGCTGAGCGAGCATTCCCAGCGGGGTGTCGGTCAACCGGAACGCGTCGAAGATCGCCGTGATCCCATCGGGCGCCCCGCACGCGCGGGTGTGCAGCTCGAACCACTGCCCGCGCCAGGCGGCACGGTAGTCGGCGGCCTCGTTCTGCGGCGGATCGTCCCGCGGCGCCACGTTCCTGATGGCGGTGATCAGCTCACCACCGCGGTAAGGCTGGCGGAGCAGCTTGTCCGGGACGGTGGTGTAGGTGCTGTGCCAATCGAAGGCACCAGCTTCGGCGATGGTGAAGGTTCGGCGGGCACCGCGCACCATGGCGACGAAGTTGCACGACCACGGCCGGGACGTGTCGAGCGAGGTGTTGGGCAGCACCGTGCTGCGCAGTACCACTCGTGAGCCGTCCGGGGTGAGGAACGTGGGACCGCCCCGCCACGGCCAGTCATACCGCCCGCGTTGTGAGGATGTGATCACATGTGACTCCTGAGCCCGGACACTGCGGGCGATACTCGCATATGCGCGGTCGCTGCGCGCCAGCGGTCAGTTACGGCGTGTCCTCAGGTCGCGACCAGCTCGGTCGGCACCGTGATCACATCCACCATCGCGCCGTTGCGGAGCACGGTGATCGGCAACCGGGTACCGATGGCCTCGGAGAACAGCTGACGCTGGATGCCCTGCGCATCGGTGACCGGCCGGCGTCCCGCACTGAGTACGAGATCCCCAGCACGCAGTCCGGCCCGGTCGGCAGGGCTGCCCGGGATGACCTCCACCAGACGTAAGCCCGATTTCTGGCCGGTTCGCTGCGCGATCGGCGTGGGCAGCGGGGTGGGCACTCCGACCAGCCCGAGGTAGCCGCGGCGCACCCGGCCATCGGCCAGCAGCGCGCCGATGATGCGGCGGGTCGTCGCGTTGACCGGCACTGCCATGCCGAGCCCGAAGCCGGCGACTGCGGTGTTGATCCCCACCACCTTCGCGTCCGCGTCAGCGAGCGCGCCACCGGAGTTGCCGGGGTTCAGCGCGGCGTCGGTCTGGATCACGTCCTCGATTACCCGGATGGCCCGGCCCGAGCGCACCGGTAGCGAGCGGCCTAGCCCGCTGACTACCCCGGCGGTCACCGATCCGGCGAGCCCGAGGGGATTGCCGACGGCGACCACCAACTGCCCGACGACCAGCTCGTCGGCGTCGCCGAGGACGGCCGCAGCGGGCGTCGCGCCGCGGGCCCGGAGGACCGCGAGGTCGGACAGGGGGTCGGCGCCCACTACGTCGAAGCGGCTCTCGGTGCCATCGGCAAACGCTGCGACGCCGTTGTGCGCGCCGCCGACGACGTGCGCGTTGGTCAGCAGCAACCCGTCATCCGCGAAGATCACGGCCGATCCGGCACCTGGCCCGATCCGCAGACTGGCGACGTGCGGGGTGACCGCTGCCGCCACCGAGCTGACCGTGCCCGAGTAGGAGTCCAAGGGGTCCACGACGCCCACCGCCTCTGAACTAACAGAATTACACCGTTGCTGCACTAGCAACGTTGTCACAGTGGCCGGTGTTCCGGCGGCGCCTCGCGCCACCTGCTCGAAACAGCTGTGGTCAGTCAGCGGGGTGTTTGGCGGGTTGCTTGGCGGGATCCCAGGCCAGCCCGGGCACGCCCCAACCTTGGGCCTTGAGCATCTTCTTCGCCTCGCGGGCGTATCGACCGATCAGCCTGTTGAGGTACAGGATCCCGTCGAGGTGATCGGTCTCGTGCTGGAGGCACCGGGCCAGCAAGCCGGTACCCTCAACGGTCACCGGTGCGCCCTCGGCATCGACGCCGGTGACCTTCGCCCAGCTGGCCCGGCCAGTGGGGAAGGACTCACCGGGCACCGAAAGGCAACCTTCCCAGTCGTCGTCCGGGTCAGGCATGGTCTCTGGGCGTTCGCTGGTTTCCAGCACGGGGTTGACGACCACGCCCCGATATCTGACGTCCTGCGGACCCATGCAGTCATAGACGAACAGGCGTAGATCGACACCGATCTGGTTCGCGGCGAGCCCGACACCCTGAGCTGCCGCCATCGTGTCGAACATGTCCGTGACCAGGGAGTGCAGCGCCTCGCCGAATTCGGTAACAAGCCTGGTTGGAGTATGCAGCACCGGGTCACCGACGATGCGGATCGGACAGACAGTCATGATGCTCAACAGTAATCGTGGCCGATGCCGCCGCGAGCGCTGGGGAGGGTGCGTCGCCGCCACCCGTGCGGCAGGGGCGTGGTTCAATGCCGCGAGAATCACACGACTGTGATTTGCGGACGCGTGTACCGAGGAGCGCAAATGGACGCTGCAGCGGCGCTGCACCCGATCGAGGATCAGCCCGAGGGCCTGAGCTGCCGGGAGCGCGAGATGCTGGCCTTCGAGCGGCAGTGGTGGCGCTACGCCGGAGCTAAGGAGCAGGCGATCCGCGCGCAGTTCGGCTCCTCCGCCACGCGCTACTACCAGGACCTCAATAACCTGATCGACCGGCCGGAGGCGCTTGCCGCGGACCCGATGCTGGTCAAGCGGTTGCGGCGGCTGCGCTCCGGCCGGCAACGAGCACGGGCGGCTCGCCGGCTCAGTGGCGGCTCGAAGTAGCTCATGGGCACGCCGAGGAAGGCCGGAGGGGGCCACCGGTTGCGCACCGGTGGGTTGGCCCTGTTCGGGCTGGCGGCGGTCGCTGCTGTGATCGGATTGGTGCTGGCCGTCCACCGTGCGGAGCAAACCGCGGCCGCTCAGCCTCCCGCTGTCGCCCCGGCCTACGCGTCTACCTCGCCGCGCCCATCCGTCATTGCCTTCCCGCCCCCGGTGACTTTGAGCCCCGCCGAAGCTCCGGGGGTACCGGCGCCCGCGCCGCCGCCGGACGCGGGCGAGCCAGCACAGGCCGGAGGCAAGAGCGACCGGCGCGGTGATGTGCGGATCTACAACAACAGCACCATCCGCGGTTTGGCCGCGCGGGCCTCGAGTGATCTCAGCGCCGCCGGTTGGACGGTGGTCGAGGTCGGCAATTTCGCCCGGGGGACGATCCCGACGACCACGGCGTACTACCGGGAAGGCACCGACGAGCGCGCTGAAGCGGAAGCGATCGCTGCCCAGTTCGGCATGCGCGCCGAGCCCCGATTCCCGGGCATTTCCAGTGCCGGTCCCGGCGTTATCGTGATCGTGACGAACGACTACGCCCACTGATCATCCGCAGTGGGCTGACGAGAACGAGACGACATGACCGATACCCCGCGGCTATGGATGCGCCACGAGGTGCGCTTGAGTGAACGTCGCGCGCCGATCGTGCCCACGGACGCCCGGCTCCTGGTCGAGCAGGGTATCGCCGTCACGGTTGAGGACGCGCCGCAACGGATCTTCCCGACCTCGGACTATGCCACGGCCGGGTGCCGAATCGCCGCGCCGGGCAGCTCGTCGGTGCACTGGCAGCACTGCCGCGCGCCTTCCACACCGCCTGCCACCACGCCGGACTCGACGCCACCGGCGAGCGCGCGGCGTTGACTTAACGTCGCGCGGCGTATCCGGTCAGCTCGGCGAGTTGCCGCGGGTCCAGAGACGGGCGGACGGCCTGGCGGGCGGCGGCCAGCTGCGCGGCAGTCACCTCGGTGGCCTCCAGGGACTCCCGCATGGCGGTCAGCGCCGCCTCGCGGATCAGCGCTGCGCAGTCGGCTGCGGAGTAGCCCTCCAGCTCGGTGGCCAGTGTGTCGAGGTCGACGTCAGCGGCTAGTGGGGTGTTGCGCGCCGTCGAGCGGAGGATCGCCGCGCGCGCCGGCGAATCCGGGGCAGGCACGTACACGAGGCGTTCCAGCCGGCCAGGGCGTAGCAGCGCCGGGTCGATGAGGTCGGGACGGTTGGTGGCGCCGAGCACGACCACATCGCGCATCGGCTCCACCCCGTCCAGCTCGGTGAGCAGTGCGGCCACCACCCGGTCGGCGACGCCGGCGTCGGAGGACCCGCCGCGGCGGGGAGCCAGCGCGTCGATCTCGTCGAGGAAGATCAGCGCAGGTGCCGCGTCGCGGGCCCGCCGGAACAGCTCGCGCACCGCCCGTTCCGACTCGCCGACCCATTTGTCCAGCAGCTCGGCCCCCTTGACGGAGAACACGTTGAGCGCGCCCGAGCCGGCCAGCGCCCGGACCAGGAAGGTCTTGCCGCAACCGGGCGGGCCGTAGAGCAGTACCCCGCGCGGCGGGTCAACGCCGAGCCGGGTGAATGAATCGGGGTAGCGCAGTGGCCACAGCACCGCCTCGGTGAGTGCTTGCTTCGTCTGCGCCATGTCGCCGACCTCGTCCAGGGTCAGGCCACCGGTGTTGATGGTCTCGGAAGTGGACATGGAGATGGGTCGGACGGTGTCCAGCGCGTCGATCAGGTCCTGCTGGGTGATGGTGAGGTCGGTGCCGGCATCGGCCGCATGGCGCAGCGCGGCGTGCACCGCTGCCTCGCGGCGCAGCGCGACGAGATCGGTGGCGACGAACCCTGGAGTGCGCTCGCCGATGGCCACCAGGTCGACGTCGGCGGCCAGCGGCACTGTGCTGAGCAGGA
>DASYLM010000019.1:0-6617 GCA_036009565.1 Pseudonocardia sp. | reverse complement strand
ACAACGGACGCGTAATGTTTCACGTCAGTCGACGGCGCGCCAACCGTCCCGCCGCACGTCCTCGATGGGAAGCAGGTACCGATGCATCAGGACAGCAAGGCAGAGATCAGGAAACATCTCGTCGGCTTCGTCGACACCAGGACCACCGACTACGCCGAGTCCACCATGCGGATGGACGCCAAGCGCTACTCGGACCCGGCCTACCTGGCCCGCGAGCACGAGAAGGTCGTCAAGACCCACCCGATGATCGTTGCGCACTCCTCCGAGCTGGCCGAGCCCGGTTCGTTCCTGACCGCCGTCGTGGCGGGCACCCCCATGCTGCTGATCCGGCAGGACGACGGGTCGGTCAAGGCGTTCGCCAACATCTGCCGCCACCGGGGCGCACAGGTCGAGGCCCACCCCAGCGGCCGGCGAAAGATGTTCAGCTGCCCGTACCACAGGTGGTGCTACAACAGGGACGGGTCGATCCGCTCCATCCCGTTCGACGACGGGTTCGACGGGGTCGACCGCGGCGAGCGATCGCTGGTCGAGTATCCGGCGGACGAATATGCCGGCCTGGTGTGGGTGCTGCCGACCACCGGGGCGAAACTGGACATGACCGCCCGCGTGGGCCCGGAGCTGGACCGCGACGTGCAGGCCTCCGGGATCGCCACGGCCGAGCTGTACCGCAAGCAGACCTTCCACCTGGAGATGAACTGGAAAGTCGTCATGGACGGCTTCACCGACGCCTACCACCTGCAGTTCGTGCATCCGACGACGGTCGGCCCGTTCTTCCACACCAACATCTACAAGGTCGACTCGTTCGGCAAGAACTGGCGGATGGTCGTCGCCCGGCGCGGCATCGAGAAGTTCCGGGACGACACCAACTTCGACTACGACGAGTTCGCCAAGTACGCGATCCCGAACTTCACCATCTACCCGGGAACCGTGATCACCACCGAGCCCGCGCACTTCGAGGTGTGGAGCGTCCGGCCCGACCCGGCAGATCTGGCCACGTGCCTGGTCACCCTGCTGTTCCTGGTACCGAAGATGCCGGAGACCGAGAAGGCCACCCGGTTCTTCGACAAGAACTGGAACCTGCTGCTCAGCACCGTCGAGGGCGAAGACTGGGTAGTCGCCAAGACCATCTCCGAGGGCCTCACCCACGGCGACCCGCCCGATCTGATCTACGGGCGCAACGAGAAGGCCACCCAACTGCTGCACAGCCAACTCGCCCAGGACGTGGACGGCCCGGACGTCGCCGCGCTCTCCTAGCGACCGCGGCCGGTCACCACCGGCGCCGTGGCCCAGGGATCCCGAGCCGAGGCCCCGGCCTGGAGCCCGGCTCAGGCCGCCTCGGTCGCGCACTCCGCGTCCAGGGCGGTCATTCGCCCACCGTCGCCGCCGAGTGAGCCAGAGCAATCGGCCTGGTAGTCAGCGACGTAGCCAACCCGTTCACGGCCCTGAGCTGACCGAAGGTGAGGAAAAGGGCCCGGCCGTCAACGGGCCCGGTCCGCCTTACGGTCGATGAAGCTGGTGAAGACATCGGCCGCGGACCGGGCGGCCAGGCCGGCCCGCTCGAGCAGGCACTCAGCGTCGTAGCGGGCCCTCGCGTCGCGGCCGATCCCCTCGCGCATCAGCCGTTTGGCGTTGCGCACCCCGACCGGCGGCAGCGCGGCCACCCGCGCGGCGGCCGCCACCGCGGCATCCAGGATCGCCTCGTCCGCCACGTACTCGTTCAGCAGGCCGAACTCGGCGGCCCGTGCGCCCTCCAGGACACCGCCGGTGAGCAGGATCTGCTTGGCCCGCGAGGTGCCGACCAGATCCGGGAGTAGCCAGGTGAGGTTGGCGTAGCCGTAGGTCATCCCGGTGACCTTGAACCGGGTGCCCGGGCCGCCGACCCGCAGGTCGGCGCAGGCCGACAACAGCGCCCCGACCCCGTACGCCATGCCCCGCATCGCGGCGACCGTCGGTACCGGGCTGGCGTACCAGCGCCAGAGCCACTCCTCGCGCTCCAGCAGCAGGCGCACGTTCTCCTCGGCGCTCAGTGAGAGCATCTCGTTGATGTCCCAGCCGGCCGAGAGCGCCTTGCCACCGGCGCCGGCGAGCACCAGGGCGCCGATCGCCGGGTTCTCGTTGGCGGCATCGAGGTACTCGGCGAACCGCTGCTGCGCCTCCCGGTCGAGCGCGTTGTGCACCTCGGGCCGGCAGATCTCGATGACCGCGACGCCGGACCCCATCTCCCGGTAGGACACCGGGCTCGCCGTCCCGTTCACCGGCTCGCTCATCGGGCCGCCGTCCGGTGTGCACCCGCCACGTCGAACTCGTCCCGCAGGACCCGGCGCAGGATCTTGCCGGACATGCTGCGCGGCAGCGGCTGTCCCCGGTGCGTGATGTAGCGGGGCACCTTGTAGTCGGCCAGGTTCTCCCGACAGTGCTGGTAGAGCTTGTCCAGGTCCAGATCGTTCCCGGTGACCACGACCGCCACGGTCTCGCCCCAGCGATCGTGCGCGGTGCCGACAGCTGCGACCTCGGTGACACCCGGGAACTCGGCGACCACCCGCTCGATCTCCGCCGGGTAGACGTTGAGGCCGCCGGAGATGATCATGTCTGTCTTCCGGTCGACGACGCGCAGGAAGCCCTCGTCGTCGAGCGTGCCCAGGTCCCCGGTGTGCAGCCAGCCGTCCACCACGGCGGCGGCCGTCGCACCGGGGTTGTTCCAGTAGCCGGGGCTCACCTGCGGGCCCCGGACCGCGATCTCGCCGACCTCGCCGGTGGCGACCTCGACACCGCTCGCATCGACGATCCGGACCTGGGTGTGCACGCCCGGGATGCCCGCCGAGTCCCGCTTGCTCAGGAAGTGCGAGCGGGGCAGCAGGGTGGTGTTGCCGGTGGCCTCGGTCAGCGAGTACGCCTGCCGGATCTGCACACCCTTGGCCTCGTACCGCCTGAGCAGCGCGTCCGGCACGAGAGCACCGCCGGTGATGGCCGTGGTCAGGGCGGACAGGTCGACCTCGTCGAAGCCCGGCGCCGCCGCGATGGCCTCGTACATGATCGGCACGCCGGTCATCGCGTTGACCGGCCAGTCGACGATCAGCTCCAGCGCCCTGGCCGGGTCGAACTCCTCGAGCAGCAGGGTGCCGCCGACCCCGTAGGCGGTCAGGAAGTTGTTGACTATGCCGCCGGTGAACGCGAGCGGCACGCAGCACAGCATCGTGGTGCCGGAGGTGTAGCCCTCGAACCGGGTGTAGGCGTTGATCGTGGCCAACAGGTTCTGGTGGGTGAGCACCGCGCCCTTGGGGTAGCCGGTGGTCCCCGAGGTGAACGCGATGACGGCCGGGTCGGTGCCCGCGATGTCGATCGCCGGTAGCTCGGCGCCCCGGTCGCGCAGCGCAGCCATCGTGGTGTCGGCCGGGGCCGTGTCGTCCAGCGCGATCCGCACGACGGCGGGCCGGTCGGCGGCCAGCGGCTCGTACCTGCCGGCGAGCGCGGAGTCGTAAGCGATCACCGCAAGGTCCGCGTTGTCCACCAGGTACGCCAGCTCGGGGGTGGCGCACCGGATGTTGAGCGGGACCACCGCCGCGCCGGCCCGCATCGTACCCAGCGCCAGCTCGCACCAGTGCAGCGAGTTCAACCCGAAGATGCCGACCCGATCACCGGGCCGCACCCCGCTCGCCCGCAGCCCCACCGCGATGCGCCGGGTCCGATCCTCCAGCCGCGACCAGGTGACGGACACCCCGTCCTTGACCATCGCCACAGATTCGGGCTGCCATCGAGCCCAGTACTCGCCCATCTCGGCCAGGTTCACCGGACAAGATTACAGGATCTGTCGGTTGTAAAGCACGTCTTGAGAGGTGGACTACAGACCGACGCGGTCGGCGATCGCGGCGTAGTGCTCCTGGCGCCCCGCGAACAGGTGTTGGGCGGACCAGGCGCGACGGTAGTACAGATGCGTGTCGTGCTCCCAGGTGAACCCGGTGCCACCGTGTGCCTGGACGGTCTCCACGGTGACCTTGCGGAACGCCTCGCCGCAGTACGCGGCGGCGACCCGCACCGCGATCGGGAACTCGGCGTCACCCTCGGCCTCGGCGGCCGCCGCGTAGCGGGCGCTGGCCCGGGAGAACTCGGCCTGGTGCAGCATGTCGACCAGTTTGTGCGCGACGGCCTGGAACGAACCGATGGGCCGGCCGAACTGCTGGCGGGTCTTGGCGTACTCCACGCACATCGCCAGACAGGCCTCGGCGCCACCGGCCTGTTCGGCGGCCAGTGCCAGCAACACGCGGTCCAGGACCTGCTCGACGAGTGCCGGAGCGGAACCGGCGACGCCGATGAGCCGGGCGGGGGTGTTGTCGAGGTCGACCCGGGCCACCGAGCGGGCCAGGTCGAGCGACTCGACCGCGGTACGGGTCAGTCCGTCGGCGTCGCCGCGCACCGCGAACAGGCTGACGTTCTCCCCGTCGCGCGCGGTGACCAGCAGAAGGTCCGCGGCGACCCCGTCGAGCACGAACTGCTTGGTGCCGCTCAGGCGCCAGCCCGCACCGTCCCGGACCGCAGCCGTCGCGGTGGTGGCGGTGTCGAAGAGCCCGTCGGCCTCGGCGACCGCGACGGTCGCGATGCTCTCGCCGGCCCCGATCGCCGGCAGCAGCTCGGCACACGCCGACTCGTCCCCGGACAGCAGCAGAGCCGGCACCGCCAGCCCCACGGTCGCCAGGTACGGCCCGTAGTAGAGCGCGCGGCCCATCTCCTCGAACACCACCCCGGTCTCCAGCGCGGTCTGCCCGAGGCCGTCGTACTTCTCCGGCACGGCCAGCGCGGTCAGCCCCAGCTGCGCGAGGTGCCGCCACAGGGCCCGGTCGAAGCCGGCGCCGGAGTCAGCACCGGAGTCAGCACCGTCGCGCACCGCCGACAGCGGCGCCTTGTCCCGCAGCAGCCGCCGGACCGAGTCGCGCAGCTCCTTCTGTTCGGCACTGTCCGCGAGTGCGCTCTGGGCAACCATCGCCGTCTCTCCTCACTGCGCGCGCGGCAGGCCGAGGACCCGCTGCGCGATCATGTTCTTGAGTACCTCGTCGGTGCCGCCACCGAGCCGGTAGCCGGGCGCGCCGAGGATCACCGAGGTCCAGGCGTAGGTACCCCACGCGCCGGTGTCGGCCGCCACCCTCGGCCCGAGCACCTCGGCCACGTACTCGCCGAGCCGCGCCATGTTGCCCGACAGGGCGATCTTGTTGAGGGCGACCTCGGGGCCCGGCGAGTCGCCGGCCTTGGCGCGGGCGCCCATCACCTGCTGGGTGTACCGCGCCACCCGCAGCTGCATCATCAGCTCGCCGAACGCGCGGCGCACCACCGGGTCGTCCGAGGCGCCGGCGTGGCGGGTCAGCTCGACCAGGCGGTCGGTGGACAGGATGCCGGCACCGCCGAACGCGCTGTCGCCCATCGAGTTGCGCTCGTTGGCCAGCGTGGTCAGCGCGACCCGCCACCCGTCGCCGACGCCGCCGATGCGCGCCGAGTCGGGCACCACGACGTCGTCCAGGAACACCTCATTGAACGAAACACCGCCGATCATCTAGCGCAGCGGCCGCACCTCGACGCCGGGGGCGCGCATGTCGACCAGGAACGCGGTCAGGTTGCGGTGCCTCGGCTCGTCCGCGGTGCGGCAGATGATCTCGCCGATGTCGGCGAGGTGCGCACCGGAGGTCCACACCTTCTGCCCGGTGATCCGCCAGCTGCCGTCCTCGGACTGGACCGCCCTGGTGCTCAGCGAGGCCAGGTCGGAGCCCGCGCCCGGCTCGGAGAACAGCTGGCAGGAGATCTGCTCCGCCGAGTACATCGCCGGCAGGTAGTGCTTCTTCTGCTCCTCGCTGCCGTGCTTCAGCACGGTCGGCGCGATCATGCCGAGGCTGATCGTCAGCGACGAGTCGCCGGGGACCTCGTAGTTGCGGACCGCCCGCTCGAACGCACGCTGGTGGGTGCTGGGCAGGCCGCGGCCGCCGTACTCGGTCGGGCCGGTGATCCAGCCGAGCCCTGCTTCCCACAGCCCGGACCGCCAGGCCCGGATGGCCGGCATCGCGTCAGCCTCCTCAGCCGGGTCGGGCTCGCGGAACACCCGGACCTCGTCGCTGCCCTCGCCCCAGACGAACCGCTGCTTCTCGGTGCGGCGCACCTTCGGGTAGTGCTCGCCGAGGTAGGCCTCGACCTCGGCGACGAACTCCGCCACCGTCGGCTCCGGCGTGCTCATCGCGGCCCCCGGGCCCGGCCGGCGGCCGGCGAGCCGGCTCCCTCCCGGGTCGGCAGAGCGACCACGGCGCTGCCCGGCATGACGGTCTCGCCGCGCTGGTTGACCGCCGTGGTGACGATGTCCACGACGTGCTCGCCGTCGGCGTCGACCCGCTTGCCGGTGACCTCGCCGCGCAGCTCGACCACGTCGGAGAGGTAGACGAAGCGGCGGTACTCGGCCTGGCACTCCTTGATCCAGGCGTGGTCACCGGCCCAGTGCGTCAGCTGCTGAACCTGCCAGCACTGCCGCTGGAACCCCACGTCGTACTGGAACGCCACGCTCATCGCCCGCGCGGCCTGCAGGTTGTAGTGCACCGAGTAGATCGGCTCCTGGGCGCTGGTGATCGGGTCGCGGAATGCCCAGGCAG
>DASYLM010000018.1:0-9374 GCA_036009565.1 Pseudonocardia sp. | reverse complement strand
CCGAGCTACCAGGCTCCCGCGCCTCCGCGCGACCGCCCAACAGGCCATCCCCGCCGACCAGGCCACCGCGCTCCCGCGCCACCGACGTACCGCGCCACCGCGCGACCGGCCGGCAACCCTCCCCGACCGAGCTACCAGGCTCCCGCGCCTCCGCGCGACCGGCCAACAGGCCATCCCCGCCGACCACGCCACCGCGCTCCCGCGCCTTACACCACCGACGTACCAGCGCTTCCGCGCGCGCGGCGCCCGACCTACCGGACCACCGCCCCGCACAACCCAGCCCACCCGACTCCGGACCCGGCGACCGACCTACCGCGCCGAGGTCACCCGGTACACGTCGTACACGCCCTCAACATTCCGGACCACCCGCAGCAGGTGGCCGAGGTGCTTGGGGTCGCCCATCTCGAACGCGAACCGGGACACCGCCACCCGGTCCCGCGAGGTGGTCACCGACGCGGACAGGATGTTGACCTTCTCGTCCGCCAGCACCTTCGTCACGTCGGACAGCAGCCGGTGCCGATCCAGTGCCTCGACCTGGATGCTGACCAGGAACATCGCGCTCGGCGACGCGTGCCACTCGACCTCGACCAGGCGCTCGCTCTGGCCGCGCAGCGAGTCGGAGTTGGTGCAGTCCGAGCGGTGCACGCTGACCGCGCCGCCGCGGGTGACGAAGCCGATGATCTCGTCGCCGGGCACCGGGGTACAGCAGCGGGCCAGCTTGACCCACACGTCGGTCATGCCGCCGGCGTCGCCGACCACCGCGACACCCGAGTCGCCGCTCGCCCTGCGGCGCTGCACGGTGGACGGGGTGGCCCGCTCGGCGAGCTCCTCCTCCGCGTCCTCGACGCCGCCGAGCAGCGCGACCAGCCGGGCCACCACGTGTTTGGCGGATGCGTGGCTCTCCCCCACCGCCGCGTACAGCCCGGACAGGTCCGGGTAGTGCAGCTCCCGGGACAGCGCGGCCATCGAGTCGGCCGAGGCGAGCCGCTGCAGCGGCATTCCGGTGCGGCGGGCCTCCCTGGCGATGGCCTCCTTGCCCGCCTCGATGGCCTCCTCGCGGCGTTCCTTGGCGAACCAGTGCCGGATCTTCGCCTTGGCCCTCGGCGAGGCCACGAAGCTCAGCCAGTCCTGGCTGGGTCCGGCGCCGCCGGCCTTCGAGGTGAAGATCTCGACGACCTCGCCGTTCTCCAGCTTGCGCTCGAGCGCGACCAGGCGGCCGTTCACCCGCGACCCGATGCAGCGGTGCCCGACCTCGGTGTGCACCGCGTAGGCGAAGTCGACGGGGGTGGAACCGGACGGCAGGGTGACCACGTCGCCCTTGGGGGTGAAGACGAAGATCTCCCGGGTGGCCAGGTCGTAGCGCAGCGACTCGAGGAACTCCCCCGGGTCGGCCGCCTCGCGCTGCCAGTCGAGCAGCTGGCGCATCCAGCCCATCTCGTCGACCTCGACTGCCTGGCCGGCGTGGGTGCCCCTGGTCTCCTTGTAGCGCCAGTGCGCGGCGATGCCGTACTCCGCCGTGCGGTGCATGTCCCTGGTCCGGATCTGCACCTCGAGCGGCTTGCCGTCCGGCCCGATGACCGTGGTGTGCAGCGACTGGTAGACGCCGAACCGGGGCTGGGCTATGTAGTCCTTGAAGCGGCCGGGCATCGGCTGCCACAGGGCGTGCACCATGCCCATCGCGGCGTAGCAGTCCCGCACGTCGTCGACCTGGATGCGCACACCCACCAGGTCGTGGATGTCGTCGAAGTCCTTGCCCTTGACGATCATCTTGCGGTAGATCGAGTAGTACTGCTTGGGCCGGCCCTCGACGGTCGCGGCGATCCGCGCACCGTCGAGCTGCGCGTTCACCTCGTCGATGACCTGGCGCAGGTAGGTGTCCCGGGACGGTGCGCGGTCCGCCACCAGCCGGACGATCTCGTCGTACTTCTTCGGGTGCAGCAGCGCGAAGGCCAGGTCCTCCAGCTCCCACTTGACCGTGGCCATGCCGAGGCGGTGTGCCAGCGGGGCGAACACCTCGAGCGTCTCGCGCGCCTTGCGGGCCTGCTTCTCCGGCGGCAGGAAGCGCATCGTGCGCATGTTGTGCAGCCGGTCCGACAGCTTGATCACCAGCACCCGGGGGTCCCGGGCCATCGCGACCACCATCTTGCGGATGGTCTCGGCCTCGGCCGCCGCGCCGAGCTTGACCTTGTCCAGCTTGGTGACGCCGTCGACCAGGTGCGCGACCTCCTCGCCGAAGTCGGCGCCCAGCTCCTCGAGCAGGTAGCCGGTGTCCTCGACGGTGTCGTGCAGCAGCGCGGCGACCAGCGTGGTGGTGTCCATGCCCAGCTCGGCCAGGATGGTCGCGACCGCGAGGGGGTGGGTGATGTAGGGGTCGCCGGACTTGCGCTTCTGGTCCCCGTGCCGCTCCTCGGCCACGTCGTAGGCCTGCTGCAACAGGGCGAGGTCGGCATTCGGGTGGACCTGGCGGTGCACGGCGGCCAACGGCTCCAGCACCGGTTTGACCGCGCCGGGACGTGGCGAGGAGATGCGCCGCGCGATGCGGGCCCGCACCCGGCGGGTGGCCGACGGTCGGGCGGGAGCAGCGGGCGGCGCGGTCTCGGCCGGCACGGCCGGTTGACGCTCAACGGTACTCACGCGCGCTCCACGTTACGAGGATAGCGACGTAGCCGCCAGGCCGTCCCCCGGCCGGGTTAACATCCCGGTCAGCCGCGCATCAGGGCGTGCAGAGGGCGACCGGCGAGCGCACCGCGGCCGCCCAGTGCGGTCAGCTCGAGCAGCACACCGAGCCCGACGACCACGGCGCCCACCTGCTCGAGCAGCTCGCAGCTCGCCCGCAGGGTGCCGCCGGTGGCCAGCACGTCGTCCACCAGGTACACCCGGCTACCGGGGCGCACCCCGCCGGCCGGCAGCTCCAGGGTGGCAGAGCCGTACTCCAGCTGGTAGTCCCGCGACGCCGCGACCAGCGGCAGCTTGCCCGCCTTGCGCACCGGCACCATGCCGACCCCGGCGGCCAGCGCGACAGCCGCGCCGAGCAGGAAACCGCGAGCCTCCACGCCGACCACCACGTCCGCACCGCTCGCCGGCCGGGCCATCGCACCGATGACCGCGCCGAACGCGGCCGCATCCGCCAGCAGCGGCGTGACGTCCCGGAACAGGACGCCCGCTTCGGGGTAGTCCGGGACCTCCCTGATCAGCTCGGCCGCGCGGGTCAGCTCAGGGGTCGGTTCGTTGACCAGCGTGCTGGGCCTCCGACCGTCCCCGTCGGTCACCGGCGGCGCTTGCCGGTCGGTCGCTCGGTGCGGGTGGCGGACCGGCCGGACCGGGCAGAGCGGTTGCCCGCCGCCCGACGGCTGCCGGCCGCCCTGGCGGGCACCCCGGCGGCGGCCGCGACGGCCCGCTCCCGGCGCAGCTCGCCGTTCAACGCGGTGTCGTCGGTGACATCCACCTCGGTGGTGTCGCCGTCCGCGTCGACGGCGGTCCCGGCCTGCTTGGCCCGCCGGGCGTACACCCGGTTGGCCTGCTGCTGGAACCGGGCGTCGCGCATCTTCAGGTCCACCAGCACCGGGGTGGCCAGGAAGATCGACGACAGTGCGCCGGCGATGATGCCGACCATCTGGACCAGGGCCAGGTCGGCCAGGGTGCCGACGCCGAGCACACCGACGCCGACGATGAGCAGCCCGAGGACCGGCAGCACCGCGATGAGCGAGGTGTTGATCGAGCGCATCAGGGTCTGGTTCAGCGCCAGGTTGGCGGTCTCGGGGTAGGTCCGCCTGGTCAGCCCGAGCAGGCCCCGGCCGTTCTCCTTGACCTTGTCGAACACCACCACGGTGTCGTACAGCGAGAAGCCGAGGATGGTCAGCAGCCCGATCACCGTCGACGGGCTCACCTCGAACCCGACGATCGAGTACACCCCGGCGGTGACCACCAGGTCGTGGATCAGCGCGACCACCGCGGCGATCGCCATCGAGCGCTCGAAGTAGACGGCGAGGAAGATCGACACAAGCACCAGGAACACAGCCAGCGCGATCAGTGCCTGGGTGGTGATCTCACCGCCCCAGCTGGACGACACGGCGGTCTCGCTGATCGCGTTCACGTCCGGTTGGCCGTTCGCCCCGCGCGGGTGGTAGGCGTCGAACAGAGCCTGCTTGGCCTGCTGCTGCTGGGCGGCGGTCAGCGTCTCGGTGCGGACCTGCACGGTCTGCGAGGTGCCGCTGCCGGCCACCTGGACCGAGGCCGGCTTCGCGCCGACCGCGTCGAAGATCACCTTGTCGACGTTGAGGGTCGACGCGTCGCCGGTGATGCCCACGGTGGAGAACTGGATCTGGGTGCCGCCCTCGAACTCGATACCGAGGTTGAAGCCCCGGAACACCATGGAGGCGATGCAGATCAGCACCAGGGTGCCGAAGACCAGGTACCAGCGCTTGCGGTGGCCGACGATGTCGAACGCGCCGGTGCCGGTGTAGAGGCGGCTGAAGAAGCTGCCCCGGGCGGACCGTTCCTGGGACCGGCTCAGGCCGGTGTCGGGGTGTGCCATCTCAGGCTCCCTTCGCGGCGGCGGCAGCGGCCGCCGCGCGCCTGCGCATCGCGCCGATCCGGGCTACCGCGCCCAGCCCGGACCAGGTGGGGCTGCTGAACACCCGGGACTGCGCGGCCAGTACGACCAGCGGATGGGTGACCAGGAAGACCACCACCAGGTCCAGGATGGTGGACATACCGAGGGTGAAGGCGAAACCCTTCACGTCCCCGATGGCCAGCAGGTACAGCACCGCGGAGGCCAGGAAGCTCACCGCGTCGGCGGACAGGATGGTGCGCCGCGCGCGCACCCAGCCCCGGGGTACCGCCGCCCGGAAGCTCCGGCCCTCCCGGACCTCGTCCTTCAACCGTTCGAAGAAGATCACGAACGAGTCGGCGGTGATACCGATGGCCACGATGAAACCGGCGACCCCGGCCAGGTCCAGGGTGAACCCGATGGACCGCCCGAGCAGCACCAGCACCGCGTAGACCACGATGCCGGACAGTGCCAGCGACAGGATCGTGAGCACGCCCAGCGCCCGGTAGTAGAACAGGCAGTAGACGAACACCAGTGCCAGCCCGATGGCGCCGGCGATCAGGCCGGCCTGCAGTGAGGCGAGCCCCAGCGTCGCCGACACGGTCTGCGCGTCGGAGGTGCCGAAGGACAGCGGCAGCGAGCCGTACTTCAGCACGCCGGCCAACTGCTGCGCCGAGGCCTGGGAGAAGGACCCGCTGATCTCGGTGGCGCCGAAGATGGGTTGGTCGATCGTCGGTGCCGACACCACCTCGGTGTCCAGCACGAACGCCGACTGCTTGCCGACGTTCGCGGTGGTGTAGTCACCCCAGATCTTGGCGCCGGCGCTCTTGAACGTCACGTTGACGACGTTGCCGGCCCGCTGCTGGTCGTAGCCCGCGGAGGCGCTGGCGATCTCGGTACCGTCCAGGAAGGACGGGCCGAGCAGGTACTTGGCGGTGCCCTTCTGGTCGCAGGTGACGAGCGGCTTGGTCGGGTCGTCGTAGCCGCGCAGCACGTCGTTGCCGGTGCACTGCAGCTGCTGGATGGCCAGCTGTTGGACGTCCTGGTTCGTGCTCTGCCGCATCGCCCTGGCGAGCGCGATCTCCTTGGCCAGCTCGGGGTCGGCGGCCACCGCGTTGTTCAGGCTGGGAGCGGTGTCGCCCGAGGGCGCCGAGGGCGGCGCGGGATTCGGGCTCGGGGTCGGCGGCGGTGCCGGGGCGTGCGGTGCCGGCGCCTGCAGCGCGGCGGCGCCGATGGCGTGCGGTGCGGCCGAGCCCGGGCCGGGTGCCTTGGTGGGCGGCACGGTGGGCGGCTGGGCGGGCTGCTGGGGGGATGTCTTGCCGGGGGGCGGCGTCGCGTTGCCCGGGCCCGGCGTCACGTTGGCGTTGCCGGATCCGGGAGCGGGAGCGGGCGCCGGGGTCGCGTTGAACGGCCCGGCGAGCACGGTCCGGAACCGCAGCTGCGCGGTCTGGGCCAGGTCCTTGGCGCGTTGGCCCTGGTCACCGGGCACGGTGATGGTCAGGTTGTTGCCGTCCTGCACCACCTCGGCGCCACTGACACCGAGCCCGTTCACCCGCTGGTCGATGATCTCGCGGGCCAGCGTGAGCTGTTCCCTGGTCGGCGGCTGACCGGTCGCGGTGCGCGCGGTCAGGGTGACCCGGGTACCGCCCTCGAGGTCGATGCCGAGCTTGGGGTTCGGCTTGCGGTCACCAGTGAGGAACACCAGCGCGTAGAGCACAACGACGATGCCGACGAACGTCGCCACGTACCGCCATGGGCGGATCTGCCCGGCCGGTGGGGCCACTGAACTAACTCCTATGGGATGGCTCGCCCCGATGACACGGGGCGTTTGGGGGCTTGACCGATGTTACCGATGCGATCCCTACGCTTTCGCCGGCCCCTCGACCGCCTTTCCCGACGTCACCGTCCGGCGCAGGATTGCACCGCTGAGCGGGTGCTGGTTTACGACACGGGCGGCGCCCACGGGATTCGCGGGGATAGCGGGACAGCAAAAGACGGGGCCGAGCGCGGTTTCGCGCATGACCCCGTCCGGTGCGTGCGAATTACATTCTGACGACTCGCTCAGGCTTATCCCGATGCCAGGGCAATTCGTCCAGGGCCGTGCTCAGGCGCTGTTGCGCCCCGCGGTGGAGTCGTTCGCCGGCGCCTCGGTGGTGCTGGCGGCGGGGCCGTCGGTCTTGGTCACCTCGGGCGCCGGGGTGGCGGGCGCCTGGATATCCTCGTGCGCCGGGGCGTCGACGGCCTTCGGCGCATCATCGGCCGGCGTGTCGCCCTCCGCGCTGGGCTCGGTCGGGTTGACCGTCTCGCGGACGGCGGCGCGCACCCAGGTGGTCACCACGCCGGGCGCGATCTCGATGTCGACGGTCTCCTCGTAGCTGCTGTCCACCACGGTGCCGCGCAGTCCGGAGGTCGTCACCACCACGTCGCCCTCGGACAGCGAGCTCTGCAGCTGCTGCATCGCAGCCATGTTCCGCTTCTGCTTCCGGCTGCTCAGCAGGATCGGGATGAACAGCAGCAGGATGATGAGTGGGAACAGCGTAGAGAGGTTCATGGTCTCCGTACTTCCGTGAGGGTCATCGGGTCTGCCAACCTCACAACCCGAACAGTACAGGCGGCGGTTCCCCCTGCTCCCCGACCGCGTTGGGCGGCGGTTCGAGACCCAGGTGCCGCCAGGCTCCGATGGTGGCAACCCGGCCACGCGGGGTGCGCGCCAACATACCGGCCCGCACAAGGAAAGGCTCGCAGACCTCCTCCACCGTAGCGGGTTCTTCGCCCACCGCCACTGCCAGCGTCGATACCCCCACCGGACCGCCGCGGAACGACCGCACCAACGCGGTCAACACCGCCCGGTCCAACCGGTCGAGGCCGAGCTCGTCCACGTCGTAGACCTTCAGCGCCGCGCGCGCCACCTCCCGGGTCACCGCGCCGTCCGCCCGCACCTCGGCGTAGTCCCGGACCCGGCGCAGCAACCGGTTCGCGATGCGCGGCGTGCCCCGGGACCGGCCGGCGATCTCCTCGGCGCCGTCCGGGCGCAGATCCACGTCCAGGATGACCGCGGCGCGGCGCAGCACCCGGTCCAGCTCGGCCGCCTCGTAGAACTCCATGTGCGCGGTGAAGCCGAACCGGTCGCGCAGCGGCCCGGTCAGCGCGCCCGCCCTGGTCGTCGCGCCGACCAGCGTGAACGGCGCGATGTCCAGCGGGATGCTGGTCGCTCCGGGGCCCTTGCCGACCACCACGTCGACCCGGAAGTCCTCCATGGCCAGGTACAGCATCTCCTCGGCGGGCCGGGCGATGCGGTGGATCTCGTCGATGAACAGCACGTCGCCGGGCATCAGGTTGGACAGCATCGCGGCCAGGTCGCCGGCCCGCTCCAGCGCCGGGCCCGAGGTGATCCGCAGCGCCGCGCCCAGCTCGGTCGCGATGATCATCGCCAGGCTGGTCTTGCCCAGCCCGGGCGGCCCGGACAGCAGCACGTGGTCCGGTGGGTCGCCGCGCCGGCGGGCGCCCTCCAGGACCAGCTCCAGCTGCTCGCGGACCCGGGCCTGGCCGATGAACTCGCTGAGCCGGCGGGGCCGCAGGGTGGCCTCGGACTCCAGGTCCTCCGGCTCGGCCTCCGCCGACACCACCGGCTCGCTCACGACATCACCTCGCCCAGCTCATTCCCGCGGGCCGCCGTCACCGGGCCTTGCCCAGCCTGCTCAGCGCGGTGCGCAGGGTCGCCGCTGTGTCCACCGGGCCACCATTGGTGGTCTCGGCCAGCACGGCGTCCACCGCCTGCTCGGCCTGCCTGACCGCGAACCCCAGCCCGGTCAGCGCCTCCACCACGTGGTCACGGCCGCTCGCCGGGGCGGCGCCACCACCCCCGACCGGCACCCGGGCGACCGCGGCGACCTTGTCCCGCAGCTCCAGGACCAGTCGCTCGGCACTCTTCAGCCCGACCCCGGGCACCCGCTTCAGCGCGGCCGTGTCACCGTCGGCCAGTGCCCGGCAGAGCGCGTCCGGCTCGAGCACCGCGAGGATGCTCAACGCCAGCCTCGGCCCGACCCCGGTCACCGTCTGCAGCAGCCGGAACAACTCGCCCGCCTCGGCGTTGGCGAACCCGTAGAGGGTCAGCGAGTCCTCCCGGACCACCAGCGTGGTGGCCAGTCGGGCCTCCTCCCCCCGGCGCAGGGTGGCCAGTGTGCCGGGGGTCGCGTGCACCGCGAGCCCCACACCGCCGACCTCGACCACCGCATGGTCCAACCCGATGGTCAGCACCGGGCCGCGCACCGAAGAGATCACAGCAGATCACCGTTCCTTTGAGACGGACCCAGCGACGGACCCAGAGACGGACCCGGCGACGGACGCGGACCCGGCGACGGCCGCGGCCTTGGCCAGCTTCGCCCGGTGCGCCCGGGCGAGCCGGTCCGAGGTGGCCTTGGCCTCGGCCATCCGGTCCAGCATGGGCCCCCGCCAGCAGTGACAGATGGCCAGCGCGAGTGCATCCGCCGCATCCGCGGGGCGGGGTGCCTCGGCAAGCCCGAGCAGCCTGGCCACCATGCCGGTGACCTGCTCCTTGTCGGCCCGCCCGGACCCGGTGACCGCGGCCTTGACCTCGCTCGGGGTATGGAACACCACGCGCAGCCCGGCCTGCGCCGCGATCAGCGCGACCACACCGCTGGCCTGCGCGGTACCCATCACGGTGCGCACGTTGGACTGGCTGAACACCCGCTCGACGGCCACCACGTCCGGCCGGTGCGCCGCGATCGCCGCTGTCAACGCGTCCGAGATCGCCAGCAACCTGGCCCCGATGTCGGCATCGGCCGGCGTCTTCACGACATCGACC
>DASYLM010000017.1:0-7946 GCA_036009565.1 Pseudonocardia sp. | reverse complement strand
CACCGGGTGGCCGGTGGGTGAGGTGCTCGGGTCGGAGACCGAGCTGCGGGAGCGTTACCAGGTCAGCCGCGCGGTGCTGCGGGAGGCGATCCGGCTGGTCGAGCACCACCAGGTGGCCTCGATGCGCCGGGGCCCGGCCGGTGGGCTGGTCGTCCGCGCGCCCGATGCGGGCGCCGCCACCAGCGCGATGGTGGTGTACCTGGAGTTCGTCGGGACCACGATCCAACACCTGTTCACTGCCCGGTTGATGATCGAGCCGCTGGCCGCGGCGCTGGCCGCGGAGACCATCACGGAGTCCGGCATCGCGGAGCTGCGCACCGCGCTGGCGGACGAGTTCGCGGCCGGCCCCAACCGGGACGGGCACGCCCGCAGCGCCCTGCACCTGACCCTCGCGGAGCTGTCCGGCAACCCGGCCCTGAACCTGTTCATCGACGTGCTGCTGCGGCTGACCTGGCGCTACGCCGGCGACCAGCTCAACCACCTGCCGGAGGACCCCCGGCATCCCGCATTCACCTCGTCGGACATCTCGCACGAGGCCATGGTCAACGCCGTGGTGGCCGGGGACGGCCCGAGGGCCCAGTACCTCGTCACTCAGCACCTGGAGATGCTGGGTGACTTCCTGATCAACTGGCGCCCGGACACGAACAACCCGCCGAGCGCGCTCTGGTCGGTCCCGACGCCCGGCCACACCCAGGACCAGAAGCTGGCCGAGGTAGTGGCCCAGCGGCTGCTCGCCGAGATCACCGGCGACGGCTGGGAGGTCGGCTCGGTGATCGGCTCCGAGGCCGCCCTGCTGGACCGGTTCGGGGTCAGCCGCGCGGTGCTGCGGGAGGCGGTGCGGCTGCTGGAGTACCACTCGGTGGCCCGGATGCGGCGCGGCCCCGGTGGTGGGCTGGTGGTGGCCGAACCCGACCCGAGCGCCAGCATCGAGGCGATGGCGCTCTACCTGGACTACCAGGGCATCGAGGTCGAGCACCTGCGCGCCGTGCGGGAGGCCGTCGAGCTGGCCTGCCTGGACCGGGTGGCGGCACGGGTCGGCGAGCCCGAGGTGGCCCGCCGGCTGCGCGCGGTACTGCACGGCGCGGAGACGGCGAACCCGTTCGGCGGCGGCAACCCGCCGGCGCACCTTGGCGAGCTGTCCCACCTGCTGCACGTGGAGCTGGCCGAACTGGCCGGCAACCCAGTGCTGGCACTGTTCCTGCGCATCCTGATCACACTGTGGGCGCGGCAGCACGAGGCCAAGGGCACCGCACCGGCCGCGCCACAGCCCGAGGTGAACGCCTCGGTCGCCCGCGACCACCAGGGCATCGTGGACGCCCTGCTGGTCGGCGACGGTGGTCTGGCCCGGCACCGGATGCGCCGCCACCTGAACCTGCTCACCGAGTGGTGGCAGTAACCCGTCCGGCCGGTTTGCACCCTCCGGTAGCGCCGGGGCGCCGTCAGCGGACCGGCTGGCCGGAGCGGTAGGCGTCCCGGAGCAGCCGCTTGTAGAGCTTGCCGTTCTCCTGCCTGGGCAGCTCGGCGGTGAAGTCGATGCTGCGCGGGCACTTGTAGTGCGCCAGCCGGGCCCGGCAGTACTCGATCAGCTCCCCGGCCAGCGCCGGGTTGCCCAGGCTCGGGTCGACCAGCTGCACGACGGCCTTGACCTGCTCGCCCATGTCCGGGTCCGGAACCCCGATGACCGCCACGTCGGCGACCGAGGGGTGCATCGTGAGCACGTTCTCGGTCTCCTGCGGGTAGATGTTCACCCCGCCCGAGATGATCATGTGGGAGAGGCGGTCGGTGAGGTAGAGGTAACCGTCGGGGTCCAGGTGGCCGACGTCGCCGAGGGTGCTCCAGCCCAGCGGGTGGTAGCTGCCCTCGGTCTTGGCCGGGTCGTTGTGGTACTCGAACCGCGCCCCGCCGCCGAAGTACACCGTGCCGGTCTCGCCCTGGGGCAGCTCGCGGCCGCCCTCCCCCACCACGTGCACCTCGCCGGTCAGGGCCCGGCCGACCGAGCCGGGGTGCGCCAGCCAGTCGTCGGCGGAGATCAGCGTCATCCCGTTGCCCTCGGTGCCCGCGTAGTACTCCCAGAGGATCGGGCCCCACCAGTCGATCATGGCCCGCTTGAGCTCGACCGGGCACGGCGCCGCGGCGTGCACCACCGACCGCAGGCTGGACAGGTCGTAGCCGGAACGGACCTGTTCGGGCAGCCGCAGCAGCCGGACGAACATGGTCGGCACGAACTGGGCATGGGTGACGCGGTAGTCGTCCACCAGGCGCAGCGTCTGCTCGGCGTCGAACCGCGACATCACCACCGCGGTCCCGCCGAGGCGGTGCATCGCCATCGTGTAGCCCAGCGGCGCGGCGTGGTAGAGCGGCGCCGGGCTGAGGTAGACCGTGGCGCGGTCGTAGCCCATCGCCCCGACCATCGCGCTCAGCCGGAACTCGGTACCCACCGGGCCGCCGGTGAGCGCCCGCTTGACCCCCTTCGGCCGGCCGGTGGTGCCGGACGAGTAGAGCATCGTCTCGCCCTCGGACTCGTCCGGCAGCGGCGAGCTGGGCGCCGCCGCCAGCGCGGTGGTGTAGTCGTCGTGCCCGGCCAGAGCGCCGCCCACGATGAGCCGGCGCGCCACCCCGGGGGTGCCCGGCACGATCGCGGCGGCCAGCCCGGCCATCGCGGCCGAGGTGACCAGCACCCGGGCACCACTGTCGTCGACCACGTAGCCCGCCTCGTCGGGGCTGAGCTTGGTGTTCACCACGGTCACGTACAGCCCGGAGCGCACCGCCGCCCAGCACACCTCGAACACCTCGGCGCGGTTCTCCATCAGCACCGCGACGTGGTCACCGGCGATGAGGCCGGTCGCCCGCAACAGGTGTGCGCAGCGCACCGAGCGGTCGTCCAGCTCGGCGTAGGTCAGCGTCTGCACCGGGCGCGACCCGGCGTCCACCACGACCACCGCGGGCTTGTCCGGGGTCAGCCGCGCCCACGTCGAGGGGAACTCCGGCCCTGCCTGCTGAGCCGCCACCGTGCGGTCCGACGCCATCCCTGGACGTTACCTCGCCGTGCTCGGGCCAGCCCGGTGATCACCTAGGGCTCGGCGAGCACCACCCGCACCGGGCTGCCCTGGGCGGCGAGCTCCGCGAGCCGCTCCACCTCCCCGCGCAGCTGGGCGCCGTGGCGCGCGGCCAGCGCCCGGAACGGCCGCACGGTCAGCACGGCGGACCCGCCGCGGCGCTGACCGTGCGGCCGGTCCACCGCCCACAGCCCGCGCACGAAACCGTCCACCAGCACGGTGCCCGGCACGATGCCGTTCCTGCTTCTCAGCCTGACCCGGTACTGCTCGGGCACCACGCGGGACCGGTCCGCGTGCGCCAGCAGCACGTTGTCGTACGGGGCCAACAGGCGTACCGGTGCCGGGGTGGCCGCGGGCGGGCGGGGCGCATCGGGCAGGTCGAACAGCTCGCGGCCCTGCTCGTCGGCGAACACCCGCAGTCCGGGCCGCAGCTCGTCGAGCACCGGGCGCACCGCGGTCCGCCCCGACCAGGTCGCCACGTCGGACACCGTCGCCGGGCCGAACGCGGCGAGGTAGCGCAGCACCAGGGCGGCCGGGTCCGGCGACGGGCACACCGGCTCGCCGAGCCAGGCCGCCACGGTGCTCAGTCTGGGCAGCCCGCCGACCGCCCAGATCCCCCTCGGCGGCACCTGCACGGTCGGCGTGAGTGCCAGTGCCGCGAAGCCCAGCCGGTCGGCGGCGCACCCCGGCCAGCGCGCCGCGTACCGGGCGCGCAGCTCGGCGGCGGTGCGCGGTGCCTCGGCGAGCAGCTCGGCGGTGACCGCCAGCACCTCGCACAGCTCCCGGCCGGCAATCCGGTGACCGTCGTAGTCGGTGTTGGTGCGCACCGCCCGCTCCTGGGTGGGCTGGGCCAGCATCCGCAGCGCCAGGCAGTCCGCCGAGGTCACCGCGTGCAGCGTGCCGCGCATCATCGTCGCCCGGACCGCGCGCCGGCCGGTGAGCAGCTCGACCAGCTCGGCGGGCCGGAACCCGTCCAGGCGCGACCAGAGCCCGTAGTACGGCGCATCGGGTGCCTGCGCCTGCATGCCGACCAGGTGGGTGAGCACGTCGGCGACCGGGCGGCGGACCCGGCGCAGCAGCAGCTGCCGGGCCAGCAGCGCCCGGTTCAGCGCCTTCGGGCCGAGCACCTCGGGGCCAGCACGGGTCATGGGCGAGAGTATGGCCGTGCACACCGACACCCACACCGACACCGACACCGAACCGGACCGTCCGCGCCGCCCACTGGACGGCGTGCTGGTGGTGACCCTGGAGCAGGCGGTCTCGGCACCGCTGTGCACCCGCCACCTGGCGGACTACGGCGCCCGGGTCATCAAGATCGAACCGCCGGGGCGCGGCGACTTCACCCGGGACTACGACGACGTCGTGCGGGGTCTGGCCGCGCATTTCGTCTGGGTCAGCCGGGGCAAGGAGTCGCTCACCCTCGACCTGAAGTCCGGACCCGGCATCGCCGTGCTGCACCAGTTGCTGGCCGAGGCGGACGTGCTGGTCAGCAACCTGGGCCCGGGCGCGGTCGACCGGCTCGGGCTGGGCGCGGGCGCGCTGGCCGACCGCTACCCCCGGCTGATCACCGTGACGATCTCCGGCTACGGCACCGGCGGCACCCTGGAGCACAAGCGCGCCTACGACCTGCTCGCCCAGGCCGAGGCCGGCTCCTGCGCGATCACCGGCTGGCCCGGGCAGCCGGCGAAGCCGGGCGTCCCGATCGCCGACGTGGGCACCGCGATGTACGCCTTCTCCGCCACGCTGGCCGCGCTCTACGACCGGGACCGCACCGGGCGCGGGTCGGCCATCTCGGTCAGCATGTTCGACTCGATGATGGAGTTCATGGGCTACGCCCTGAACCACGCCCAGCACAGCGGCCACGACCAGGCACCCAACGGGTTCAGCTCGCCCGCGGTGGCGCCCTACGGGGCGTTCCGGACCTCGGACGGGCAGACCGTGGTGCTGGGCACCACCAACGACGCCGAGTGGCGCCGGCTGGCCGCGCGGGTACTCGGCCGCGCCGACCTGGCCGCCGATCCCCGCTACGCCCGCAACGGGGACCGACTCGCGCACCGGGCCGAGCTGGACACCGTGATCGGCACCTGGTGCGCCGAACGCCCGCTGGCCGACATCCAGGCCGCCGCCGACGCCGCCGGGATCGGCAACGCCCGCCACAACACCCCGACCGAGGTGGTTTCGCACCCGCACCTGAGAGAACGCAACCGTTGGCGCACCGTCGAAACACCGGTCGGACCGATCTCCGCGCTGCTGCCGCCACCGGTGGTGACCGGCTGGGAACCGAGCATGGGAGCGATCCCCGCACTCGGCGCGCACACCGACCGGATACTCGCTGAGCTGGGCTTTTCCGCCGACCAGGTCGACCAGCTACGCCGCGACGCGGTGGTTTGACGCGTGCCTGAGCCGGGCCGGTGGAGGCTTCAGGAACGCCCGAGTACTGTCGCGACGCGAGGCGGTCGACCGCACGAGACGCTGGCCACAACCGCCCAGGTAAGTAACGTTCCGGCGCGAACCGCGTTGAACCAGGTACGGCAGACCTACATAGATCACGTGCGTCTCTACAGGGGAGTTCTTCGTCGTGCCACGCGTCTTCGACACCATCGCACCTCGCGATATCCAGCTCTGGGGCAACCACACCGTCAAGTTGCGGCACAACTTGGCCCAGCGGGATGACCTCTTCTCGGACGAATCGCTGGCCAACCTGGTCGAGCGGATCGACCCGAAGCACATCGACATCACCACCATGGGCGACGACGTCTCCACCTGGGGCCACGTCGACCGGGCCGGCCAGCCCGGCGCCAAGGTGCTCGATGCGGTGCGCGGCGGTCGCGTCTGGATCAACATGATGGCCATCGAGAAGGCCGACCCCCGGTTCGCGGACCTGCTCGACCAGATGTACGGCGAGCTGGAAGGCACGCTGCCGGACTTCAAGACCTTCAAGCGCAAGCTGGGTCTGTTGATCTCGTCGCCGACCGCGCGGGTGTTCTACCACTTCGACGTCCCGGGCCAGGCACTCTGGCAGATCCGCGGCCGCAAGCGGATCTGGATCTACCCGCCCACCGAGCCGTTCCTGCCGCCGACCGAGGTGGAGAACGTGGTGCGCAGCCTGTCCCTGGAGGACCTGTCGTACCAGCCGTGGTTCGACGACTACGCCGAGGTCTACGACATGGAGCCCGGCGACATGCTGCACTGGGCGCTGAACGGGCCGCACCGGGTCAGCAACCTCGACGGCTTCAGCGTCTCGCTGACCACCGAGCACTGGACCAGCAAGATCCGCCGCTCCTACGCGATGCACTACGGCAACGGCGTGCTGCGCAACAACGCGCACTGGGCGCCGAAGTCCAGCTCGCTGGACGGCCCGGCGTTCTGGGCGAAGGTCGGCCTGACCGCCGCCTGGCGCAAGAGCGGCATGGAGAAGAAGCAGGGCTACAAGCGGGTGCTCACCTACAAGGTCGACCCGGACGCCCCGCTCGGCGTCGTGCCGCTGGAGGAGAAGGACCGGACCACGGTCAGCCTGTAGCCGCACACCAGTTCGTTCGCCGGGTGCCCGGCGGCGGTGCGTACCCAGCACCCCGCCGGGCACCCGTCTGTTCCAGGAGCACCGAACATGATCATCGACGTGTGGGCGCAGCCCAACTTCGTCGCCGCGCCGGACCGGCTGCCGATGCCGGAGGTACGCCGGCTGCTGGAGAAGTCCGGTGCCGCCGACCGGCTCGGCGTCCGGGTCAGCCCGGACGAGCTGGTCGCCGAGATGGACGCGGCCGGGGTGGACCTGCTGTTGCTCTCCGCGTGGCACCGGCCGGGCGGCTGGGTGGTCAGCAACGACGACGTCGCCGAGTTCACCACCGCCCACCCGGACCGGTTCGCCGGCCTGGCATCGGTGAACCTCGCCGACCCGATGGCCGCGGTGCGCGAGCTGCGCCGCGCCGTCTCCGAGCTCGGCTTCCTCGGGCTGCGGGTGGTGCCCTGGCTGTGGGAGCTGCCCCCGGACGACCGGCTGTACTACCCGCTGTACGCGGCGTGCGTGGAGCTGGGCATCCCGTTCTGCACCCAGGTCGGCCACACCGGCCCGCTCAAGCCGTCCGACACCGGGCGGCCGGTCCCCTACCTGGACCGGGTCGCCCTGGACTTCCCCGAGCTGGTCATCGTCGGCGGGCACATCGGCCACCCGTGGACCAACGAGATGATCGGGGTGGTCTGGAAGCACGACAACGTCTACCTGGACACCTCGGCCTACCTGCCCCGCTACTACCCGGCCGAGCTGGTGCACTTCATGAACACCTACGGCCAGGGCAAGGTCATGTTCGGCACCAACTGGCCACAGCTGCGCCACGACCGCGCGCTGGCCCAGCTGGATGGGCTCGGGTTGACCGACGCGGCCCGCGCGGAGTTCCTCGGCGGCGCGGCCGCCCGGGTGTTCAAGCTGCCCGCCGGCCGGTCCTGATACCCACCGCCGGCCGGCCGCGACCTCAGAGGTAGCGGCCCAGGTGGACCACCAGGCTGGTGACTAGCCCGCGGCCAGCCCGGTGGCCACGAAGCGGGAGATCCTGGCGAGCCGGGCGCCCTGTACCCGGCAGGCCGCCAGCGCCTCGTCGTCCGGGGCGGCAGACTTGCGGGACACGAACGACCCGCCGTACGGGTTGCCCGCCTCCATCACGGCCGGGTCGGAGTAGCCGAGCGGCAGCACGATCGAGCCCCAGTGGTAGAGCACGTTGTTCATCGCCAGGATGGTCGACTCGAGCCCGCCGTGCTTGGTCGACGAGCTGGTGAACGAGGTGCCGACCTTGTCGATCAGCTTGCCCTTCGCCCAGAGCCCGCCGGTGCTGTCCAGGAACTCCTTGAGCTGCCCGGCCGGACCGCCGAACCTGGTGGGGCTGCCCAACGCGATCC
>DASYLM010000016.1:0-5331 GCA_036009565.1 Pseudonocardia sp. | reverse complement strand
TCGGACAGCAAATGCTTCTCCCGTGCCCGCTCGGCCGCGGTCACACCGGAGCGGTTACCGCCGCCGGCCTCCTTCGGCAGCCCACCGAACTCGGGGGGCTGCGACGCGGAGTGCACCTGCATGGTAGAGAGCATCCTTAGCTACAACGAGTGAAATCCGCCGGAGGTACGCTCACCAGAGGGTAGGCGGCCCGCGCACTTACACAATAAGGAAATGTCCCCGACGACGTCGTGACTGGACCCCGAACAGGGGTGCTGAAGTGGGCAAAGACCACTCAACTCAGTCTGCTCACGAGTGCCTGGGCGAGCAGTTCGGGGCGTAGCCAGGTCCGTCGGACCCACAGCTGGGCCAGACCGGGCAATCACTGCCCCGGCGCGCCGTGCCACAGAGTTCGAGCCCGGTCCGGGTAGCGTCCGTGGGTTCCGGCCGCGGGCGTCGCGATACCCCCGCACAGGGGTTCGGACTGCCACGCCGCTCGTCACGGCGGCGAGGTTACCGGAGATCCAAGGGGGGCCGGCGGGGCCGGGCAAGCCACCCCGATCCCGTTGCGCGGACCAACCGGGCGGTCGAGCCCGTCGCGGCGCCGGCGTCCGTCCGGCCGATCCGGCGGCGGCGGGAATATCCGCCGGGCCCCAGGTCTTGTCGGGGGTGGCTGCTGAGCTGGGTGTTCACTCGGTTTCGGCGTCGCCGAGCCGGCGACCGGAGGGGGGTCGCCGGCTCGTGCCGGGTTCTCGGCACCGCTGGTGCGGGGTTCCGCCGGTGCTCGCGGGGGGGTTTCCGCCGGTGCTCACCGGCGGCCGGCCACCCGGAATACCGCTGAGGCCGGTGCTCAGGTCTGAGGGGTGATCTCAGGCCAGACCGAGCGCGGACGAGGCCGCCGGGTCGGAGTCGGCCAGGAACTGCCTGCAGCGGGCCGCCTCGTCCTGCTCACCGATCGCCTCGGCGGCCTTGGCCAACGCCGCCAACGCGCGCAGGAAGCCCTGGTTCGGCTGATGCGCCCAGGGCACCGGCCCGAAGCCCTTCCAGCCGTTGCGGCGCAGCTGGTCCAGGCCCCGGTGGTACCCGGTGCGGGCGTAGGCGTAGGCGGCCACCGGCTCGCCGTCGGCCAGCGCGCGCTCGGCCAGCGCCGCCCAGCCCGCACTGGCGGCCGGGTGCGCCGCGGCCACGTCGGTGGGATCGGTACCGCCGTCCAGCGCGGCCGCGACCACCTCGTCGGCGGGCAGCAGGGTCGGTTCCGGGCCGAGCAGATTGCCTTGCAAGCTCATGTGTCCTCCGGTGGGTGAGTGGCTGTGCCGCTCACGGGTGCGTCACTTCAGGCTGTGGCCGGCCGAGTTCAGGTTCTGACAGGCCAGGACGATCCGGTCGGCCATCGCCACCTCGGCGGCCTTGAGGTAGGACCGCGGGTCGTAGAACTTCTTGTTGCCGACCTCGCCGTCGACCTTGAGTACGGCCTCGTAGTTACGGAACATGTGCCCGGCGATCGGCCGGGTGAAGGCGTACTGGGTATCGGTGTCGATGTTCATCTTGACCACCCCGTAGCCCACCGCCTCCTTGATCTCCTCCGGCAGCGAGCCCGAGCCACCGTGGAAGACCAGGTCGAACGGCTTCGAACCGGCCGGCAGACCCAGCTTCTGGATGGCCACGTCCTGGCCCTGCTTGAGGATCTCCGGGCGGAGCTTGACGTTGCCCGGCTTGTACACGCCGTGCACGTTGCCGAATGTCGCGGCCAGCAGGTACCGGCCCTTCTCGCCGCTGCCCAGCGCCTCCAGGGTCGCCTCGTAGTCACCCGGCGTGGTGTACAGCTTCTCGTTGATCTCGTTTGCGACGCCGTCCTCCTCGCCGCCGACCACCCCTATCTCCACCTCGAGGATGATCTTCGCCTTGCTCGCCTGGGCGAGCAGCTGTTCGGCGATGGCCAGGTTCTCGTGCAGCTCGACGGCTGAACCGTCCCACATGTGCGACTGGAACAGCGGGTTCTCCCCGCGCGCCACCCGCTCCGCACTGACCGCCAGGAGCGGCCGGACCAGCCCGTCCAGCTTGTCCTTCGGGCAGTGGTCGGTGTGTAGCGCCACGTTGATCGGGTACTTCGCCGCCACCACGTGCGCGAACTCGGCCAGCGCGATCGCCCCGGTGGCCATCTCCTTCACCCCGGTACCGGAGAGGAACTCCGTGCCGCCGGTGGACATCTGGATGATGCCGTCGCTCTCCGCATCGGCAAAGCCGCGCAGCGCCGCGTTCAGCGTCTCCGAGGACGTCACATTGATCGCCGGGAAGGCGTATTCGCCCGCCTTCGCGGCATCCAGCATCTGGTTGTAGACCTCAGGGGTCGCGATCGGCATGACGTCGCCTGTCCTGCTCGGTTGTGGGTCGGGGCCCAGTATTCCGTAACTCTGCCTACCGGCAACGGCGCAGCGCGTCGACGGGCTCGCTACCCTCGGGGTCGTGAGCTCGGAACCGATCGACGAGTCCGTCGAGAACCCGCTGGCAGGGTTGATCGAGCGCACCCTGTCCCGGTTGCGCCGGATCGACACCGCACCAACGGACGACCGACCCAAAACGCTCGCCGACCTGTACGCGGAACACCGGATGCGACTCGTCCGACTGGCGATCCTGCTGGTCGACGAGCAGGGCACGGCGGAGGACGTCGTGCAGGAGGCGTTCACCGGGCTGCATCGGCACTGGTCGGAGCTCCGCGACGAGCGCGCCGCGCTGGGTTACCTGCGCACCGCCGTGGTCAACGGGTCCCGCTCCGTGCTGCGCCGGCGGCGCACCGCCCGGGAGTACGTCCCGCCGCACCAGGTCAACGCCCGCTCCGCGGAGTCGCTCGCGATGCTCTCCGCCGAACACCAGGCGGTGGTGGCGGCGCTGGGCTCGCTGCCCGCCCGGCAGCGGGAGGTACTGGTGCTGCGCTACTACGGCGGACTGTCCGAGGCCGAGATCGCCGAGTCCACCGGAATCAGCAAGGGCGCCGTGAAGTCCACCGCGAGCCGGGCGCTGGCCTCGGTCGCCAAGGTGATGGCCGGCCGGCCGGGCCCCGGCTGAGCAGCGGACGAACGGACGAGGTGGGAGATGGACCCCGAGCGGATGGTGTCCGAGGCGCTGCGCGCGTCCGCGGTGCAGGGTCGGCCGGTGCCACCGGCGGGCACCCGGATGCCGGCCCCGCCGCCGAGGCCGTTCCCGATCGGCTGGGTGCTGCTGATCGCATTGCTCACCGGAGCGCTGGTGGGCGTGTCACTGGCCATGATCTCGATCTTTGCGCCGGGCGCACTCCCGGCCCTGGGCGCCGGGTAGGGAGTGCTGTAGTGGGTAGCGAGCCGCGGCCACCCCGGTACGGCCGGTACCGTTGGACACCGTGAGCCATCCCGCTTCGTCCCTGGCTTCTTCTCTCGCTCCACCGAGCTCGGGCACAGTCCTGGCGCTCGGTCCGCAGTGGCTCGACCCGAGCTACCTCATCTCCGCGCTCGGCCCGTTCGTGCTGGTCGGCCTCTGTCTGATCATCTTCGCCGAGTGCGGCCTCCTGGTCGGTTTCTTCCTGCCGGGCGACTCGCTGCTGTTCACCGCCGGTCTGTTCGTCGCCTCCGGCGCGATCAGCACGCCGCTCTGGCTGGTCTGCACGCTGCTGGTGGTGAGTGCGCTGCTCGGCAACGTGTCCGGGTACTGGATCGGCCGGGCGGCCGGCCCGGCCATCTTCGACCGGCCGAACTCCCGGCTGCTCAAGCCCGAGCACGTGGAGCGCACCCACGCGTTCTTCGAGAGGTACGGCAACCGGGCCATCGTGCTCGGGCGTTTCGTGCCGATCGTGCGCACATTCATCACCGTGATGGCCGGCGTTGGCAAGATGGAACCGAAGCGCTACCTGACGTACTCCGTGATCGGCGGCGTTGCGTGGGCGGCGGGCGTCACTCTTTTGGGATACTTGCTGGGCGGCTTCACCTTCGTCCGCGAGCACATCGAGTTGATGCTGATCGCGGTGGTGGTGCTGTCGCTGATTCCGCTGGCCGTGGAGTTCCTCAGGGCCCGGCGGGAGCGGCGCAACGAAGTCAAGGGTAATCGAGAGGTCACCGAGCTCGGCTGAGGTCGACAACCCCAACCCGCCTAGTCACCCTGGAGCACCGTGAGCACCCTGCTGGCATCGGCCAACGGCCTGGCCTGGCCGCTGCTCGCCGGTCCGCTGGGGTCCGGGATGCACACGATCGACCTGGCCTCGCCGGGATTCCTGGCGCGGGCCGCGCCCACCACGGTGTGGGTCGTGGTGCTCTCCTTCGTGTTCCTGGAGTGCGCGTTCATCGTCGGTCTCTTCCTGCCGGGCGACTCGCTGCTGTTCGCCGCCGGCGTGGTGCTCGCCGCGCACGAACAGGAGCTCAGCGCCTGGTTGCTGGCCCTGTCGGCCAGCGTCGCGGCGGTCGCGGGCAACCAGGTCGGCTTCCTGATCGGCCGCCGCACCGGGGTGAAGATCCTGGCCCGCAAAGGCGGCCGGATACTGAGCCGCTCGAACCTGGACCGGGCCAGCGCGTTCTTCGACCGGTGGGGATTCTGGTCGGTGGTGGTCGCACGCTGGCTGCCCTGGATCCGCACCCTCGCCCCGATGATCGCCGGCGCCGCCGGCATGGACAACCGGCGCTACATCACGGCCAACGCGCTCGGTGCGGTCATCTGGGTGCCCGCGCTGCTGCTGCTCGGCTACTACGGCGCCGGCCTGCTCGACACGCTGCCCTGGGTCCGCCGGGCCACCACGATCGGCTCCATCGCGTTCTTCGTCCTCGGCACCGGGTACGGCCTGTACCGCTACCGCCAGGAGATGCGCAGGCCGATGGACGAGGACCCCGTCCCCGCCGAGTCCCGCTAGCCCCCGCCCCGGCGAGTCGCGGATTACGTCCGCGCGAGTCGCGGATTACGTCCGCGCGAGTCGGGGATTACGTCCGCGCGAGTCGCGGATTACTCCCGCGCGAGTCGCGGATTATGTCCGCGCGAGTCGCCCCCGGGCTGGTCAGCGGCTCAACACGGTCTTGATGTCGCCGCTGCGATTGTGCGCATCGAGCAGCCGGGGCGCATCGTCGAGCGCGCCGCGTGTGCTGATCACCCGCTCCGGCTGGAACCGGCCGTTGGCGATCAGCTCCAGCACCGAGGGAGCCAGTGCCCGTACGTCCGTGCGGCCGACATGGAACGAGATGTTGCGGGCGTAGAGCTGCATCATGGGGATCCTGGCCCTGCGGTGCAGGCCGCCCAGGCTGCTGCACACCCCGTCCGCCGCGGTGTGCGAAAGCGCCGCCCACAGACCGCGCGAGGTGGCGCTCGCCGCCACGACCAGCGACGCCGGCGGCGTGCTGCGCA
>DASYLM010000015.1:0-7306 GCA_036009565.1 Pseudonocardia sp. | reverse complement strand
GATCCTGCTCACCGACTCCGACCCCCGGCTGCGGACCGGCCAGACCGCCGAGGCGGGCGTGCTGGTGGCGGACCTGGAGAACGTGCTGGTGGTGCCGAACTCGGCGGTCATCAAGCAGGGCGGCGGGTCCTTCGTCAACGTGCCGGGACCGGACGGCAAACCCCGCCTGCAGCAGTTCCAGCCGGGCCTGGTCGGCGACGACAACACCCAGGTGCTGTCCGGCCTGACCGAGGGCCAGCCCATCCAGCTGCCCCAGGCAACCGTCTCCGGCAGCCCCAGCGGCGGTACCGGCGGCGGCGGTGGGGGCCGCGGCGGCGGCTGATCGCCACCCACGCGCAACCCAGCGCTGGCCCGCGCCCGTCGAGAACGTTCGACAGGCGCGGGCCAGCGCTTTTGTCTGGCCTGACCCCGTGAGGGCTATGACCGGACTCGCCGCTCACGGGTTGGGTGGCCGCCGCGCCGGATGCCGAGGGCCGCCGCGAACGCCGCCGCGAAACGGCGGTGGCCCGCGTTGCCGGGGTGCGCCAGGTCCGCGCCGCGCTCGAACACCCGCATGGACCGGGTGGCTCGCTCCAGCCGTACCGGGCGCAGCGCCGGGAACCCGGCCAGCACGTCCCGGCAGAGTCGTGCGTAGCTGGCCGCGGCGGCCCGGTGCGGTCCGCGCTTGAAGTCGGGGACGTCGGCGACCAGCGTGCCGGCCGGCAGCCCCGCGCACAGCTCGCGGAACTCGGCGCGGAACCGGTCCGGGTCGCCACCGGTCACATCGTTGCTGCCCACGCACACCGTGACCAGGTCCGGCGGCGGGCCGGGCAGCGCGGCCAGCCGAGGCAGCTGCGTGGCCAGCACATCGGTGACGGTCGCGCCGGTGGCCGCCAGGTTGAGCACCCCGACACTGCTCCCGGTGGAGTCGGCCAGCCCGTCGGCGAGCAGGCCGACGAAGCCGAGCTCCGGCCGCCGCGCGCTCAGTCCCTGGGCCAGCGAGTCGCCCAGCGCCACGTAGCGCAGCTCACCGGTACGCCGGGACCGCCGTACCCAGTACGCGCTGAAGTCGTCGGGCATCCGCCGCAGCCGTCCCACTCGCCGCCGCCAGAGCCCGTACCCGGCACCGACCAGCACTCCCCACCACAACACCCGTCCCACGGGGTGGCAGCCTAGAAGCAGTCGAGGTACCACCGCGCGCCCTGAGAGCGCGGGGCCTCGCCGAGCGGACCGAGGGGGTTGCCGTGGTGAGCACCAGGCCCATCGGCGCCGCCCAGCTGCGGGCCGCGCTGGTGCCGGTGCTCGACTGGCTGGACGGGACCGCCGAGCAGCCGCCCCGCCCGGTGCTGGCCACCGCCGTCCGGACCTCGCTGCGGGCGTTCGCCCAGCAGTACCCCGGTAAGGCCGTCGAGGTGCGGGTACCGCCGTTCGCCGCGGTGCAGTGCCTGCCCGGTGGTGCACATACCAGGGGCACGCCGCCGCACGTGGTGGAGACCGACCCTCAGTCCTGGCTCGCCCTGCTCACCGGCCGCATGGACTGGGCGACGGCGGTGCAGCGGGCGGTGGTGAGTGCGTCCGGCCATCGCGCGGAAGAAATCGGTGCACTACTCCCGTTCGGAATTGCCGGTAGACTCCGCCACTCAGAGTGACGGACACTATCCCCGAATCGAGTGATGACTAGCCCACAGCGGTAGCGTGCGCCGACGGAAAACCGCAGGATTAGTCCAATCGGCACGCCAGTCGGCCGAAAGGGGCTTAGCAGTGCCACAGGTCGGGGGGTACCGATCACGCGCTGTACTAGCCATCGGCCAGTTCACGCGTGAGTGGGCCAACGTGTTGGGTGAGGCGTGTTACCTCGCCTGGGGCACCCACGAGGCCGTGGCCGCGCTCAGCCCGCTCACCACCGAGCTCGTCGAGCTGCTCGGAGCCGACCAGTTGGACCCGGTGCCGGCCCGTCGCCTCGGCGCCCAACTGGCCGAGGCATTCTTCCGCGGCCCGAACGCACTGCAGGTGAGCCTGCGGCTGATTCGCACCAGAGCGCCGGAGCTGTTCGAGGTGCGCGACTCCGGCGGGCAGCCCGGCGAGCGGATCGGCGAGCTGATCGGCGAGCTCGCCGCCGGCTACGCCGACGCCCTGCGGGAGCGCACCCAGCTCGAGCAGGAGTCCCTGCTGGGCGCGGTGCTGCAGACCCGCCGGGAGGCCGAGGCCGCACTACGGGACAGTGAACAGCGGTTTCGGGCGATTTTCACCGAGGCCGGCGTCGGCATCGCGCTGATCGGGCTGGACGGGCACGTGGTCGACGTCAACCCGGCCATGTACCGGCTGTTCAACGTCTCGGAGTCGATGGCCGGTCCGCGCCCGCTGACCGACCACGTGCACCCCGAGGATGCCACGGCCATGATCGGCGACTTCCGGGAGCTGACCACCGGCCGGCGGGACAACATGCACGGCGAGGTGCGCTTCGTCCGCCTGGACGGCACGGTGATCTGGACCTACGTGACCGCATCGCTGGTGCGGGACCAGGCCGGCCTCCCGGACTATGTGATCGGCGTTGTCGAAGATGTCACCGAACGTCACCAACTGCGTTCCCGATTGAGGCACCAGACCTACCACGATCAGCTGACGCGGCTGCCGAACCGCGCGCTGATGAACGAGCAGCTGCGCTGGGCGTTCTCCGCCGACTCCACAGTGGCCAGGGTCGGGCTCCTGCACCTGGACCTCGACGGGTTCCGGTCGATCAACGACTCGCTCGGGCAGCAGGTCGGCGACCAGTTGCTGCTCGCGGTGGCCGGCCGGCTGCAACTGCTGGCCGGCGGGCACCTGGTCACCCGGACCGGCGGCGACGAGTTCGCCATCCTGGTCACCGACCCGTCCAGCGTGGCGTACCTGTCCGACCTGGCCGGGCACCTGCTCGCCGGGCTGGTGCCGCCGTTCGTCATCGGCTCGCAGCGGCTCTCGCTCACCGCCAGCCTGGGCATCGCGGAGAACGCGGTGACGAGCACCTGGCCCGGCGAGCTGCAGCGGGCCGCCGACGCGGCCCGGTCCTGGGCGAAGGGCGCCGGCGGCGGGCGCTGGGCGGTGTTCGACGCGGAACGCGACGCCGGCGAGACGACCCGATTCGCGTTGGCCGCCAGCGTGCCCGGCGCGGTGGACCGGGACGAGTTCCACCTATTTTACCAACCGTTGGTGGATATGTCGTCAGGCAACCTGACCGGTGTCGAGGCTCTGGTGCGCTGGCGGCACCCGGAACACGGGCTGCTCGGGCCGGCCCGGTTCATCGAACTGGCCGAGCGCAACGGGGCGATCGTGCCGCTGGGCCGCTGGGTGCTCACCGAGGCGTGCCGCCAGGCGCGCCGGTGGGCCGACGAGCTCGGCCGCTGCGCGCCGTACGTGAGCGTGAACGTGGCACCCCGCCAGCTCGCCGAGCCGGGCTGGCTGACCGAGGTGTCCACGGTGCTCTCGGACACCGGGCTGGACCCCGGCCAGCTGCAGCTGGAGATCACCGAGCGGGCCGTGCTGGTGGACGAGACAGCCGCTTCGGACACTCTGCGCACGCTGCGCGAGATGGGCGTCCGGCTGGCCATCGACGACTTCGGCACCGGCTACTCCAGCCTGTCCTACCTGCGCAGACTCCCCGTGCACGCGCTGAAGATCGACGGCTCGTTCATCCGGGGGCTGCGCGAGTCCGGCTCCGAGCTGGACTGGGACCCGGCCGTCGAGCTGGGTGCCGGGCCGGAGCGTGTCGTCGACCCGGTGGACACCCCGGACAGCAAGATCGTGGCCGCGTTGATCAGCATGGCGCACGCGCTGGACCTGGTGGTGACCGCGGAGTGGGTGGAGACCGCCGCACAGGCCCGGCGGCTGCGCGCGCTGGGCTGCGACATCGGCCAGGGGCACTGGTACGGCGACCCGGTGCCGGCCAGCCAGTTGGCCCCGCTGCTGCGCCGGCCGCTCGCCGGCTGAGGTCCGCCAGCCGCACAGGTACGGGCCGCGGGGTTGCGTCGGCCGGTTACGCACCGGACCGTCCCGGCCGCCATCCGAGTGGACCCGGCCACCGCGCGGATCCCCGTCGTCACCCTCGGCCACCGCATGACGGCGCGGCGGTGAGACGGCGCACCACCGCACCCTGAACCGATACCGGCTCGTCTAGACTCGAGGGACGTCCGCGATCACCAGAACCGAGCGAACACCCACGCAAGATCAGGGCGAGATCACTGCAACCGGGCGGGGAGCACGCGTTGACACCGCAGGCGTCAGAGCAGACCGGGACCGACGAAAACTCCGAAGACCTCATCAACGACAACGGGCCGCGCGAAGAGTGCGGCGTCTTCGGCGTGTGGGCCCCCGGCGAAGAGGTCGCCAAGCTCACCTACTTCGGGCTGTTCGCCCTGCAGCACCGCGGCCAGGAGGCCGCCGGGATCGCGGTCAGCGACGGCCGCCAGATCGTGGTGTTCAAGGATCTCGGGCTGGTCAGCCAGGTGTTCGACGAGCAGACGCTCAGCTCGCTGCGCGGGCACCTCGCCGTGGGGCACACCCGCTACTCCACCACCGGCTCGACGACCTGGGAAAACGCCCAGCCGACCTTCCGCACCACGGACACCGGCAGCGGGCTGGTCCTCGGCCACAACGGCAACCTGGTGAACACCGCCGAGCTGCGCGACGAGGTCGCCAAGCTGGTCGCTAAGCCCAGGCAGAACGGCCGCGCCGCCTCGACCACCGACTCCGACCTGATCACCGAGCTGCTCGCGGCCACCGCCGCCGACATCGGCCTCGAGGAGGCCGCCGTCCGGCTGCTGCCCCGCGTCCGCGGCGCGTTCTCGCTGGTGTTCGCCGACGAGTCGACGCTGTACGCCGCCCGCGACCCGCACGGCGTGCGCCCGCTGGTGCTCGGCCGCCTCGAGCGCGGCTGGGTACTGGCCAGCGAGACCGCCGCGCTGGACATCGTCGGCGCCAGCTTCGTGCGCGAGGTGGAGCCCGGCGAGCTGCTCGCCATCGACGAGAACGGGTTGCGCAGCCGCCGCTTCGCCGCGCCGGAGCCGAAGGGCTGCGTGTTCGAGTACGTCTACCTGGCCCGGCCGGACACCACGATCGCCGGCCGCTCGGTGCACTCCGCGCGGGTGGCCATCGGGCGGCTGCTGGCCGAGGAGTTCCCGGTCGACGCCGACCTGGTGATCCCGACGCCGGAGTCCGGCACCCCGGCGGCGATCGGCTACGCGCAGCAGTCCGGCATCCCGTACGGGCAGGGCCTGGTGAAGAACGCCTACGTCGGCCGTACCTTCATCCAGCCTTCGCAGACCATCCGCCAGCTCGGCATCCGGCTCAAGCTCAACCCGCTGCGCGAGGTGATCCGGGGCAAGCGGCTGATCGTCGTCGACGACTCCATCGTGCGCGGCAACACGCAGCGGGCCCTGGTCCGGATGCTGCGCGAGGCCGGCGCGCTCGAGGTGCACGTGCGCATCGCCTCGCCGCCGGTGCGCTGGCCGTGCTTCTACGGCATCGACTTCGCCAGCCGCGCCGAGCTGGTCGCCGGCGACCTGGACATGGACGGCGTGCGGCGCTCGATCGGCGCCGACACCCTGGGCTACGTATCGCTGGAAGGCCTGATCAAGGCCACCGAGCAGCCCGCCAGCCGGCTCTGCGCGGCCTGCTTCGACGGCAGCTACCCCATCCCGCTGCCGGACGACGCGAGCCTCGGCAAGCACCTGCTCGAGGACATCATTTCCGAGAACAACGCTGGCGGAGCGCTCGCCGCCGGGTACGGTGCGGCTGGGGCCATGCGCCAGCCCTAGGCTGTCCCAGCACCCCCGACCCATTGCCGAGATCCACCGGAGTCGCTCCGTCATGCCCGTGTCACCCCCCAGCCCCGAGCCCACCGACGATTCGCCGCACGCCAGCTACGCGGCCGCCGGAGTGGACATCGACGCCGGGGAGCGGGCCGTCGAACAGTTCCGACCGTGGGCCGAGAAGACCAGCCGGCCGGAGGTGATGGGCGGCATCGGCGGCTTCGCCGGGCTGTTCAAGCTGAAGATGGACCGCTACACCGAGCCGGTGCTGGCCGCGTCCACCGACGGCGTCGGCACCAAGCTGGCCATCGCCCAGGCGCTGGACAAGCACGACACCATCGGTCTCGACCTGGTCGCCATGGTGGTCGACGACCTGGTGGTGTGCGGCGCGGAGCCACTGTTCCTGCAGGACTACATCGCCTGCGGCACCCTGGTGCCGGAGAAGATCTCGGCGATCGTCAAGGGCATCGCGGACGGTTGCCAGCGCGCCGGCTGCGCCCTGCTCGGCGGGGAGACGGCCGAGCACCCCGGACTGATGCAGGCCGGCCACTACGACCTGTCCGCGTCCGGGGTGGGCATCGTCGAGGCCGACGCGATGCTCGGCCCGGACCGGGTGCGCCCCGGTGACGTGGTCGTCGCGATGGGGTCGTCGGGGCTGCACTCCAACGGCTACTCGCTCGCCCGGCACGTGCTGCTGGACCTGGCCAGGCTGCCGCTGACCGAGCAGGTCGAGGAGTTCGGCCGCACCCTGGGCGAGGAGCTGCTCGAGCCGACCCGGATCTACGCGCTGGACTGCCTCGCGGTGGCCGCCGAGACCGAGGTCCGCACGTTCGCGCACATCACCGGTGGTGGGCTGGCCCGCAACCTGTCCCGGGTGCTGCCCAAGGGCCTCGCGGCGGTGTGCGACCGGGGCAGCTGGACGCCGGCGCCGGTGTTCAAGATGATCGCCGCCCTGGGCCGGGTGGAGCGCGCCGAGATGGAGAAGACGTTCAACATGGGCGTCGGCATGGTCGCGGTGATCGCCCCGGGCGACGTGGACCGGGCGATGGCGGTGCTGACCGCGCGCCACATGCCGGCCTGGATCCTCGGCGACGTGCAGCGGGCCAAGGACGTGGCCACCGAGCCCGACGGCTCACGGGTCCTGATGCGCGGCGAGCACTCCCGCTTCTAGCGGCCCGCCGGCGTCTCACGGGGCGTACGCCCTACCCGCCGGCCGCACACGCACGTGAGGGGCACCCTGGGCGCACGCACGGAGGCCTCCCGTTACCGAGCTGCACACCAGTCAGGTCGGCGGTCGAAAGGCTGCCCGCAGCGCGGCTCGGTCACCACAGGCACATCCCATGCCACCGGCGCAGCTGGTTCCTACAGCTGCGCCGGAATGGCATGGTGACCCGCTGCACCGACGCCAGCGGGCAGTAGTGACGCCGTTGGCGTGCGCTGGTCGACCACGTGCGGAACCGTTGGGTGACCACACAGCGGAAAGACTCGCTGGGCACGGGGATTGCGATGGCCCGCGGCCATCAGAGAGGAGTCGGACAGCCGAC
>DASYLM010000014.1:0-4683 GCA_036009565.1 Pseudonocardia sp. | reverse complement strand
CCGGGCCGCGGGCTAGGACGCGCTCCAGCAGACCGTCGGCGAGGTACTCCGGGAAGTCTGCCACCCGCACCGGTACCGGGTGCTGACCGGCGTAACCGAGCAGCGCACGCACCTCGGGATGCGCGTAGTAGCCGCCGGCGACGGTTTCCAGCAATGCGGCGTGCGCGGCGGGGTCCAGCCCGGGCAGCGTGGTCAGCGCCTCCGCCGGGCGCATGCCGCCGGTCAGCGCGTGCGCCCGGGTGAGGTGGCGGAGCAGGTCGGGGCGGGCGTCGAGCACCAGGTCGAGTTGGGCATCGGCGGCACCGAGCTGACCCGCCGCCGGCATGCCGTCCGCGGCGGGGATCAGCGCGTCGGCCAGCGGCGCGAGCCAGTCGCGCAGTTCGGTCGGCGGTTGCTCTGTCATTCCGTCCCTCTCACGCCGCGGTCCGCTGGTCGCGGCGGTTGGCGATCAGGTTCTCGGTCGCCCGCAGCGCGAGCGCGACGATGGTGCTGGTCGGGTTCACCGCGCCGGAGGTGGGGAACACGCTGCCGTCCAGCACGCACACGTTCGGCACGTCGTGCAGCCGGCCGTACGGATCGGTCACCGAGGTGGCCGGGTCGGTGCCCATCCGGGCGGTGCCGAGCAGGTGCCAGCCGGAGTAGCGCATCAGCGACTCGTACTCCGTGCGGTAGGCACCGGCCTCGACGAGCGACTCGGTGGCCCTGGCGATGTTGAAGTCCAGCAGCGCGCGGGAGTTCTCGCCGACCCGGTAGCGGATCCGCGGCGCCGGAATGCCCGAGGAGTCGGTCAGGCCGGGGGCGATCTCGACCCGGTTGTCCTCGTCCGGAAGGTCCTCGCCGAAGATCGCCCAGCTCACCGTGTGCCCCAGGTGCTCCCGCACGTGCCGGTGGTGGCCCGACCCCCAGGTGGAGCTGCCGGCCCGGGTGGGCAGTGCCGAGGTGAGCGGCCCACCGGTCGGCGCCAGGCTCCACTTCGCACCCCGGCTGAATCCGCGCGAGGTCTCGGTCTCGTAGAACTGATAGCTGACGATCTTGGCGCCGACGTGCCCGAGGTAGCTGTCCACCCGGTCCGGGAAGTACCCGAGGACGTTGGCGAACGGGTGCACCATCAGCCGCCTGCCGACCAGGCCGGTCGAGTTGCCGAGGCCGTCCGGGAACCGGGGCGAGGCCGAGTTGAGCAGCAGCCGCGCGGTGCCGATCGCGTTCGCCGCCAGCAGCACCACGTCGGCGCCGATCACCTGCCAGCGCCCCTCGGCGTCGACGTACTCGGCGCCGGTGGCCAGCCCGGCGGCGTGGGTCAGGATGCGCGACACCCGCGCGCCGGTGCGCAGCTGGGCGCCGGCCTCGATCGCCGCCGGCCAGTGCGTCACGTCGGTCGACGCCTTCGCACCCTCCGGGCAGCCCTGCATGCAGGCGCCGTACTGCGCGCAGGCGTTGCGTCCCTGGTACGGCGCGGACAGCACGGCGTTCGGCGCGGGCCACCAGTGCCAGCCCAGCCGGTCGTGCGCGCGGGCCACCCGCAGGCCGCCCGCCCCGATCGGCAACGGTGGCAGCGGCGGGTCGGCCCCGTCCGGCAGCGCGGGGTTGCCGCCGAGGCCGGCCACCCCGAAGGCCCGGTCGGTGCGCTCGTAGAAGGGGGCGAGCTCCGCGTAGCTCAGCGGCCAGTCGTCGCCGACCCCGTCCATCGAGCGGGTGCGGAAGTCCGAGGGCAGCAGCCGTGGCCAGTCGGCGGCGTAGAGGATCATGCTGCCGCCGACCCCGGCGTACATCAGGGCGGCCACGTCCGAGGCGCTGTCCTCGACGGGGTAGTCCTCGGCGAGCCCGCGAACGTTGGGGCTGCCCGACCACCGTTGCCGGGCCTCCAGCTCATAGGTCGGGCGGGCCGCCGGGTAGCTCTCCCGGTCCGGCCAGTGGCCCTGCTCCAGGCAGACCACCCGGAAGCCGGCCTCGGCCAACCGCCCGGCCGCCACGCCTCCGGACGCACCGGCCCCGACGATCAACACCTCGGTGTGTTCCATGCCCCGTACCGACCTCCATCGGTGGAAATCGCTTTCCGGATCACACCCTAGGAGCGCACAGAATCGGGCGCAAGCCATTCCCGGCTCCATCGCCCTGCTTCCCGCAAGTACAGGCTGGATGACGGTGGAGCCACACTGTCCAGGCCGGGTACGGTGGGCGCAGGCGCACGCCAGCTCTGCGCAATTGTTGGACAGCGCTCTCCGGATCGATATCGTCGACCCACCCGAGGTGACCGTGGCTACCGAGCTCGATGTCCCGTCCGGCCGACCGGCCGCCATCCCGACGCCCGCTCCCGGCGATCCCAGGCTGGCCAGGCTCTCGCTCAACCAGGCCACGACCAAGCACTGGGGCCTGGCCGACGCGGTCGACGGGTGCGCGCGGGCCGGCATCCCCGCGATCGGGCTGTGGCGCGAGCAGGTCGCCGAGGTCGGGGTGGCCAGGGCCGCCAAGCTGGTCGCCGACGCCGGGCCGCGGGTGTCCTCGCTGTGCCGGGGCGGCTTCCTGACCGCCCCGGACCCCGCCGGCCAGCGCGCCGCGCTCGAGGACAACCGCCGCGCCGTGGATGAGGCGGCCGAACTGGGCACCGACACCCTGGTGCTGGTGGTCGGCGGCCTGCCCCCCGGTTCCCGAGACCTGGCCGGAGCTCGCCAACTGGTGGCCGACCGGCTGGGCGAGCTGGCACCGCATGCCGAGGCGGCCGGCGTCCGGCTCGCACTGGAGCCACTGCACCCGATGTACTGCGCCGACCGGGCCGTGCTGAGCACCCTGGAGCAGGCGCTCGAGCTGGCCGCCGGCTTCGACGAGTCGGTGGTCGGCGTCGTGGTGGACGCCTTCCACGTCTGGTGGGACCCGAGGGTTCTGCCGGCGGTCGCCGCCTCGGCGGGCCGGATCGCCTCGTTCCAGGTGTGCGACTGGGTGCTGCCGCTGCCGTCCGACGCACTGCTGGCGCGCGGCATGATGGGCGACGGGTTCATCGACTTCCGGGTGCTGCGCGAGGCCGTCGAGGCGGCCGGGTACTCGGGTGCAACCGAGGTGGAGATCTTCAACGCCGACGTGTGGGCGGCCCCGGGCGACGAGGTCATCGCCACCGTTGCCCGACGCTACGTCACCGAGGTCCTCCCAGCTCAGGAGCCGTGAGTGCCTAGCGTCATCAGGGGACGGTCAGTACAGCCAGCCACTCACGGCTCCCGCCGCGGTGGAGCGGTGCTGCCGCGGGACACCACTTCGGCCTTGACCCGCAGGGTGCGCGGCGGGCGGCCGGGGTCGTCGAGCAGCAGCCGCATCGCCCGCTCCCCCATCTCCTCCAGCGGCAGCCGCACCGTGGTGAGGGTCGGGCTGACGTCCAAGGCGGCCGGGATGTCGTCGAAGCCGACCACCGAGATCTCCTCCGGCACCCGCCGGCCCAGTTCGTCGCGCAGCGCCGCCATCACGCCGACCGCGGTCGGGTCGTTGAGCGCGAACACCGCCGTGACCTCGGGCATCCGCCGTGCGAGCTCGATCATGCCGGCGTAACCGCCGTCCCTGGTGAAGTCGCCGGCCACGATCGCGTGCTCGGGCAGCGCGACGCCGGCCGCGAGCAGGGTGTCCCGGAAACCGTCCAGCCGGTGCGCCACCGTGGTCAGCTCCGGCGGCCCGCTGACCACGCCGATCCGCCGGTGTCCCAGGGCGAGCAGCAGCTTGGCGGCCTGCTCGGCGCCCCGGCGGTTCTCCGGCAGCACGGTGTCGAACGGGATCGAGTGCTCGCCGATGCAGGCCACCCGGCCACCGCCGGCGGCGAACGCGGCGATCTCCTCGTGCAGCCGCTCGGTGATCGATGTGGCGGTGAACCCGCTGCCGACCAGGAGCACCCCCCTCGCCCGGTGTGCACGCAACCGGGAGACGTAGTCGATCTCGCGTTCCGGGTCGCGGAAAGTGCTGGCCATCATGGTGAGCAGGTCGTGCTCGGCGGCGACCCGCATCGCGCCGGCCGCGATCGCCGAGAAGTACGGGTCGTCGACCGCGTGCACGATCAGCCCGACCACCGTGGAGGTGGCCCTGGCCAACGCCTGGGCCGGCGCGTTCGACACGTAGCGCAGCACCTTGGCGGCGCGCTGCACCCGGTCGGCGAGCTCGGAGCCGACCACCCGGGAGCTGCCGTTGAGCACGCGGGAGGCGGTCGCCCGGGATACGCCAGCGCTGTCCGCCACGTCCTGCAGCGTGACCAACCCGCCCGGCCCGGTGACGACGGGGCGGTCGACTCTTGACCTGCTCGCTGGCATCCATCCACCCTAATGGGCGGAAAGCGTGTTCCAATAGTCGGCGATCTGGATTCACCCGTCTCATAGGCATGACTCCGAACACGGTAAACGCGCCCAACGGGCGGCTGCGAGCCTGAACGCGATTGCCCGTCGAGAGCCAGCCGCAGGCGCTGCGTGAGGGCCTCGTCCCGGCTCCGGGAGACGCGCATCCGCAGCCGCTGACAAGGGTCTTGATCGTCCTCTGACAAGACCCGCCTGATTCCTCCCCACTTGACATATGCCGATATCGGAATATGATTGCGGCATGGCACGAGCAGCGACGACGTCGGACGTCTTCAACGCGATCGCCGAGCCGCAGCGCCGGGAGATCCTGGTGCTGCTGCGGGCGGGTGAGCGGCCGGTGACCGAGTTGGCCCAGGAGCTGGGG
>DASYLM010000013.1:0-14369 GCA_036009565.1 Pseudonocardia sp. | reverse complement strand
CGATCCGCAGCGGCTCGCTGTTCCGGGCCAGTTCGGTGCTCATGCGGGGGCTCCTTCGAGTGCGCGGGAGGCGTCCAGCAGGGTGCGGGCGGCGAACTCGAGTCCCTCGATCTGGCCCAGCTCGGCGTCCTCGTGCTCGATGTTCACCGCCATGTCCTCGTCCACCGCCCGCAGCGCGGCGAGGAACCGGGTCCAGAACGCGGTGTCATGGCCGCGGCCGACCGCGACGAAGTCCCACGACGAGTTCTCCGGCCAGCGCGACAGTGTGAAGCGCCCGCCGAGTGATACCGCGCCCGGCTCGTCGGCGTGGACCCGGCCGTGCCGGTCGTCCAGCACGCCGTTGACCAGCGCGGCGGGGTTGATCCGGGTGTCCTTGGCGGCGGCGTTGTAGACCAGGTCGCCGAGCGCCCCGATCGCCGCGACGGGGTCGATGCCCTGCCAGAACAGGTGGCTCGGGTCCAGCTCCGCGCCCACGTGGGTGGCGTCGATCGACTCGGCCAGCCGGAGCATCGTGGCCGGGTTGTAGACGACGTTGTGCGGGTGCATCTCGATGCAGACCTTGACGTCGGCGTCGGCTGCACGGGCCTGGATGTCGCGCCAGTACGGGATCGCCACCTCGTTCCACTGGTAGTCGCGCGCGTCCAGGTACGAGCTGTCCCAGGGCAGCACGGTCCACGCCGGCAAGGTGGCGGCCGCCTCCGTGCCGGGCAGCCCGGACATGGTGACCACCCGCTTCACGCCGAGCAGCGCGGCGAGCTCGATCGCCTCCCGGACGTCACGCCCGTGCTTGGCGCGCACCTCGGGATCGGCGTGCAGCGGGTTGCCGTTGCAGTTCAGCGCGGTCAGCGTGATGCCGTGCGCGGCGAACAGGCCGAGGTAGTCCTCGCGGGCTCCGGCGCTGGCCCGGATCTCCTCGATCGGCAGGTGCGGCGCCGGCAGGAACCCCCCGGAGTTGATCTCCGCGCTGTCCAGGCCGAGGTCGCGCAGCGTTTTCAGTGCATCGGCGATCGGCCGGTCGTGGAGTACGGCGGTGTACGCCCCGAACTTCATCGCGGTCCTTCCGGTTCGGGTTTCGGGCGAGGTTTTAAAGCGCTTTAATACCGAGTACTATCCGAGCTGGCACGTCCGGTGTCAATGGGCTGAAGGAAGGCGAGCGCTGAGCGTGCTGAACCCCGAGCGGCGGGTGCGGCTGGACGACGTGGCGGCCGAGGTAGGGCTGTCCACCGCGTCGGTCTCATTGGTGCTGCGCGGTGCGCCGGGACCGAGCGCGGCCACCAGGGAACGGGTGCTGGCGGCCGCCGAGCGCCTCGGTTACCGCCCCGACCGGGCCGCCAGCCTGCTCGCAGCGCACCGCAGCCGGCTGATCGGCGTGCTGCTCGACGTGCGCAGCACCTTCCACGCCGAGCTCGTCGAGGACCTGCACGAGACGGTCGAGCAGCACGGCTACGACCTGGTGCTGAGCACGATCACCCGGAGCCGGGGCGAGCAGCGCGCGATCGAGACGCTGCTGGACTCCCGCTGCGAGGCGCTGGTGCTGCTCGGCCCGGAGGCGCCGGCGAAGCGGCTGGTGGCGCTGGACCGCCAGGTGCCGGTGGTGACGGTCAGCCGGCGGGTCGGCGCGGCGGAGGTGGACGTGGTCCGGGTGGCCGACGACGTCGGGGTCGGCCAGGCGGTCGAGCACCTCACCGGGCTCGGCCACCGGGACATCGCGTACCTGGACGGCGGGCCGGGCCTGATCGCCGCCGAGCGCTGCCGCGGCTACCAGGGAGCGATGCGCGGCGCCGGGCTGGCCGAGCGCTCCAGGGTGCTGCCCGGCGGCCCCGACGAGGAGGCCGGCATGCAGGTGGCGCGCGCGCTGCTGGATACCGGCGAACCGCTGCCGACCGCGGTGGTGGCGTTCAACGACAGGTCCGCGGTCGGGCTGCTGGACGTGTTCGTGCGCAGCGGGGTGGACGTGCCCGGCCAAGTCTCCGTGGTCGGCTACGACGACGACCTGGTCGCCCGGCTCGCGCACGTTGCGCTGACCACCGTCGGGCAGGACACCCGCAAGCTCACCGAGCACGCCATCGCGCTGCTCGTGGAACGCCTGGACGGCACCCGCACCGAGCACCGCGAAGTAGTGCTGCCCCCCTACCTGGTCATCAGGGGCACCACCGGCCCACCCCGCACGACCTGACCGCCGACCGCCCGGTGGACCGCCGCCCGGTGGACCGCCGCCCGGTGAGCCGCCGCCCCGCGAGCCGCCGCCCCGCGAGCCGGCGCCCCGCGAGCCGGCGCCCCGCGAGCCGGCGCCCCGGCACCCCGGGAGCCGCCGCCACGGTCGCCGGCACCCTCGCCGAGTTCAACCACAGCGGCCTTCCACGCGTGATCAACAGCCGGTGGGGTTGAACTCGGCGAAACGGGCCCGGAGCGACCGGCCGCCGACGCATGCTGTGCGACGTGACCGACGTGACCGACGTGACCGACGTGACCGAGGTGACCGACGTGACCGGCGGGCCGTTCCGGGGTACCGAGGCGGTCGCGCGCGGCCTGGTCACCCCGGACCGTCTGTACGGGCCGAGGTTCCGGCGGGTGTTCCCCGACATCTACCTGCACGCCGATCAGCAGCTCGACCAGGCGACCCGCTCCCGGGCGGCCTACCTGCTCGTCGCCGGCCAGGGTGGGGTGCTCGCCGGCTACTCCGCCGCGCTGCTGCTCGGCGCGGACTGCGTCCCGGCCGGCGCACCGCCGGAGGTGCTCGTGCCGCGCTTCCAGAAACGGTGCGCAGGGCTGCGGATCCGGTACGCCACACTGGCCGCCGAAGACATCGGGGAGCGCGACGGCTGCCGGCTCACCACCGCCGAACGTACCGCGTGGGACCTGGCCAGGCGCCTGCCGACCACCGAGGCCGTGGTCGTGCTGGATGCGGTCGCACGGGTCGCACCGTTCCGACCCGCCGCACTACTCGACCGCCGCGCACGGCAACCGGGCGCGCGCGGTTGCCGGCGGCTGGACGAGCTCGTAGCGCTGGCCGACCCGAGGGCGGAGTCACCGGGGGAGACCAGGCTCCGGGTCCGGCTGGTCCGCGCCGGCCTGCCGCCGCCCGAGGTGCAGTACCGGATCTCCGACGAGTACGGCTTTGTACTGGCCAGGGCCGACCTGGCGTACCCGGGCGCGAAGTTGGCGCTGGAGTACGACGGCGCGGTGCATTTCGACCGCAACGCCGCGCACCACGACCGACAGCGCGACGCGATCCTGGCCGGCCACGGTTGGCTGACCATCCGACTGTGCGCCGACGACCTGTACGCCGCACAGACCGTCCAGCGGATCGACTCGCTGCTCACCCAGCGCACCCAGTTCAACCGTGGCGGCCTCGACGCGCATCGATAACCCCGCTGCGGTTGAACTCGGCGCAGCAAAACCGGCGGGCGCAGCAAAACCGGCGGCCCCGGAGCGGGCCCGGAGCGGCCCCGGAGCGGGCCCGGAGCGGGCCCGGGTGCGCACGGTCAGCGCATCAGCTCGCCGGTGACCCGCTCGAGCATCCGCCGGTGGATGTCGTCGGCGGTCTCCTCCCAACCGAACACGCAGACCGTGGCGATGCCGTCGAACTCCATGTCGCGCAGCGTCGAGAAGAACTCGTCCCAGTTCACCTCGCCGTGCCCGATCTCGCTGTGCTGGTGGATGCGGGCGTCCACGCCGGGCGGGTTGACGATGTACCGGTTGCCCGCGTTGGCGCGGTGGTTGTAGCAGTCGGCGATGTGCACGTGGGCGAGTTTCGAACCGGCGTAGCGCATCATCCGGCCCACGTCGCCCGCCCCGTCGGAGAGGTGGAACGCGTGCGGGGCGCAGAACACGTAGTTGACCCAGGGCCGGTCGAGGCCGCGGATGATCTGTACCGCGTCGTCGTTGGTCTCGGCGAAGTCGTACGGGTGGGCCTCGATGTTCAGCCCGATCCCGTAGCGCTCGAAGACCGGGATGAGCTCCTCCATCGAACGGTAGAACGCGTGCTCGGAACGCCGCGCGTCGTTCGGGTCGCCGGAGAGCTCGGAGTTGACCACCTGGCACTCCAGCTCAGCGGCGATCTCCAGCAGCCGCCGCCAGTTGCGTACCTGGGCCTGCCGCTCCTGCTCGTCGGGTGCGGACCAGTCGAACACCGGCACCAGGGTCAGGATGTCGACGCCGGTCTCCGCGCAGACCTTGCGGACCTCGGAGATCGCCTCGCGGTCGGCCTTCGGGTAGCGGTGCCAGAGGAACCAGTCCGCCCGGGGCGAGAGCTCGAGGTGCCGGTAGCCCAGCTCGGCGGCCTTGCGCACCTCGTCGGCCACGGACATCTCCGCGTGGTACATCGCCGGGTCGAGCGCGATCTTCACGATCTGGCCGCCGACTTGTACAGGTCCGGGCGCTCCCGCAGCACGACCGGCTCGCTCGCCCCGGACCGCAGTGCGGCCAGCCCGGTGTCGCAGGCCACGGTCGCCGCGTAGCCGTCCCAGCAGCTCGGCCCGGTCGGCTCGACGCCGGCGGCGATGGTGTCCAGCCACTCCTGGAACTCGGTGTCGAACGCCCGGGCGAACCGTTCCCGCCAGTCCGTCGGCACCCGCCCGCCGTAGCCGCCGGTCCGCTTGACCACCGCGCCGGCGCTCTCCGACAGCTCCACGGTGCCGTCCTCACAGACCACCTCGCCGCGGATGTCGTAGCCGAACGAGGCGTTCAGCGACGCCTCGACGTCCACCAGCACGCCACTGGTCATCCACAGCAGGAGCAGCAGCGGGTCGTTCAGTCCCGGTGCGGCCTTGCGGTTCTGGCGGGGCTTGAACACGGTGACCGAGGCGATCTCCTCGTCGAACATCCAGCGCGCCACGTCGATGTCGTGCACCGCGCTGTCATTGATGATCATGTCGCTGGTGAAGTGCGGTGGCACCGACGGGTTGCGGTGCGCGGCGTGCATCAGCAGCGGTGCGCCGATCGAGCCGCCGGCCACGACCTCCTTCATCGCCCGGTACTGCGCGTCGTAGCGGCGCATGAAGCCGACCTGCACCAGCCGCCGCCCGGTCGCCACCTCGGCGTCCACGATCCGGGAGCAGGCCTCCTGCGTACTGGCCAGCGGCTTCTCGCAGAACACCGGTTTGCCGGCGTCGATGGCGGCGAGCACGTACGCCTCGTGCGTCGGACCCCAGGAGGTCACCAACACCGCGTCCACCGCCGGGTCGGCGATCAGCGCCTCGCCGGTGTCGTGCACCGCCGCACCGGCACCGGCACCGGCACCGGCACCGGCACCAGGCAGACCGGCGGCCACCGAGCGGGCCCGGTCGGAGTCCACGTCGGAGACCGCCGCGACCCGGGCACCGGACAGCACCTGGCTGAGCCGCCGGATGTGGTCCTGGCCGATCATGCCCACACCAATGACACCAACGTTGATCATTCGGAAAGTCCTCCCAGGGGTGGTGCGTGGCGAGTGGCCCCCCACGGCCACTCGCCACTCACGGCGTCAGCGTTTGAGTTCGTGGGTCAGTTCGGCGAGTTCCTGGCCGCCGGCCATCTCGGTGGTCAGCTCTTCGAGGGTGACCTCGGAGCGCTTTTTGTCCAGTACCCGGCGCCCCAGCTTGAGGATGATGAAGTGGTCCCCGACCATGAACGCGTGGTGCGGGTTGTGGGTGATGAACACGACGCCGAGTCCGGCGTCGCGCGCGGCGGCGGTGTACTTGAGCACCACGCCGGACTGTTTGACCCCCAGCGCGGCGGTCGGCTCGTCCAGGATCAGCACCCGCGCGCCGAAGTAGACGGCGCGGGCGATGGCCACGCACTGGCGCTGCCCGCCGGACAGGGTGCCGATCGGCTGGTTGATGTCCTTGACGTGGATGCCCATCTTCTTCAGCTCGGCGTCGGCGATCTCGCGCATCGCCTTGATGTCCAGCGGTGCGAGGGGGTACCTGCCCTTGCGGATCTCCGAGCCGAGGAAGAAGTTGCGCCACACCTCCATCAGGGCCACCACCGCGAGGTCCTGGTAGACGGTGGCGATGCCCCGGTCCAGTGACTCGCGCGGTGAGCTGAACCGGGCCTCCGTGCCGTCCACCTTGAGGGTGCCCTCGGTGTGCGGGTGCAACCCAGAGATGATCTTGATGAGGGTGGACTTGCCGGCGCCGTTGTCGCCGAGCACGCAGGCGACCTCGCCGGCGTTCACGGTCAGGTTGATGCCCTCCAGTGCCCGGATGGCGCCGTAGGCCTTGCCGACCCCGTCCATCTCCACGAGCGGGGTGCCTGCCTTGAGATCTCGTGCCGCGTGGTCCGCGATCGTGTCGGTCATGGCGTCACTCCTGCTCATTTACGGGTGTTCGAGTACTTCTTCACGTACAGGTTCACCAGCACCGCGAGCAGCAACATCGCGCCCAGGAACGCCTTGAACCAGTTCGGGTCCCAGCCGGCGAAGACGATGCCCTGGGTGACCATGCCGAAGATGAACGCGCCGAGCGCCGACCCCACGGCCGAGCCGTAGCCGCCGGTGAGCAGCGCGCCGCCGACGACCGCGGCGATGATGTAGACGAACTCGTTGCCCACGCCCAGGCCGGACTGCACGCTGCTGAAGTTGAACAGCAGGTGCATGCCCAGGAACCAGGCCAGGAACGCCACGCCCATGAACAGGCCGATCTTGACCTTCGGTACCGGCACGCCGACCGCGCGGGCGCTGTCGGAGTTGCCGCCGGAGGCGAAGATCCAGTTGCCGGTCCGGGTACGCAGCAGGATCCAGGTGGCCAGTGCGACGAACACGAACCACCACAGCACCGTCACCTTGACCGTGATGATGCCGAGGTCGATGTCGGAGGCGAAGACCGCCTTCGCCGAGGCGAACCCGTCGAGCTGATCGGCGTTCGTGGTGGCGACGGTGCCGGTGATGAGTTTGGTGACGCCGAGGTTGACACCCTGCAACACGAAGAAGGTGCTCAGCGTGATCAGGAAGCTGGGGATCCCGGTGCGCACCACCAGGTAGCCGTTCACGAAGCCGATCGCCATCGTGATGATGAGGCTGACGATGACGCCGACCCACATGTTCAGGCTGAACTGGTAGCTGATCATCGCCGAGGCCAGCGCGGAGGTGGTCACCAGCACACCGGCGGACAGGTCGAACTCGCCGCCGATCATCAACATCGCCACGGCGACCGCCACGATGCCGATCGTCGAGCTGGAGTAGAGCACCGTGGCAAACGCCGGCAGGGTCCGGAACGGCGCCGCGACCGCGAAGAAGAAGATGAAGATCGCGACCGCCGCGGCGAGGGCGCCGATCTCCGGACGTGCCAGCACACGGGCCAGCAGCGACCGCTGGACGCGCACCGGTTCGGAAGTGGGGGACGGTGGGGACGGCTGTGTCGCCACGGATGAGCTCATTGGTGCGCTCCAGGGGGTGGAGAGGTGGGGAGCCGGCGCCGTGCGAGCAGCCGGCCCCCCGAGGCACTTACCGGGTGTTGTTCGCGGCGTAGGTTGCGATCTTCTCGATGTTGGTGTTGTCGACGAACGACGGCCCGGTCAGGACGGGCTTGCCGCCGCCCAGGTCGTTGCCGTTGGTGAGCCGCAGCCAGAGGGAGGTCACGGCCATGTAGCCCTGCACGTAGGGCTGCTGGTCGATGGAGAACAGGATCGAGCCGTTCTGGATGTCCTTGGCCACGTCGGCGTTCAGGTCGAACGTGACGATCTTGGCCTTGCTGCCGGCCGCGCCCTGCTTCGCCTGCAGCGCGGCGAGCGCGATCGGCGCGCCCAGGGTGACGATGTAGCTGATCGACGGGTCCTGCTGCAGCTTGGCGCCGATGGTCTGCTGCACCGACGGCAGGTCCGCGCCGTTGACCTGCAGGTTCTCCGTGTTCGGGAAGGTCTTCTTGACGCCGGCGCAGCGTGCTTCCAACGCCACGCTGCCCTGTTCCTGGACCACGCAGATCGCCTTGCCGCCGCCCCCGGCCTGCGTCATGCGCTGCCCGGCGGACTGGCCGGCCAGGTCCTCGTCGGACCCGAAGTACATGCCGATGCCGTACTTCTGGTAGTCGCTGATGCCCGAGTTGAAGGCGACCGTCGGGATACCGGCCTGCGCGGCCTTCTGCGCGGCCGGCCCGACCTGGTCGGCGAACGCCAGGGTCACCGCGAGGCCGTCGACCTTGCTGTCGATCGCGTTCTGCACGAGCGTGGCCTGCTGGCCGGCGTCGTTGTTGTTGGAGTACTTCAGGTCGACGTTCAGCTGCTTCGCGGCGGCCTGGGCGCCGGCCCGGATCTTGTCCCAGAACGAGTCGCCGGGCTGTTCGTGGGTGATCATGGCGATGGTGTACGTCTTGCCGGCTGGGGCGCCGCCGGCCTGGTTGTTCTGCGCGCCGCCCTGGCTGCTGCACGCCGCCAGTGCCACCGCGAGCGAGGCCGCCGTGGCCAACACACGCACCAACTTGCGGGTACTCCTCATTGAGTGTTCCTCTCATCTGGCAGCCGGCCAGGAGGCGGACTGCAAGCCGGGGGTGACTGCTAGGGCGTGCGCACCGGGCCGATACCGCAGCCGCCCAGGTACCGCGCGGTGCGGGCGGCGATCGGCAGCGGGGTGTCCGGTTCGCAGGGGTAGAGGTCCTGCTCGACGATGGCGAACAGGTCCACGTCGAGGCGGCCCAGCTCGTCCAGCAGCGACGGCATGTCCGGCACCCCGAGCGGCGGCTCGACCATTGCGCCGAGCGCCACGGCGGGCGCGAACGCCAGCCCCTCGGCGGTGACCCGCCCCAGCACCGCCGGGTCGACCTGCTTGAGGTGCACGTAGCCGATCCGCTGCGGGAACTTCCGGATGATCTCCAGGTTGTCGCCGCCGCAGTAGGCGATGTGCCCGGTGTCGAGGCAGAGCTGGACGTGCGCCGGGTCGGTGTCGGTGAGGAAGCGCTCCACCCGGGGCTGGGTGTCCACGTGGCTGTCCGCGTGCGGGTGGAAGACGAGCTCCACGTCGAACTCGTCGTGCAGCGTGCGAGCCAGTGCGTCCATCCCGGTGGTGAGGTCGCGCCACTGCTCCGGGGTGAGGTCGCGCGGCTGGTTGAGCGACCCGTCCAGCTCGGTGTAACCCTCCGGCAGCAGCACCAGGTGCCGGGCGCCGAGCGCGGTGAGCAGCGCCGCTTCGGCGCGACAGTCCTCGACGGCCTGCTTCAGCGCGTCCGCGCCGCGATGCAGGCCGGCCGCCACCGCACCACCCGAGAGCCGCAGGCCGCGCCGGTCCAGCTCGTCGCGCAGCTGGGCCGGGTCGGTCGGCAGGTAGCCGTACGGGCCGAGCTCGATCCACTCGTAGCCGGCCCGCTCGACCTCGTCGAGGAAGCGCTGCCACGGGACCTGTGCCGGGTTGTCCGGGAACCACACGCCCCAGGAGTCGGGGGCGGTGCCCAGGCGAATTTTCTCGGTCACGGGGTGCCTCCCTAGTTCGAGGTCGGGAAGTGGAAGCTGGAGCCACTCGCGGCCTGGATCTGGGGCCACCGGGAGGTCACGACCTTGGCGCGGGTGTAGAAGGACACGCCCTCCGGACCGTGCACGTGCTTGTCGCCGAACAGCGAGTCCTTCCACCCACCGAAGGAGTAGTAGGCCATCGGTACCGGGATCGGCACGTTGATCCCGATCATCCCGACGTGCACACCACGCTGGAACCGCCGTGCGGCTTCACCCGAGGAGGTGAAGATTGCGGTTCCATTTCCATACGGATTCGCATTGATCAAGGCGATGGCCTCGTCCACCGAGTCGGCGCGCACCACCGCGAGCACCGGACCGAAGATCTCCTCGCGGTACACGTCCATCTCCGGGCGGACCCGGTCGATGACCGTGGGGCCGACGAAGAAGCCGCCGTCGTGGCCCGGCACGGTCAGCCCGCGCCCGTCCACCGCCAGGTCGGCGCCCTGTTCGGCGCCGGTCCCGATCAGCCCGACGATCCGGTCCCGCGCGGCGGCGGTGATCACCGGGCCCATCTCGCTGGCCGGGTCGCGGCCGGGGCCGACCTTCACCGCGCGGGCCTTCTCGCTGACCCGGGCGAGCAGCTCGTCGCCGGCACTGCCCACCGCGACGGTGGCCGAGATCGCCATGCACCGCTCGCCGGCGGAGCCGAAGGCGGCCGAGACCAGGTGGTCGGCGGCGAAGTCGAGCGATGCGTCGGGCAGTACGACGGCGTGGTTCTTCGCGCCGCCGAGGGCCTGCACCCGCTTGCCGGTGGCACTGGCCCGCTGGTGGATGTAGCGCGCGATCGGGGTGGATCCCACGAACGACACGGCTGCCACTGCTTCGTGGTCGAGCAGCGCGTCGACCGCCGTCTTGTCCCCGTGCACCACGTTGAACACGCCGTCCGGCAGGCCCGCCTCGGCCCACAGCTCGGCGATCAGCATGGACGCGCCGGGGTCGCGCTCACTGGGCTTGAGCACGAAGGTGTTGCCGCAGGCGATGGCCACCGGGTGCATCCACATCGGCACCATCACCGGGAAGTTGAACGGCGTGATCCCGACGCAGACCCCGAGCGGCTCGCGGAACGAGAACACGTCGACGCCGGTGGAGACCTGGTCGGAGTAGTCACCCTTGAGCAGGCTCGGGATGCCGCAGGCGAACTCCACGACCTCGAGGCCGCGCTGTACCTCGCCGAGTGCGTCGCTGACCACCTTCCCGTGCTCGTCGGCGACGATCTCGGCGAGCTCCTGGGCGCGGCCGTTGACCAGCTCGCGGAAGCGGAACAGCACCTTCGCGCGGGCCGACAGCGAGGACTGCGACCAGTGCTCGAACGCGGCGGCCGCGGTGCGTACCGCGGTGTCGACCTCCTCGGTGCTGGCCAGCGGCACCTCGGCCTGCTGCTCTCCGGTGGCGGGGTTCCACACCGGCGAGGTGCTCGTGCCACCGGCGACCGGCTTGCCGCCGATCCAGTGCGTAATGGTCCTCACGTGCGGTTCTCCTTGGTGGCGTGTGCCTAGATCAGCGGGCGTTGGGTGGCTTTGTGCTCTTCGTAGGTCTTGCGGGCCTGCTGGGTGCTGTCCAGGGCGGCGACCTGGGCGACCGGCACGTCCCACCAGCTCTCCGGGGACGGCACCGGCGCCAGCGGGTCGGTCTCGATGTGGATGGCCGTGGTGCGGGTGGACGCGCGGGAGGTGAGGATCGCCTCGCGTAGCTCGGCGATCGTCCGCACCCGGATCACCTCGGCGCCGAGGCTGGCCGCGTTGGCCGCCAGGTCGATCGGCAGCCGGGCGCCGTCGAGCTGGCCGGTGTCGGCGTCCCGGTAGCGGTAGTTGGTGCCGAAGCGCTGCGAGCCGACCGACTCCGACAGCGCCCCGATCGAGGCGAAGCCGTGGTTCTGCACGATGACCAGGTTCAGCTTGACGCCCTCGGACACCGCGGTGACGATCTCCTGCGCCATCATCAGGTACGAGCCGTCGCCGACCAGCGCGAACACCTCGCGGTCCGGCTCGCGGCCCGACTCGGCGGCGGCCATCGCGGCCATCTTCACGCCCAGTGCACCGGCAATCTCGTAGCCCATGCAGGAGTACCCGTACTCCACGTGGTACGCCTTCTCGTCGCTGGCCCGCCACAGCATCTGCAGGTCACCGGGCATGCTCCCGGCCGCCTGCACGATCACGTCCCGGGGCTGCATCAGCTCGTTCAGCGCGCCGAGCACCTCGGTCTGCGCCGGCAGCGGCCCGTGGTCCAGGTGGTACGCCCGGTCCACCACCCGCGTCCACTCCTCGCGGTGCGCGGCAAACCCCGCCGCATACTCCGCCGCCACGCGGTAACCACCCACCCGCGAGTCGGGGATTCCGTCAGGGCGAGTCGGGGATTTCGTCAGCGTCTCGGTGAGTGCCGTCAGACCCTCCCGGGCGTCGGCCACCAGCGCCGTGGCGGACTGCTTGGCGGCGTCGAACGAGGTGATGTTGAGGTTGACGAAGCGCACGTCCGGGTTCTGGAACGCGGTGCGCGACGCCGTGGTGAAGTCGCTGTACCGGGTACCGACGCCGAGGATGACGTCGGCATCGCGGGCCAGCGCGTTCGCCACCGGTGACCCGGTCGCCCCGACCCCGCCGACCGCGCACGGGTGATCCCAGGCGATCGCGCCCTTGCCGGCCTGGGTGTCCGCCACCGGGATCCCGGTCGCCTCGGCGAACGCCCGCAGCGCCGCGCCCGCCTCGCTGTAGATCACCCCGCCGCCGGCCACCAGCAGCGGCCTTGACGCCGACCGGAGTACCTCCACCGCGCGTGCCAGCGCCGCCGGCTCGGCTACCGGCCGGGCCACGTGCCAGACGCGGCGCGCGAACAGCTCGTCCGGCCAGTCGTACGCCTCGGCCTGTACGTCCTGCGGCAGGGAGATCGTGACCGCGCCTGTTTCGGCAGGATCGGTCAGCACCCGCATCGCGCCCAGCAGCGCGGACGGCAGCTGCTCCGGCCGGTCCACCCGGTCGAAGAACCGGGACACCGGGCGGAACGCGTCGTTCACCGACACGTCGTAGCCGCGCGGGTCCTCCAGCTCCTGCAGCACCGGACTGGCCACCCGGGTGGCGAAGAAGTCACTGGGCAGCAGCAGCACCGGGATCCGGTTGATGGTGGCCAGCGCAGCGCCGGTGATCATGTTCGTGGAGCCGGGGCCGATGGACGCGGTGCACGCCATGGCCTGCAGCCGGTTGCGCATCCGGGCGTAACCGACGCTGGCGTGCACCATGCCCTGCTCGTTGCGCGCGAGGTGATAGGGCAGCACACCTGATGGAATCCCCGACTCACCCTGACGGAATCCCCGACTCGCGGAAGCGTGGGTGGGGGCGTTGGTGGGGGCGTGGGTGGGGGCGGCGGTGGTGGCGGCGGACGGTTGGGAGTTCTCCAGCAGGGCCTGGGCGACGCCGGCGACGTTGCCGTGGCCGAAGATGCCGAAGCAGCCGGGGATCAGGCGTTGCTCGACGCCGTCCCGCTCGCTGTACTGGTTCGCCAGGAACCTCACCAGAGCCTGCGCCACGGTCAGCTTCATGTCGGCAGCTCCGAGGTGCTCGTGAGCGGCAGCCGGGAGTCGATGGCCTGGCCGGCCCAGGTGTCCCGGACCCAGCCGTGTGCCGGGTCGTCGCAGATCAGCCAGGCACGGTCCGGGCTGGGGCCGGCCATCACGTTCAGGTAGTAGAGCGGGTAGCCGGGCGCGGCCATGGACGGGCCGTGCCAGCCGTGCGGGATGAGCACGGTGTCGCCGCCGCGCACCTCGGTGCACACGTCGATCTCCCGGCCGGGGCCGGAGCCGTACACCCGCTGGTAACCGATGCCGTCCCCGGCGGGTCCGGAGCCGACCTCGAAGTAGTAGATCTCCTCCAGCTCGGCCTCGCCGTCCCGGGCCTGGTCGTGCTTGTGCGGCGGGTAGGACGACCAGTTGCCGGCCGGGGTGAGCACCTCGACCGCAATCAGCTTGTCCGCCTCGAACGTCTGCGGGGTGCAGAAGTTGTTCACCTGCCTACTGGCCTGGCCGGCGCCGCGCAGCTCCACGCCGACGCCCTCGGCCGGGCCGTACCGGGCGGGCAGCCGACGGGTGGCGCGGGCGGCCGGCAGCGCGAACCGGCCACCCGCCGCCGAGGACACCTGGGCCCGCGAGGACATCGGGAGATACGCGAAGTCGGTGACCCGGGAGAACACCGACCCCCGGCCGGTCAGCTCGAACTTCGCGCCGTCACAGCTCACCGTCGCGCCACCGGACAGCGGCAGCAGCACCATCTCGTCCGGCCCGGTGTCGAACTCGGCCGTGCCACCGGGGGCCAGCTCGAGCACCCGCAGGCTGCTGTACCCCCAGCCGGCCGACTCCGGAGTGACCACCAGGTCGAAGTCGCCGTCAGACGTCTCGCCCCGGCGCACCACGTACTTCTCGCTCACAGCAACCCCACCGCCGCATCCACGGCCGCCGCAACATCGTCATTGGGAGGGAACAGCAGACTGCGCCCGATCACCAGACCCTGCACGGTCGGCAGCGCCAACGCCTTGCTCCACTGCGCGTACGCGGAGTCGGCATCCGCCGGGACCTCCCCGCCGAGGATCAGCGCGGGCAGCGTGGTGGCCGCCATGACACGTTCCATGTCGTCGACGATCGGCACCTTCAGCCAGGTGTACGCCGAGGTGGTGCCCAGCCCGGCGGTGACCGTCATGGCCCGGACCATCGCGTCCGCGGTCAGCTCGTTGCGGACCCGCCCGTCGAGCCGGTGTGAGATGAACGGCTCGACCATCGCCATCATCCGGTGGCCGGCCAGGTCGCTGACCGCGCGGCCGCAGCTCTCCAGCGTGACCACCGTGCCCGGGTCGTCCGGGTCGATCCGCAGCAGCATCTTGCCGCCCTCGAACCCGCCCGCGGCGATGCTGGCCGAGTCGTACGCGGTGAACCGGTCGTCCATCTCGAAGACCGTCCCGGCGACTCCGCCGCG
>DASYLM010000012.1:0-1889 GCA_036009565.1 Pseudonocardia sp. | reverse complement strand
ACCGTGTCGGCCTTATCGTGGCCGGTTATCTCGGCGCGGTCGGGCTGCATGCGCTATGGAACGCCTCTGCCGGTCTCGGTTACCTGCCGGCCTTCTACGGAGTGATCATGGTTCCGTTATTCGGTGCCCTGATCACGATGGTGGTGTGGCAACACCGCCGAGAGCAACGGATGGTCTCCGCCGCGCTGCCGGGGTTCGCGACTGCGGGATGGATCGCCCCCAGTGAGGTCCCGCTGCTGGCCAGCCAAATCGGTCGGCGGGGTTGGCGCTCCGAGGTGCGCCGTCGGGCCGGAGACTCGGCTGCCAGTGCCGTGCGCGACTACCAGAATGCGGTGACCGAGCTCGCCTTTCTCTCCGACCGGGTAGAACGCGGCACGGCCAGCCCGGACACCCGACGGTGGCACCACGAGGCGGTGGCGGAGCTGATCGCCGCCCGGGACCGGGCCGTGAGCCCACCGGACCAGCGGCGTCAGGGGTAAATGCCTCAGGCGCAAATGCGGCAGGGGTGAATGCGGCAGGGGTGAATGCGGCAGGGGTGAATGCAGCAGTGAAGCTGCTCACCACAACCGGCGCCGATGACGTCGGCGGGGATAACCTGCGAGGAGTCCGGTACCTGCGGTCAGCGCAGGACTGGAACATCTGGAGGACGGCGATGGCGACGAAGCCGCAGTCGGGGGCGGCTGCGCCCAATGCCGTTGTCGGACGCAGCGGCGCGGCGGATCGCCCTGCCCGGCTGGCCCTGGGCGTCGTGTCCGCCGGCCGCGTGGGGTCGGTGCTGGGCGCCGCCCTTTCCGGCGCCGGACACGTCGTGGTCGGGGTCAGCGCGGTGTCCCGAGCATCGCTGCGGCGTGCCGCAGACCTGCTGCCCGAGGCGCCCGTGTTGCCACCCGATGACGTGGTGCGGCGCTCGGATCTGGTTCTGTTCGCCGTCCCCGACGACGTGCTGCCGGGCCTGGTTTCCGGGCTGGCCGCGACCGGCGCGTTTCGAGCGGGTCAGATCGTGGTGCACACCAGCGGCTCCCGGGGCGTGGACGTGCTTGCGCCGGCGATCGCGCTCGGAGTCCTCCCCCTGGCCCTGCACCCCGCGATGACCTTCACCGGCCGCGCTGAGGACACCGCGCGGCTCGCGGGGGCCTGCGTCGGCGTCACTGTCGCCGATGAGACCGGCTGGAGCGTCGGAGAAGCGCTGGTGCTGGAGATGGGAGCCGAGCCGGTGCGGGTGCCGCCCGAGGCTCGTGCGCTGTACCACGCGGCACTGGCGCACGGCGCTAACCACCTGGCCACCCTGGTGCGCGATGCGGTGGACACCCTGGAACACGCCGGAGTGGTGCCCGCGGAACGGCTGCTCGGCCCGCTGCTGGAGGCGGCGCTGGACAACACGTTGCGCCATGGTGACCGTGCTTTGACCGGACCGGTGGCCCGCGGCGACCTCGACACCGTCCGGCTGCACCTACGGGTGCTCGCCGAGTCAGCTCCGGAGCTGCTCGCTCCCTACCGCACGCAGGCGAGCCGGACCGCCGATCGGGCCGAAGCAGCCGGGTTGCTGGCACCTGCGGCCGCCATCCGGATTCGGGAGACGCTGCAGGGACCACGGTGAGGAGCCTGACGGTCTACGACGAGCCCGTCGCGCTGTCCGCGGTGACCCGGACGCTGCGCCAGGCCGGACGCCCAGTGGCACTGGTCCCGACGATGGGAGCGCTGCACTCCGGCCACCGGGCCTTGATCCAGGCCGCCCGGGCAATCCCCGATGCAGCCACGGTGGTGTCAATCTTCGTGAATCCACTGCAATTCGATTCGCGGGTCGATCTCGACCGGTACCCCCGCCAACTCGAGGCGGATCTCGCCGTGTGCCGGGACGAAGGCGTCGAGCTGGTGTTCGCGCCCACCGT
>DASYLM010000011.1:0-7935 GCA_036009565.1 Pseudonocardia sp. | reverse complement strand
GTCGCCCTCCGGGCCGGCCACGGTGATCTCCACCTGGCCCTGCTCGCGGTCCAGCTTCGCGGTGACGTGCCGGTAGCGGATCTCTCCGCCGTTGACACCACCGGTGTGCTCCGGCTCCAGCGGCGGCAGCGTGATGCCGGTAGCACCGACCGGGCGGCTGGAGCCGGCGGCGGCTTCGGCGGCGCGCTCGGCGACCAGCTCGTCCCACTGGCGTTTCGGGATGACCTCGTCGACCAGCTTCCACTCGACGGCCTGCTTGCCGCGCACGCCCTCGGGCTTGGTGGCGAACACGTCCGCCCGGTCCTTGCGCACCCGGCGCTTGTCGGTGACCCGGGTCAGACCGCCGGTACCGGGCAGCACACCCAGCAGCGGGACCTCCGGCAGCGACACCGACGAGGAGTTGTCGTCGATCAGCAGGATCTTCTCGCAGGCCAGCGCGAGCTCGTAACCACCGCCGGCGGCAGTGCCGTTCACGGCGGCGAGGTAGGTCTGGCCGGAGTTCGCGGTGGCATCTTCCATGCCGTTGCGGGTCTCGTTGGTGAACTTGCAGAAGTTCACCTTCCACGGGTGGCTGGACTGGGCCAGCATGCGGATGTTCGCGCCGGCGCAGAAGTTGCGGTCCTTGGCGCTGGTCACCACGACAGCGCGCACCTCGGGGTGCTCGAAGCGCAGCCGCTGCGTCGCGTCGTAGAGCTCGATGTCCACGCCGAGGTCGTAGGAGTTCATCTTGAGCTCGTAACCGGGGACCAGCCCGCCGTCCTCCGCGATGTCCAGCCGCAGGTAGGCGATCTCACCCTGGAGATCGAGCTTCCAGTGCCGGTACCGCTCCGGGCTCGTCTGGAACGACACCTGGGGTTCGTCGGTGCTCATCCTGGTCCGCTTCCGTCGACAGGTGTGGTGGGAGTGTGCCCAATACTCTACAGAACTCTGTCTGGTCGTCAAGAGTTTGTAGAAGGTCATCTGGTCAGCACTCATTGCCACAGGTCGTCAACAGGGCAGACGGCGGGGGACGCCCGCCGGGTCAGGCGTCGGCGGGGTCGGGCTGTGCCCGGGCCAGGACGGCGCGGGCCATGGTCACGTGCACCGCGTCGACCATCTGGCCGTCGACAAGGCCCACCCCGGCCTCGGCGGCCGCCAGCACCGCGCGGGCGTGCTCCAACTCGGCCGCCGACGGGGTGAACACCTCGTGCGCGATGCTCACCTGGATCGGGTGCAGGCAGATCTTGCCGGGGTAACCGAGCTCCCTGGCCTGCTCGGCGTCGCGGCGGAACGCCTCGGCGTCATGGACCGCCGCCACCACCTGGTCCAGCGCGGCGACGCCGGCGAGCCGGGCGGCCAGACACACCCGACTGCGGGCGTAGAGGACCTCGGTGCCGGTCGCGGTGCGCCGCCCACCCAGGTCGGCGATGAAGTCCTCGGCGCCGAAGTACGCCGCGTCCGGACACTCGGCGAGCAGCGGGCGGGCGTCCGCCACGCCGAGCGCGCTCTCCAGCCCGACGATCACCAGCGCACCGGCCGGCAGCGCGGCCCGCAGCTGCGCGAGCTCACCGGGGTGTTCGTACTTGGGCAGCACGACGCCGTCCAGGTGCGCCGTGCCGTTCCGGTGGGTCGCCGCGATCGCGCCCGCCGCGGCGGCCACGTCCGCCCCGTACCACGGCGTGCCCACCCCGTTGATCCGCAGCAGCACCCGGTCCGCGCCCGGCCGCTCCGCCGCCAGCGCACTCATCGCCGTGGTCCGGGCCTCCTCCTTGGCCGCCGGCGCCACCGCGTCCTCGAGGTCGACGATCACCGCGTCCGGGCGGCTGCGCACCACCTTGGCCAGCATGTCCGGCCGGTGCCCCGGTACGAACAGCACGCTGCGCGGGCTGAACCCGTTCACGCGGCCGGCTTCCTGGCCACCAGTGACTTCAGCGTCGCCACGATCACGTCCTCCTCGCGTTGGTTGCGCACGGTGAACCGGGAGGTCACCACGCCGCCGTCGCTGCCCTTCGGTTCCACCGCGAGCACCTCGGTCGCCACGTGCAGGGTGTCACCGATCCGGGTCGGCGCGACGAAGCGCAGCTTGTCGATGCCGTAGAACGCCTTCATCGCCGGCGGCCAGAAGGTGACCAGCCCGAGAGCCACCGACAGCACCAGTGCGCCGTGCGCGATGCGGCCGCCGAAGCGCCCGTCCGCGGCCGCGTACTCGACGTCGGTGTGGATCGGGTGCCAGTCGCCGGAGAACATCGCGAAGCTGACCAGGTCGGTCTCGGTGATGGTGCGGCCGCCGGTCACGTGGGTGTCGCCGACCGAGGTGTCGTCCAGGTATGCGGTGATCAACTAACGTCCTCTCGGGAGGGTTGCGGGTGCGGGGTCAACCGGCGTCGGCGGGGCGCCGGTGCATCAGACCGGTGCGCCTGGCCCGACACACCAGCTCGTCGCGCTGGTTGTAGGCGCGGTGCTCGAAGACCACGATGCCGGCGTCCGGCCGCGACTTCGACGCGCGTGCCTCGACCACCTCGGTCTCCACCCGGACCGTGTCACCGGGGAACACCGGCGCCGGGAACTTGATCGCGTCCATGCCGAGCTGGGCCACGATGGTGCCCAGGGTCAGCTCCGGCACCGACAGCCCGACCACGAGCGCGACGGTGAACATGCTGTTGACCAGGGGCCGGCCGAACTCGGTGCCGGCCGCGTAGTCGGCGTCCAGGTGCAGCGGGGCCGGGTTCATCGTCATGGTCGTGAACAGCACGTTGTCGGTCTCGGTCACGGTGCGCCGGACGGCGTGCTGCACCACCGTGCCGACCTCGAGCTGTTCGAACCAGCGCCCGGTCACCGGACGTGCGCTCATGCTCTGTTCCCTTCACTCTCGGAACCGCTCTCGGAACCGCTCTCGAAACGTGGGGCCCGGCCGGACCGGAATGCGGCGAGCCCCTCGGCCGCGGCCGCCGAGTTCCGCAGGTGGTCGACCAGGGTGGCCCGCTCGGCCGCCAACGCCTCCGCCACCGGTGTGTCGATCGACGCCCGGTACAGCCGTTTCTGGCCGGCCAGCGCGGCGCCGCTGTGCCGGGACAGCCGGGCGAGCAGCTGCTCCAGCGTCTGCTCCAGCTCGGCGGGCGCGGCCACGTGGCTGACCAGGCCCCAGTCGAACGCGGTCGCGCCGTCGATCATCTCGCCGGTGAGCAGCAGCCGGCGGGCCAGCGCGCCGGGCAGCGCCCTGGGCAGCCGCACCGACCCGCCGGCGCCGGGGAGCAGGCCGTACTCCAGGTGCCGGTCGCCGATGCGTGCCTGCGCCGACACCACCGCCAGGTCGCAGCCCAGCAGGATCTCGCAGCCGCCGGCCAGCGCATACCCCTCGACGACAGCGACGGACACGAACGGGCCGGCCGCCAGCGCGTCGACCATCGCGCCGATCTCGACCAGGTACCCGGTGACCGCGGCCTCGTCGCCGAGGATGGTCTCCAGGTACTTCAGGTCGGCGCCGGCGGACAGTGTGCCGCCGGCGCCTCGCAGCACCAGCACCGAGCAGCCCTTGCGCGCAGCGACCCCGAAGGCGTCACGCAACCCGGCCAGCACCGCCGGGCTGAGCGCGTTCATCGCCGTCGGCCGGTCGATCAACACCCGCGCCACCACCCCGTCCACCTCAACGCGGACGTCCACGTGCGCTCCTTCATCGGGCCCGGTGAGTGGTATTGGTCGCTATCGCGACCGATACCACTCACAGGGTTCTAACGGCGGATGGTGATGCCGGCCTTGTCGCGGTCCCAGAACTCGGCGAGGCGCTCGGCGGCGTCCACCTTCAGCTTGTACTTCTCGATCTTCTCGCTCGGCGTCTTGGGCAGCGCCTCGATCACCTCGAGGTAGCGCGGCACCATGTAGTACGCCATGTTCTCCGCGCAGAACTCGATCACCTCGGCGAAGTCCAGCGGCGTGTCCGGCGCGGGCACGAGGTAGGCCATCACGTCGTCCTCACCCAGCTCCGACGGCACCGGGACCGCGGCCGCCTCCAGCACGGCGGGGTGGCGGCACAGCACCATCTCGACCTCGTAGGCGGAGATGTTCTCGCCGCGGCGGCGGATCGCCTCCTTCTTGCGGTCGGAGAAGTACAGGTAGCCGTCCGCATCCAGGTGGCCCCGGTCGCCGGTGTGGAACCAGCCGTCGGTGTGTGCGGCGGCGGTCGCGTCCGGCATCTTGTAGTAGCCGAGCATCACGCTGCCCGGTTCGGTCGGCCGGATGCAGATCTCGCCGACCTCGCCGGGCGGCAGCTCCCGGTCCCCGTCCTCTCCGGGGTCGACAGTGTTGTCGGACACGATCCGCACGCCCATGTAGTCGCGCACCTTGCCGGCCGAGGGCACCTTCTCCCGGGGCTCGTCCGGGCCGAACACGGTGACCGCACAGTTCTCCGTCATCGCGTACACCGAGGTCACCGCGATGCCGTAGCGCTCGGCGAAGCCGTCCACCAGGGCGCGCGAGATCGGCACCAGCATCGCGGTGCGCACGTCGTGCTCACGGTCGCGCTCCGACCGGGGCAGCTGCCAGATGATGTTGGCCATCGCGCCCAGGGCGTTGAACACGGTCGCCCCGGACTCGCGGATCTCGTCCCAGAACCGCCGCGCGGAGAACCCCGGCGACATCGCCACCGACGCCTCCGCCCACAGCGCGGCGTAGATGGTGAACCACAGCGCGTTGGCGTGGAACACCGGCAGGCAGGTGTAGAGCACGTCGTCCGGGCGGTACCGGGTCAGCGACGCCATCTGGCGGCCGACCGCGTGCCCCTGCGAGTGCGGGCTGACCGCGCCTTTGGACGGGCCGGTGGTGCCGGAGGTGTACTGCAGAAGGTGCGGGTCGTCCGCCTCGACGTCGGCCATACCCGGCGGGTCGTCGTCGGGTCCGGTGCCGGCGAACTCGCGCAGCCGGTCCGGCCCGAACACCTGGCGTACCGCCGGGGCCTTGGCGGCGGCGGCGGCCGCGCGCTCGCGCAGCTCGTCGGACACGCACAGCAGCACCGAGTCGGACTGCTCCAGCAGGTAGGTCAGCAGGTCGCCCTTGGCGGCGGTGTTCAGTGGCACGGCCACCGCGCCGATCTTGCCCAGCCCCCAGATCGCCCACAGCAGCTCCGGCTGGTTCGGCAGCATCAGCGCGACGTGGTCACCCTTGCCGATACCGGCGCGCAGGAAGCCGTGCGCGTAGCGGTTGGTCAGCCGGTGGGCGTCGGCGTAGCTGTCGGTGTGCCCGCCGAAATGCAGGAACGGGCGGTCCGGAATGCGCGCGGCCTTCTCGGCCAGGATGTGGCCGATGGTGCGGTCCCGCAACGGATAGTCGAACATGCGCCAGCTACCCCTCCTCGACCGGTGCGTGGCGTTGGCCGCGATGCCGACCATCGCCGCTCACGGGTTCACCAGGCGGATCACGGTGTCCAGCGCCGACGGGTCCTCCATCGCGCTGGTGTCGCCGGTCGGGCGCCCGTGCACCACGACGTCGCGCAGCAGCCGGCGCATCAACTTGCCGGTGCGGGTCTTCGGCATCACCGGGGTCAGGTAGATCGCGGCCAGCCGGGCGTAGCCACCCAGCTCGGCGACCACCCGGCGGTCCAGCTCGGCGCGCACCTGGTCCGGGTCGGGATCCCCACCGGCACCGGGTTCGGCCCGCAGCGTCACGAACGCGACCGGCACGGTGCCCTTGGTGTCGTCCGGGATGCCCACCACCGCCGCCTCGACCACGGCAGGGTGCCCGGTGACCGCCGCCTCGATCTCCATCGTCGAGATCCGGTGCGCGGCCACGTTGATCACGTCGTCGGCCCTGCCGAGCACCCACAGGTGGCCGTCGGCGTCGCGCACCGCCTCGTCGTTGGTGGCGTAGCGCCCGGGGAACCGGCCGAAGTAGGTCGACAGGTACCGGTCGTGGTCGTCCCACACGGTGCGCGCCAACGTGGGGAACGGGCTGGTCAGCACCAGGTTGCCCTTCACCCCGGGCGGTACCGGCAGACCGTCGTCGTCCAGGATGTCGAAGGTGTGGCCGGGCACCGCGGTGCCCACCGAACCGGCCTTGATCGACTCCACCCCGTACACCGGGTAGCTCCACGTCGAGCCGGTCTCGGTCTGGCCGTAGGCGTTCACGATCGGCACGTCGAACGTCGCGGTGGCCCAGTCGAACGTGTCGACGTCGAACGGCTCACCCTGCGCGGTGATCAGTTTCAGCGCCGGCAGCGGGTGCGCGGCGGCCAACCCGTCGCCGAAGCCGCGCAGCATCCGCAGCAGCGTCGGCGCGGCGAGCACCTTGGTCACCCGGTGCCGCTCGCAGATCTCGTAGAACCGCGCGGTGGACGGGGTGTCCAGCGCGCCCTCGTAGCAGGCGATCGTCATGCCCAGTGCCAGCCCGCCGACCACGGCCTGGATCGGGAAGGTCAGCCAGCCGACGTCGGCGGCCACCCAGTAGACGTCGCCGGGTTCGTAGCCGGCCTGCCAGTGCGCGTTCGCCCAGGTGCCGAGCAGGAAGCCGCCGACGCTGTGCACCACGCCCTTCGGCCGCGACTCGGTGCCGCTGGTGAAGATCAGGAACGACGGCTCGTTCGGGTCCAGTGCGACGCACGGCGTACCGGCGCTGCCGGCCGCGCACACCGAGGCGTAGGAGTGCTCACCGTCGCGCAGCGCGGTGGTGCCGGCGGCCAGGTCGCCGGTGCGGTCCACCACCACCGTCACGCGCACGTCCGGGGTGCGGGTGCGGGCGGCGCGCAGGGTGGCCAGCAGCTCGACGCGTTTCGCCCGCCGGTAGACCGCGTCGGCGACGACCACCACCGACGCCCGGGACGCGATCAGCCGCGCGGCCACCGCCTGCTCACCGAAGCCGGCGAACAGCACGGTGTAGATCGCGCCGATCCGGTTGCAGGCCTGGATGGCGGTGAACGACTCCACCAGGTTCGGCAGGTAGAGCGCCACCACGTCGCCCGTGCGCACGCCCAGCTCGAGCAGCCCGGCGGCCAGCGCGGTCGTCTCGGCGGCCAGCTCGGCATAGCGGTAGCAGCGGGTGTCGCCGGGCTCGCCCTCCCAGATCACCGCGGCACGGTCGGCGGTCGCCGGGTCCGCCGCCCAGCGGTCCAGGCAGTTGTCCGCCACGTTGAGCCGGCCGCCGTCGAAGTACCGCGCGTCCGGCAGCTCGCCGGTGCGGACCGTGTGCCACGGCGTGGACCAGCGCTGTTGGTGCGCCACCCAGGTCCAGTAGTCGTCCGGGGCCAGCTCGCGGGCCGCACGCAGGGCATCGACCCGCTCGGGCACCACCCATTCCGGCCGCAGCGGGCGCAGCGGCGTGTCGGTCAGCTGGGCGAGGCTGTCGGACATCGTCGTCCTCCTCGATCTCGGGCGGGCCGCTTCGTCACGGACGGTCCGGTCAGACCGGGCTGATCAGGTGGTGGCGGCGGCCGGGTCCCCGGGTCCAGCGGTCCGCGTCGACCAGCCGGGCGGACAGCTCGGCGCGCAGCCGGTCGGGCTGCACGACGGCGTCGACGATCAGGTCGCTGCCCATCCGCAGCAGGTTGATGTCGGCGCGCTGCTCGACGGTGCGGGCGGCCACGAACGCGGCCCGCTCCACCTCGTCCTCGATGGCCGCGATCTTGTTCGCGTACACCGCGTTGACCGACGCCTCGGCCGACATCGGGCCGATCGTGGCGGTCGGCAGCGCCAGGGTCGCGCGCGGCTCGAAGCCGGGGGCGCACATCGCGTAGAAGCCGGCGGCGTAGGCCTTGCGCAGCACCACCGAGTACTTGGGCACCTCGGCGGAGGCCATCGCGGCGATCATCTTCGCGCCGTGCCGGATGATGCCCTGGCGCTCCACCTCGACGCCGACCATGAAGCCGGGTACGTCCTGCAGGAACACCAGCGGGATGTTGAACGCGTCGCACAGCGAGATGAACCGGGCCGCCTTGTCCGCCGAGTCGACGAAGATCGCCCCGCTGCGCACCTT
>DASYLM010000010.1:0-5771 GCA_036009565.1 Pseudonocardia sp. | reverse complement strand
CTCGAGCCGCACATGATCCCGAAGCTGCGGCAGGCGTTCCAGAGCGCCCTCGAGCAGCTGCAGCCCCTCACCCGGGGCGGCCAGGACGCCTTGAGCATCAGCAAGCCGGCAATGGCCGATCAGTCCAGTGTCGAGTTCCAGACCGCGTTCAACAAGGTCGCCGGCGACGGTCCCGAGTCGGCCGCACAGGCCCTGACGGAATACGGCCGGCGGCTGGAGGGCGTGCTCACACAGCTCGGTGACATCCAGCACGCCTACGACAGCAACGAGCACCAGACCGCCGCCGAGCTGAGCCGCCAGCTGGGGTCGTGACCGGGTCATGACCGACCAACGCCTGGCCGGCCTGTCCCACCAGGAGCTCTGGAACCTCGCTCACGGTGGAGACCCGGCCGCCGCCACCACCAGCCAAGCCAACTTCTCCAGGACCGCACAGGTGCTGGAGAACATCGCCAAGACGCTCAGCGCGCCACTCGGCGAGCTCGGGCTGGGCTGGCAGGGGCAGGCGGCCGACGCCGCGCGGGGCGGGATCGGCCAGCACGCGCAGTGGGCCGAGGCGGCGGCCGGCCGCGCCGCCACCGCCGCCGGCCAAGCCGGTCAGCAGGCCGCCAGCGCACGCACCGTGATCGCCGAGATGCCGCCACCGCCCAGCGGGCCGCCGGCCGCCGGGGCCAACTGGGCACAGGTGGAAGAGGCGCAGGCGAACGCCCGGCTGCGGGCACTGGAGCTGCTGCGGGCGCACGCCGACGAGTGCACCCGGACGCGCCCCACCGACACGTTCACCCGGCCGCCCACCGCCGGCACCTCGGCCGGCGCGGCCAACACCGGGGTCACTCGTCCCACCGGCCGGGCGGGCGCGGCCGGCGCGGAGCACGCACCCGCCACCAACCCGGCCGCCGCCCGGGGTGGAGTGCCCTCGGCGAACGCTGCCGGGGCCCGCATGGTGTCCAGGGCCGGTCTTGCGGAGCCACCCGGGACCGGCGGCGTGGCGCGCGGCGCACCCTCGGCCGGCACCGGCACCGGCACCCGCCCGGCCTCGGTCGAGCCGTACCAGCCCGGCCGGGGTGGCCAGGTGCGCGCCGACTCCCCGGGGTTCGGTGCCACCGGCGCGGTCGGGTCGCAACCCGGCCGGGCGGCCAGGCTCCGCGAGCCGCCGGGCGGACAGGGGTGGCTCGGTACGCCGGGTGCCGGTGGGCCGGGCCGGGCGGAGCGCGTCGCCCCGGTGCCCGCGACGGCGAGGCAGGCCTCCGGTGCCGGCACCAGGTCGGAGGGGGCGGCGGCCCTCGCCCAGCGGGGCGGGGCCGGCCTGCGCCCCCGAGGCGGCCCACCGACGAACCCGGCCGGACCGGCCGGCGCCGACAACGGTAGGCCGCCCGGACCGGCGCAACCCGGGATCGACCCGTCGATGATGCCGCCCATGCTCGGCGGTGCCGGGTTCCACGACACAGAGCACGAGCAGCACGAGCGGCTGGACTACCTGCTGGACGAACACGACATATTCGGCGAGAACGGATGGGTGGTCCCCCCGGTGATCGGATCATGACAGCCGCACCTGAACTGGACCGTCAGTACCGGGGGCCGGCCCGCCGGGTGCTCACCGCGGTGGAGTTCGACGTGCTGTGGGAATGGCTCGGCCTTGGCGCCACGCCGGTGGTGCTCCGGCTCGACTCGCCGGGCCGCACCCACAGCGAGCGGAGCGGCATCGTGGCCACCGGCTGGCAGGGTCTGCGCCAGCGTGGCCTCGCCGACCTCAGCGGACCGGATCCGGAGGTCGTCCGGCTGATGCACCTGCTCGCGGCGCCGACCCATCAGGTGGAGCTGCGGATGCGGCTGGGCCGCGAGCTGCGGGCGGTGGCCTCGTCCCGGCCCGGCAGTACCGCGCTCGCCATCCGCCAGGACTCGACGGTGACCTTGGCCAGCGCGTCCGGGCCGGTCGACGCGACGCTCGGTGCGCTGCCGAGCACACCGGCCGGTACCGGGCACTCGGTCACCCTGCCCAGCGCCGACCTGGAGGCGGCCACCACGGAACTGACCGCCGGCGGCGCGATGTCCGACGTCCTCACCGAGCGCGGGGTCGACGCCGAGGAGGCCGCGCTGGTCGAGTCGGTGCTGCGCGGCACCACCCGGCGGGGGCAGCTCAGCGTGCTCGCCGCCGACCAGTGGGGGGTGCTGCACCGGCTGCCCAAGGTGCTCGGTCTGCTGGACTCCCGGCACGGCCGGTACCTGATGCAGCGCGGCACCGCGGCCGACGGGGTGGAGTGGACCACGCTCGCCCCCACCGACCTGACCCGGCTGCGGTACCGGATGGATGCCCTGCTGACCGAGGCCGAGGCGCGCGCCGGCCGCACCTGACCAGCGCACCGCCGCTCAGCCGCCCTGCTCAGTTGCACCCGCCGTCCAAGCCCGGCCCGTCCAAGCCCGGCCCGTCCAGGCCCGGCCCGTCCAGGCCCAGTGCCCGGGTGGCCCGGAGCCGGGGACGGGGCTCCTAGTGCGTCGGTGCCGGGCTCACGTGCCCGACCAGCCCGGAACGGGCCTCCGGGGCCGCGATCCGTGCCTTGTCGGCGGCGGCGTCGTCGTCCTGGGCCTGCGAGGCGCGCTCGGCCTCCACCCGCGCGGTGTAGATCTCCACCTCGCGTTTCACGGTCTCGGCGTCCCAACCGAGCACACCGGCCATCAGCTCGGCCACCGGCTGGGCCGACTCCACGCCGCGGTGGGCGTACTCGATGGAGATCCGGGTGCGCCGGGCAAGGACGTCGTCCAGGTGCAGCGCGCCCTCGTGGCTGGCCGCGTAGACGACCTCCACCTGCAGGTAGTCCGGCGAACCGGGGATCGGCGAGAGCAGCTCCCTGTGGTCGTCGGTCAGCGCCAGCACCTGGTGCAGCAGCGAGCCGTAGCGGTTGAGCAGGTGGGTCACCCGGTGCGGGTGCAGGCCGTACCGGGCGGCGATCTGCTCTGCCTGGTTGACCAGCGCGTGGTACCCGTCCGCGCCGATCAGCGGCACCTTGTCGGTGATCGACTGCGCGACCCGGCGCGGGATGTCCACGGCGGCCGCGTCGACGGCGTCGGCCGCCATCACCCGGTACGTCGTGTACTTGCCGCCGGCGATCGCCACCAGGCCCGGGGCCACCCTGGCCACCGCGTGCTCGCGGGACAGCTTCGAGGTCTGCTCACTCTCCCCGGCCAGCAGCGGCCGCAACCCGGCGTAGACACCCTCGATGTCGTCGTGGGTGAGCGGGGTGACCAGCACCTTGTTGGTGTGCTCGAGGATGTAGTCGATGTCGCCCCTGGTCGCCGCCGGGTGCGCCAGGTCGAGGTGCCAGTCGGTGTCGGTGGTACCGATCAGCCAGTGGCTGCCCCATGGGATGATGAACAGCACCGACTTCTCGGTGCGCAGGATGATGCCGGTGTCGGACACGATCCGGTCCCTGGGCACCAGGATGTGCACGCCCTTGGACGCCCGGACCCGGAACCGGCCCCGGCCGCCGGCCAGCTGCTGCAGCTCGTCGGTCCAGACCCCGGTGCAGTTGATCACGACGCTGGCCGAGATCTCGGCCTCCTCGCCGTTCTCGGTGTCCTTCACGCGCACGCCGGAGACCCGGTCCGCCTCCCGCAGGAAGCCGATCACCTGGGTGGAGTTGCGCACCACCGCGCCGTAGTGCGCCGCGGTCCGCGCCACGGTCATGGTGTGGCGGGCGTCGTCGGCCTGCGCGTCGTAGTAGCGCACCGCGCCGATCAGCGAGTCCGGCCGCAGCGCCGGTGCCATCCGCAGCGCGCCGGAGCGGGTCAGGTGCTTCTGCCGGGGTACCGCGCGGCCACCGGCCATCACGTCGTAGAGGGTCAGCCCGGCGGTGACGTACGGCCGCTCCCAGAACCGCCCGTGCAGCGGGTAGAGGAAGCTCACCGGCTTGACCAGGTGCGGTGCCAGCCGGGTGAGCATCAGCTCACGCTCCCGCAGCGCCTCGTGGACCAGTCCGAACTCCAACTGCTCCAGGTAGCGCAGGCCGCCGTGGAACAGCTTCGAGGACCGCGACGAGGTGCCGGCGGCGAGGTCCCTGGCCTCCACCAGTGCCACCCGCAGCCCCCGGGTCGCCGCGTCCAACGCGGTTCCCGAGCCGACCACGCCGCCACCGATCACCAGCACGTCGAAATGTTGATCGGCCAGCTCCCGCCAGCTGGCCTCCCGCTGCTCCGGTCCCAGGCGACCAGGATCGGGTATCGCTGCCAGCTCCATCGTCACGCCCTCCGCTGTCATGGCTCTCGGTCCGCCACGCTACTCAGCCGCGGCACCTTATTCCGGCGTGGGACTGGGGATAAATTGCGCAGTTGTCCCATCCGGTACTCACCGCGACCGCCCGGCTACAGCACGCCGCCGGATCGCGCGGTTCGCCCCGTTGTCCGGGTTGTCCGGGTTGTCCGGGTTGTCCGGTTCGCCCGGTTCGCCCGGTTCGCCCGGGTTGTCCCGGTTGTCCGGGGCGCGCCCCTAGATCGCGCCCTCGGCGCGCAGCCCCGCGATCTCCTCCGCCGAATAACCCAGCGAGCTCAGCACCGAGTCGGTGTGCTCCCCCACGTCCGGGATCGGGTCCATCCGGGGTGTGCCGCCCACGAACGTCACCGGTGGCAGCAGCGCGGCCAGCGGACCGACCGGCGAGCCGACGTCCACCCACCGGCCCCGGTCACCCAGCTGCGGGTGCTCGATCAGCTCCGCGACCCCGTTGCGGCGGGCGTGCGCGATCCGGGCGGCCTCCAGGCGGCGGTCCAGCTCGTCGGCCGGCAGCGCGGTGAACACCGCCTCGATCGCCACCCGCAGCTCGTCGCGGTGGGTGACCCGCGCGGTGTTGCTGGCGAACCGGTGGTCGCCGGTCAGCTCGGGGCTGCGCAGCACCTGGGCGCAGAACGCCACCCACTCCCGCTCGTTCTGGATCGCGATCACGACATCCGTGCCGGCGGTCGCGAACGGCCCGTACGGCGCGATCGCCGGGTGGCTGGCGCCGGCCGGTGTGGGCGCCTGCCCGCCGTAGCGCGTGTAGTACATCGGGAAGCCCATCCACTCGGTGAGCGCGTCGAACAGCGACACCGACAGCGCGCCGCCCCGCCCGGTGCGCTCCCTGGCGAACAGCGCGGTGAGGATGCCGGAGTAGGCGTACATGCCGGCCGCGATGTCCGCCGCCGGGATCCCCGCCTTGGCCGGCTGCTCCGGCGTACCGGTCATCGACACCAGCCCGACCTCGGACTGGATGAGCAGGTCGTAGGCCTTCGCATCGCGGTACGGCCCGTCCTCGCCGTACCCGGACACCGAACAGCAGACCAGCCTCGGGTACCGCTCGGTGAGCACGTCCGCGCCCAGCCCGAGGCGGGCCGCCGCGCCGGGCGCGAGGTTCTGGATGAACACGTCGGCCCCGCCGAGCAGCCGGTCGAGCAGGGTGTCCGCCGCCGGGTGCTTGAGGTCGAGCGTGACGCTCTCCTTGGACCGGTTGAGCCAGACGAAGTGGCTGGACATGCCCTTGACGGTGGTGTCGTAGTCGCGGGCGAAGTCACCCACACCAGGGCGTTCCAGCTTGATCACCCGGGCGCCGAGGTCGGCCAGGTGCCGGGTGGCCAGCGGGGCCGCGACCGCCTGCTCCAGGGAGACGACGGTGATGCCTTCCAGCGGGTAGGTCATGACTACAGGTTAATCAAGATCATCGTGGCGCATCAGCTGCCGGCTGGCCTCGGTGATCGAGCCGGACAGCGACGGGTACACCGAGAACGTGTAGGCCAGGCCGTTCACCGTGAGG
>DASYLM010000009.1:0-6203 GCA_036009565.1 Pseudonocardia sp. | reverse complement strand
TCACCGAGGATCCAGTACTTATCGCGTAGAGCGACCACTCACAGGCAGGTCAGCGCAGGATCCAGGTGTCTTTCGCGCCGCCGCCGCGCGACGAGTTGACGATCATGCTGCCGGCCGGGGCCACCCGGGTCAGCGCGGCCGGCGCCACCTCCGGGCGCTCGCCGTTGAAGACGAACGCGCGCAGGTCCACCGCTCTGGGCTCGATCCGGTCACCGGCGAAGGTGGGATGGGTGGACAGCTGCACGAGCTCCTGGGCCACCCAGCGGTCCGGCTCCGCCCGGATGTGCTCGCCGACCGCGGCCAGCTCGTCCGCCTCCGCGTGCGGACCGATCACGATGCCGACGCCGCCGTAACCGTCCACCGGCTTGAGCACCAGCTCGTCGAGCCGGTTCAGCACCTCGGCGCGCTGTTCGGCGTCGGCGCAGTGGTAGGTCGGCACGTTGGCCAACAGCGGCCGCTCACCCAGGTAGTACTTGATCATCGCCGGCAGGTAGGCGTACACCGCCTTGTCGTCCCCGATCCCGTTGCCCAGCGCGTTCACCACGCTGACCGTGCCGTCCAGCATGGCCGCGCGCAACGGCGGGAACAGCGGCCGGCCGTCGGCCCCGTCGGAGGCGAGCAGCGTCTCTTCGTCCAGCCGCCGGTAGAGCACGTCCAGGCGGCGGGGCGGCTCGTCGGGCAGGCAGTGGTGGACCACGCCGTCGAGCACGGCCAGTTCGGTCGGCCTGATCACCGGCGCGCCCATGCTCTCGGCGAGCAGCTGGTGCTCGAACCAGGCCGAGTCGAACTCGCCGGCGGAGAGCACCGCGACGGTCCCGTCCGGCCCGGCTTTCGGCGGCATGGCGGCCAGCAGCGTCTTGTAGAGCAGCTCCGGCACGCCCTCCACCGGGACCACCCCGGCCGGTGGCTCCAGTTCGGGCAGCACGCTGCGCACCAGGCGGCGGCTGGTGATCGCGTACCCGATGCCGGACGGCACCCGCAGGTTGTCCTCCAGCACCAGCCACTCGTCGGCGCGGTCGCGCACCAGGTCGATGCCGCTGACCGCGGCTCGCGCCATGCCGGCCCGGGCCAGGCCGCCGTGCTCGCTCCAGCCGTGGACCGGGCTGGCCAGCGACGCCGGCAGCACCCCGTCGGCGATCGCGGCCCGCTCGCCGTACACGTCGGCCAGGAACATCTCCAGCGCGCGGACCCGCTGGGTGAGGCCGGCCTGCAGGTTGGTCCAGTCGTCGGCGGTGACGATCCGAGGGACCAGGTCCAGCGGGAAGAGCCGGTCCTCGGCGTCGTCGCTGACCCGGAACGTGACGCCCCTGGCCCGCTGCTCGAAGTCCCGCTCGGCCTCGCGTGTCCGGATGCCGTCCAGCCCGAGCCGGTCCAGCGCACGGAACAGCCAGCCGTAGTGCGGCTGCATCCGCCCGCCCGGGGCGACCACCTCGTCGTAACCGGAGACCTCGTAGCCGGCCAGCACCGAGGGCAACCGGGACGGCGCGGACGGCGGCGGGGTACGCGGCAGCGGCTCGCCCTGGGTCGCCGCCAGCAGCGTGTCCACCACGTCCTGGTACTCGCCGCGCAGCCCGAACGCCCTGCGCTGCCGGGCCGCCGCGCTGCCCCTGGCCAGTGCCACCTCGGCCAGCGCGTGCACCTGCGCCCAGTCGCCGGCCTCCTCCAGCGGCTCGCGGATCCGGTTCAGCAGCGTGCGCACCATGCTCTGCGGAGAGGCCAGCCGGGGCCCGCTGTCGCTGTACAGGTCGACCAGTTCGCTCTCCAGGCCGGCCCTGGCGGCGCGCCAGGTCGCCGCGCGCAGCAGCTCGTGCCGGATCGTCGGCGGCGGTGCGCCGGCGTCGATCTCGGTGCGGGCGGCGCTGACCAGCGCGCGGAACATGCCGGCGAGCAGCACCACGTCGTCCACCAGCGGGCAGGCATCGCAGATCCGCAGCTCCACGGTCGGCAGGTGCGCCGACGGGCGGACGTCGAAATAGACCATGCCGGGGTCGCTGATGGTGCCGGAGGCGACCAGCGCGGCGATCAGTGCGTCGTACTCGGCGGCGTCGGCCATCGGCCCCGGCGGCCCCGCTGTCGGCCAGCGCTGCCAGACCAGCGTCCGGGAGCTGGCGTAGCCGGAGTCGGCGCCCTGCCAGTACGGCGAGCTGGCGGACAGCGCGAGCAGTACCGGCAGCCACGGCGCCACCCACTGCACCACCCGGATCGCCAGGTCCCGGTCCGGGACGTCCACGTGGAACTGCACCCCGCAGATGTGCTGCTCGCGGGCCAGCATCTGGTACTCGCGCTGCATCAGGGCGTAGCGGTCGCCGTGTGAGACGTCGTTGTCGGAGGGGTTGGTCAGCGGGACGCTGCCCGCGGCCACCACCCCGAGCCCCAGCGGGTGGGCGGCGCCGGCCAGCTCGGCGCGCAGCCGGACGATCTCGGCGCGCAGTTCGTCCAGGGTCCAGCAGGGCAGTGTGTTGGTCTCCACCAGCGATCGCTGCAGCTCGGGGGAGAAGTGTTCCCCGCTGAGCCGCCCGAGCAGCGCGTCCACCTCAGGTGCCGCCCGCCGAGTGGCGAGGTCCACGACGTGGAACTCCTCCTCGATCCCGATCCGCGCCGTCCCACTCATGCGTGAAACGTAGGAGGGTGAGGTTCTCCTGTGGTTACGGGCGTGTTACCTGGGTCCGGTCGCCCGGCCGGAAGCGCGGGCGGTACGCCCATCTGTGCGCGGCCGACCGCGCGTCTGCCGAGCTCTGTGCGCCGGTTCACCGTGCCGGGCACCGGTTTGGCAGGATGTGGTCTTGTGCGCGTCTACCTCGGTTCGGATCATGCCGGCTTCGAGCTGAAGACCCGGTTGCTGGAGCACCTGGCCGGAGCCGGGTACGAGACGGTGGACGTCGGTGCCGGCACCTACGACCCCGACGACGACTACCCCCCGTACTGCCTGGAGACCGCGCGCCGGACGGTGGCGGACCCGGGCAGTCTCGGCATCGTGCTGGGCGGGTCGGGAAACGGTGAGCAGATCGCGGCGAACAAGGTGCCCGGCTGCCGTGCCGCGCTGGCCTGGAGCACCGAGACCGCCACCCTGGCCCGGCAGCACAACAACGCCCAGGTGGTCGGCATCGGCGCCCGGATGCACACGCCGGAGCAGGCCGTCGAGATCGCCGAGGCGTTCCTGAGCACACCGTTCTCCGAGGGTGAGCGGCACAAGCGGCGGATCGCGATGCTGGCCGACTACGAGGCGACCGGGAAGATCACCGGCCTGCCCACCGGCTGAGCGCGGCGAGCGAATGCCCGAGGGACACACGCTGCACCGGCTGGCCCGGTCGCACCAGAAGATTTTCGGCAAGGCGCCGGTGGAGGTGTCCAGCCCACAGGGGCGCTTCGAGGCGTCCGCGAAGCTGTTGGACGGGCTGCCGCTGGCCCGCGCCGAGGCGCACGGCAAGCATCTGTTCCACCGCTACGGCCGCGACCTCGTGGTCCACGTGCACCTCGGGCTGTACGGCACGTTCAGCGAAGGACCGGTGCCGGCCGAGCCGCCGAGGGGCCAGGTGCGGATGCGGCTGGTCGGCGAGACCCACTTCGCCGACCTGCGCGGACCGACCGCCTGTGAGCTGCTGACCGACCACGAGGTGGCCGCCGTGCGGGCCCGGCTGGGGGCCGACCCGCTGCGCCGTGACGCCGACCCGGAGCAGTCCTGGTCCCGGCTGTCCCGCTCGCGCGCGCCGCTGGCCGTGCAACTGATGGATCAGCGCATCTTCGCGGGCGTGGGCAACGTGTACCGGGCGGAGCTGCTGTTCCGCCATCACCTGGACCCGATGCTGCCGGGCACCTCGCTGCCCCGCGAGCAGTGGGACGAGATGTGGACCGACCTGGTGGCGCTGATGCGCGACGGGGTGCGCAAGGGCCGGATCGACACGGTCCGCAAGGAGCACATGCCGAGGGCCACCGGCCGGGCGCCGAGGGTGGACCGGCACGGCGGGGAGGTCTACGTGTACCGCCGCCACGGCCAGCCGTGCCTGGTCTGCGGAACACCGGTACAGCTCACCGAGCTGGCGGGCCGCAACCTGTTCTGGTGCCCGACCTGCCAGCCGGCCGCCGCCTGAGCGGGCTACCAGTCGCCGCCACCGCCGCCGCCCCAGTCGCCGCCACCACCGAAGTCGCCGCCGCCACCCCAGTCGCCGAAGTCAGCAGCCTGGTTCATGTCGCCCTGGTTCATGTCGCCGCCGCCGAAGTCGCCCGCGCCCATCGCCTGCGCGTCCTGGAAGCCGTCCGCGTAACCGGAGCCGTCCATACCGCTGAACAGCGCGTCGAACAGCAGGAACGAGCCGACCCCCCAGGCGCCGGCGACCAGCGCGGTCTTCCACCACGGCTCGGAGTACCAGCCCGACGGGACCGGGCGGCCGGAGACCATACCGCCGGGGTAGTAGTGCGAGTTGCGGTCCGACGGTTCGGGGGAGGCGCTGTAGCGGTGCCCCTCGACGTCGACATCCCTGGCCTCGGTGACCTCGCCGGCGCGTCCCTGCCCGGGGAGTGCCGGCAGCTCCGGACCGGGGTCCAGGCCCATGGCGGTGCGTGCGGCCCGGACGTAGTAGAGGCCCTCGTAGGCGGTGTCGGTCACCTGCCGGGCCTGGGCCACGGTGCGTGCCTGGTCCAGCTGCGAACCAGCGGCGGTGTAGCGCTCGGAGGCGTCCGCCATGGCCTGCTTGGACGCCTCGTCGGTGCCCTGCAGGTTGAGCACCGAACCTCCGAGGCGCTCCACCCAGCGGCGGGCCTCCGACTTGGCGTCGTCCAGCTCCCGCTGCCGGACCTGCGTGCGCTGTCGAGCCAGGAACGTCCCGCCGGCCACCAGGGCGACGACGAGCAGCAGTACCACGATCGTGCCGGACACCGGAGCACCTCACTCGGCATTGGGCGGCGGGTCGACTGTCACCCGCTCTCAGGTCAACGGATCGGGTATCCGGCTGGTTCCCGGGGCGCGGTCAATGGGTGGCGCTGGGGCGCGACCGGCCGAGATCCGAGCGCCGGTGGCCTTCTCCGGACTGCTGTCGGCGCCGCTTTGCTCTGCGTAGGGATACGCAACAGCCTCGCGGAATCCCCTCGGGCCGGCGCTGTGTTGCGTATATGCGCGCAGAGCAAAGCGTCGTCGACAGCAGTCCGGAAGAGGCCGGCCAGGCGCCGTCCGGGTGCCCGGACCGGGAACGATTTCGACGTGACCGGCTGAGACCCGACCCGCTACGGACCGCCATGTGCCAGGCCGGCGGTTCGCTGTCGATCTGGCTGGTGTTGTTGTCGCTGAAGACGTCGCACGGTGCCAGTCAGCGGGCGATGGCCGAGTCGATGGGCATCCAGGGCGCAACGCTGACCCATCACCTGAACGGCATGGAGGAGTGCGGGCTCGGGGTGCTGGACCAGGTCGGTCAGAACGTCAGTGCCGGGTCGACGGCGAGCGCGGACTTGGCCCCCTCGGCACGTAACGGCGGCTAGTCCTGGCGGGTGATCGGGTTACGGAGCCCGTATTCGATCATTTCCATCAGTCGCTCTTCGATGTCGTCGGTCACCGCCCGGTCGACGCCGCGCAGCGGGCCGTCGATCAGGAGTACGGCCAGCCCGTGCACGGCGGACCAGGTCACGAACTCGGCGCCCGGTCGCCGGTCGGCGGGCAGTACGCCGACGGATACCAGGTCGTCGAGAGCCCTCCCCAACAACTGGAACGGGGGGTTGCCGGTGTTGCCCGCGAGCTGCGGGTTGGTCGAGCCGGCCATGTCGGTAGGTACCGAGAACGCGGTGCGGAACAGGCCTTGCTCGGTCCGGGCGAAGCGGAGGTAGGCGGCGCCGAACGCCCGTAATCGATCTCGCGCGGTGGCCGCCGCGTCGCCCACCGGAGTCAGCTCGTCCAGTTCGGCCTCCATGGCCCGGGCCAGCTCGGACTGAGCCGCCGCGCAGACCGCCCGCTGCAGCGCCCGGCGGTCGGCGAAGTGCCGGTAGGCGGCGTTGGGTGCGACGCCGACCTGTCGTGTCGCGGCCCGCAGAACGACCGCGTCGGGCCCGCCGTCCCTGGCCAGTTCGACGCCCGCCTCGACCAGTGCGCGCCGTAGATCACCGTGCCGATAAGTTTCACGCTTCGGACGGTCGGCGCCGAACGTCGCCATCTATGCTCCTCGTTGTGGACGGCGTCCACAACCTATGGCATAGTGCACACGGTATACAAGCCGATGGCG
>DASYLM010000008.1:0-2455 GCA_036009565.1 Pseudonocardia sp. | reverse complement strand
TCCAGTCCAGCTTGGAGTTGGTGAACGTGGCATCCGCGTTCGGGTCCGGCACCACGGCGCCTGAAGTCAACGCCGTATCCCAGCCGTGCTCGGCGAACTCCTCGGTCCGGCCGCGCCGCACGTTCTCCCGTAGCTCGGCGTCCGGAAAGTGGGAGAAGAACTGCCATGGGGTGCGGGCGCCCCACTCCTCGCCCATGAACAGCATCGGGGTGTACGGCGAGCACAGCACCAGCGCGGCGCCGCAGGCCAGCAGCCCGGGGGACAGGGTGGCCGAGATCCGGTCGCCGGCGGCCCGGTTGCCGATCTGGTCGTGGTTCTGCAGGTAGGCGAGGAAGCGGTGTGCCGGCAGCAGCTGGGTGTTCACCGGGCGGCCGTGGCGCCGGCGGCGGAACGCGGACGCGGTGTCGCTGTGGAAGAAGGCCTGCCGCAGAGTGGTGGCCAACCCGGCTAGCGACCCGAAGTCCGCGTAGTAGCCCTGGCGCTCGCCGGTCAGCGCGGCGTGCAGCTGGTGGTGGATGTCGTCGTCCCACTGGGCGTGCAGCCCGTAGCCGCCGCCCTCCCGGGCGGTGACCAGCCTCGGGTCGTTCAGGTCCGACTCGGCGATCAGCGTGAGCGGCCGCCGCAGGTGCGCGGACAGTGCCTCGACCTCGACGGACAGGTCCTCGAGCAGGTGCACCGCCCGGGAGTCGCGCAGCGCGTGGACGGCGTCGAGGCGCAACCCGTCGACGTGGAAGTCCCGCAGCCACATCAGCGAGTTCTCGATCACATAGCGGCGCACCTGGTCCGAGCCGGGGCCGTCCAGGTTGAGCGACGGTCCCCAGATGTTGCTGCCGGCGAAGTACGGGCCGAACCTGTCCAGGTAGGCCCCGGAGGGTCCGAGGTGGTTGTGCACGACGTCCAGCAGCACGCCGAGGCCCCGGTGGTGGCAGGAGTCCACGAACCGTTGGAACGCCTCGGGACCGCCGTAGTTCTCGGTGGTGGCGTACCAGAGCACGCCGTCGTAGCCCCAGTTGCGCGGCCCGTCCACGGCGTTGACCGGGAGCACCTCGACCAGGTCCACGCCCAGCTGGACGAGGTGGTCCAGCCGCTCGATGGCCGCGTCGAAGGTGCCGGCCTCGGTGAACGTGCCGATGTGCAGCTCGTAGATCACGCTGCCCGGTAGTGCCCGACCGGTCCAGGCGTGGTCGGTCCACGCGAAGGCCTCGGGGCGGTAGACCTGGGACGGGCTGTGCACCCCGTTCGGCTGGCGGCGCGAGCGGGGGTCGGGCAGCGGGGTCGGCTCGTCGTCCAGCAGGTACGCGTAGTCGGTGCCGGGCCCGGCGGTCGGCACCTCGACCCGCCACCAACCCTCGCCGGCCGGGATGAGGTCGTGCACCTCACCGCCAACGTCCACCCTCACCCGGTCCCGCTGGGGCGCCCACACCTCGAAGTCCGTCACGTCGGGCCATGATGCCGGGGCATCGGTGGCGCCGCGAGCGCTGGGCTCCTCCGGTGGCGTGTCCCGCCGGTGTCGGTGGCCACCGTCTCGCGCACCCTGAATGGCAAGGCGACGGTCGATCCGGGGCTGGCGGCGAGGGTCCGCGCGGCGGTGGCCGAGCTGGGCTACCAGCCGAACGGCATGGCCCGCAGCCTGCTCAAGCGCCGGACCGCCGTGCTGGCGTTGATCATCTCGGATGTGGCGAACCCGTTCTTCACCTCCGTGGCCCGAGGTGTGAGGACGTCGCGGTCACCGCCGGTTGCTCGGTCGTGTGCAACTCCGACGAGAACCTGGACAAGGAGCGCCGATATCTGGACATGGCTGTCGAGGACCGGGCGGCCGGTCGCGCCGAGGGTGCCGAGCGGGCCACCGCGGAGCTGTTGCTCGCCGGCCGGGTGGACGCCCTGTTGGTGGCCAACAGCGCGCAGGCGATCGGCGTGCTGGAGGCGCTGCGGGCGGCCGGGTCGAGGTTGGGCGCCGACGTCGGGGTGGTGGCCTTCGACGACGCGCCCTGGGCCACGCTGATCGACCCGCCGCTCACTGTGGTCGCGCAACCTGCCTACGAGCTGGGTGCGCTGGCCGCCGAGTTGCTGCTCGACCGAATCCGCGGCGCCACCCCCGAGGTCACCGTCCGTACCCTCGAGGCCCGCCTGATCGAGCGCGGCAGCAGCTGCCGGAGCCCAGACTCGGCTGACACAGCGCGCGGCTAGCCCACACAGCGGCCTGGGCCGCTGTGTGGGGCCGGTGGAGCTGTGTGTGCGGAGAATGCGCGCTAGCTCTTGTTCAGCTCGGCATAGACCTGGTCCGCGTTGTCCTTGGTAATCAGCCGGGTGGGCAGCGTCTGCGTCCTGGGCGCCTGCTGGCAGTCGAGCAGGATCTGCTTCGCCGTGTCGATCGCTTCCTTGCCGCCGGTCGGGTACATCCAGGTGGCGGACAGCCGGCCGGCGGACACCGCTTTCATCCCGCCCGACTCGATCG
>DASYLM010000007.1:0-5970 GCA_036009565.1 Pseudonocardia sp. | reverse complement strand
GGTGGCACCGGCATCGGCGGCACCGGCATCGACGGCACCAGACTCGGCGGTACCGGCATCGGCGACACCGGGATAGGCAGCACCTGGCTGGGCGGCACCGGGTTCGGCGGCACCGGGTTCGGTGGCACCGGGTTCGGTGGCACCGGGCTCGGTGGCAACGGGCTCGGTGGCAACGGGCTCGGCGGGACTGGGCTCGGCGGCATCGCGCTCGGCGGCCGGCGTCTCGCTCACGCCGGCGTCGGCGAAGGTGGCCATCTCCGCCAGCACCCGGCCGGCCATCAACACCAGCGGCAGCGCGGTGAGCGCCCCGGAGCCCTCGCCGAGCCGCATCTCGAGGTCGAACAGCGGCTCCAACCCGAGGTGCTCGAGCGACAGCGTGTGGGCCGGTTCCACGGAGCGGTGCCCTGCCAACCACCAGGCTCTCGCGCCCGGAGCCAGCTCCTCGGCGACCAGTGCGGCCGCTCCGACGACCATACCGTCGAGCAATACCGGGGTGCGCCGGACGGCGGCCTGGGCGAGGAATCCCGCCATGCCGGCCAGGTCGGCGCCTCCTACGGTGCGCAGCAGGGCCAGCGGCTCCCGGATCACCGGGCGGGCCCGGCGCAGCGCGTCCCGGATCGCGGCCGCCTTGCGCATCCAGCCGGCGTCGTCGATCCCGGTGCCCCGGCCGACCACCGCAACCGGCTCCGCACCGGTCAGCGCCGCGACGAGTACCGCGGCCGGCGTGGTGTTCCCGATCCCCATGTCACCGGCGATGAGCAGGTCGGCGCCGCTGTCGACCTCCTCGTCCGCGATCGCCCGACCGGCGGCCACGGCGGCCTCGACCTCGTCCTGGCTCAGCGCGTCCTCGATGTCGATACGGCCGCTGGACCGGCGCACCTTGTACCGGGTCACCTGGGTCGGCAGAGCCTGCGCGACCTCGGCGGGGGAGTCGACAGCGAGATCAACCACCCGTACGGTGGCGCCGGCGACCGAGGCGAGCACGTTCACCGCCGCGCCGCCGGCGAGGAAGTTCGCCACCATCTGGCCGGTGACCTCGGGCGGGTAGGCGGAGACGCCGTGCCGGGCCACCCCGTGGTCACCGGCGAACACCACCACCCGGGGCCGGGCCAGCGGCCGGGGCGGACAGTGGCCCTGGCAGGCCGCCAACCAGACACCCACCTGCTCGAGCCGGCCGAGTGAGCCGGCGGGTTTGGTCAGCTGGGCGTGCCGGGCCCGCGCCTGCTGGCCGGTCTGCTCGTCGGGAGGCGCGATCGCCGGAAACTCCACCATGCGTCCAGCATCGTCGACTTCGCCACCGGCGCGGCACCCGGGGCGGTACTCCGGCGCGACACCGGCCGCGCCGGGCCCGGCGCACACTCAGCGCAGCCGCAGCGGGATGCCGGCCACCAGCAGCAGGACCTCGTCGCAGACCTGGGCCAGCCGGGCATTCAGCGCGCCGAGCTCGTCGCGGAACAGCCGGCCGGACCGGGTTGCCGGCACCACGCCGAGCCCGACCTCGGCGGACACCAGCACCAGCCGGCCCGGGCACCGGCCGACCGCGTCCACCAGCGCGTCCACCTCGGCACCGGCCACCGCCAGTGCTTCCGGGGCGCCGTCCCAGGCGGCGGCATCGTCCAGGAGCCCGGTCAGCCAGGTGGCCAGGTCGTCGACCAGCAGCGATGCGTCGGTCGACCGTGCGAACTCGCCGACCAGGTCCGAGGTCTCCACGGTCAGCCAGCCGGCCGGTCGCCGGGACCGGTGCGCGTCGATCCGCGCGGTCCACTCCGGGTCGTCCGGCCGGGTCCGCCCGGTGGCCACGTACCGGACCGGCAGGTCAGCGGGCAGCAACCCTTCGGCGTGCGCCGACTTGCCGGACCGGGTGCCGCCGAGAACAAGGGTGCGTCGCGCGGCATCTGGCACCCGAGCACGCTACCGTCCGCAGCTGTGACCTTCCGCTGGCGATACCTCGACGATGCGGGCGAGCAGACCACCGGTCCTGACGAGACCTTCTCCGACCAGACCGAAGCGGAGTCCTGGTTCACCGACGTGTGGCCGGAGCTGCTGGACGACGGCGTCCACGCCGTTACCCTGCTCGACGGTGACGCTGAGGTGTACGGGCCGATGAGCCTGCACGAGCAAGGCTGACCGGAGCACCGCCCGACACCGCACCGCCCGACACCGCACCGCCCGACACCGCACCGCCCGACACCGCGCCGCCCGACACCGCGCCGCCCGACACCGCGCGGTGCGGTCGGGCGCCTCCCGGGTCGCCGAGCCAGCTCAGCCCGGTCCGGACGTGGTAGCCCCAGAGCCCGATCTGGTCGCCGTAGCGCGCGGCCAGCTCGGACATCGAGACGCCAGGGCCGTACAGCGCGTCGATCGCCCTGGTGAACACCGGCAGCGGCGCCGGCACCACGTCCAACCGGCCGAACACCCGCAGCGCGATCCCGCTCGCGGTGAACTCACCGACGCCCCGGATGCGCCGCAACTCGGCCAGCAGCTGGTTGGTCGGCGCCTGATAGCCCCACTCGGCCGGCCAGCTCGCCAGCCGGTCGAGCACGGCGGCCAGGTACTCGGACTGGCGCAGGTTCGCGGTGAACGGCGCGAGCTCAGCCACGGTCAGCCCGGCCAGGCGGTCGAGCGTGGGGAAGGCCCGGTAACTGGTGCCGTCGAGCTCCAGGACCGGGCCGTAGACACCGGCCAGCCGCCGTTTGCGCCCGCCGGCCTGGACCTGCGAGGTGCGCTGCGCGAGCACGAAGTAGCAGGCCCCCTCCGCTACGCTGGCGAACCGGAGCTGGTGCAGGCCCTCGGTCTCGGCGAGCACCGGCGCCATCGCCGGATCCGCCCTGGCCGAGGCGAGGAACGACGTCGGGTCGTCGGCCAGGGACAACCAGCGGCCGACCGAGGTGGCCACCTCCTGGTGCTCCGAGGCGGTGATCGGGCCGGCGCTGTGCACGACAAGCGAGACGCCCCCGCCGGTCGGGCCGATCTCGGCGACCACCGCCCGGCCGTCGGTGAGGGCAACGGCCTTGCGCACGGTGCCGGCGCTGACCTGCTGCTCACCCGCGCACGGGGCGAACCCGGACATCGCCCGCACGGAGAGAGCCAGCTCGTAGGGCGGGGCCGCGGTCAGGGCGAGCGGCGGGGTGCTGTGTGACATGGCCGACAGCGTGCCAGCGGGGTCCGACAGTTTCTCGCGCGAGCTAGCCGACCCGCTCCGGATCGCGCTGCACCACGTCACCGAGCACCTGGTCGACCCGGTGCAGCAGTCCGGCGTCCAATGTCACGCCGGCGGCGGCCACGTTGTCCTTGATCTGCTCGGGCCGGGTGGCGCCGACGATGGCCGAGGCCACGTTCTTGTTCTGCAACACCCAGGCCACCGCGAAGGCCGCCATGCTCAGCCCGGCCTCGGCGGCCAGCGGACGCAGTTCCTGGACCCGGGTCAGCACGTCGTCGCGCAGCCACCGGGAGATCATCTGGGCGCCACCGGAGGTCTCGTCGGTGGCCCGGGACCCTTCGGGTGGGGCGGCGCCGGGCCGGTACTTGCCGGTCAGCACGCCCTGCGCGATCGGCGACCAGACGATCTGGGAGATTCCCTCGCGCTCGCAGGTGGGCACCACGGCCGGCTCGATGACCCGCCAGAGCATGGAGTACTGCGGCTGGTTCGAGACCAGCGGGATCCGCAGCTCACGGGCCAGTTCGGCGCCGGCCGCGATCTGCTCGGGATTCCATTCGGACACGCCGATGTAGAGCGCCTTACCGCTGTGCACCAGATCGGCGAACACCGACATGGTCTCCTCCAGCGGGGTGCTGGCGTCGTAGCGGTGTGCCTGGTAGAGGTCCACGTAGTCGGTGCCGAGGCGGCGCAGCGAGCCATGGATCGACTCGGTGATGTGCTTGCGGCCGAGCCCGCGGTCGTTCTGCCCGGCGCCGGTCGGGAAGTAGACCTTGGTGCAGATCTCCAGACCCTCCCGCCGCTGACCGGCCAGCGCGCGGCCGAGCACGGCCTCGGCCCGGGTACCGGCGTAGACGTCGGCGGTGTCGAACGTGGTGATGCCGGCGTCGAGGGCGGCGCGCACGCAGGACACCGCCTGGTCCTCCTCGACCTGACCACCGTGGGTGATCCAGTTGCCGTAGGAGATGGCACTGACGGTGAGGCCACTTCGGCCGAGGCGACGGAACTCCATGATTCGGACCCTACGCCCGGCCAGGGGACGCCGCCCGCCGGTCAGCCGGTCGGCCGGGTCAGACCTCGGCGCCGATCTTCACCCGGGGCTTCGGGACCCGGAGCTTGCGCAGCTGGCTGGCCCGACTGAAGGAGTACCAGCCGATGGCGACGCCGCTGACCTGCTCCTTCGGGAACTTCTCCCGGGCCGCCCTGGTCACCCGGCGCCCGAGCAGCACACCCTCCAGCACGATCGCGGCGAGCATGGCCATGCAGAACAGGCTGACCATGCTCTGCAGCCGGGGGATCGGCAGGATCAGCGACACGAACACCAGCGCGGCGAGCGGCATGAACAGCCCGATCAGGTGCCGGCGGGAGTCGACCACGTCGCGCACGTAGGCCTTGACCGGACCGCGGTCCCTCGGCATCAGCGCGCGCTCGTCGCCGGCCATCATCCGGGCCCGTCGCCCGGCCGCGTCCTGGCGACGCTCGGCCCGGCTGGCGCGGTTCTGGCGGGCCAGCTTCTGGGCCTCGCGCTGGGTCTTCGGTGGCGGCGGAGCCGGGCCGCGGCGCTTGGTCTCCGCTTCCCGCCGCTTCGGGGTCGGCCGGCCCTTGCCCGCGGTGTGCCGCCGGCCGAGGGCATCGGTGATGGTCTCGCTGCCGTCCTCGGAGGTAGCCGCCCCGACCGCGTCGTCGGAGTTGCGGCGGCGCAGAAACTTCACATCGTCAACCATACGGCTCGACAGGCCAGGTAGCGTCCAGCGGGTGCGCATTGTGATCGCCCCGGATTCGTACGGCGGGACCCTGTCGGCAACCGAGGCGGCCGCCGCCATCGCCGAGGGCTGGCACCGGGTCGCGCCGGCCGACGAGACGCTCGAGCTGCCGCTCGCGGACGGCGGCACCGGATTCCTCGACGTCCTGCACACGGTGCTCGGCGGCGAGCTGTTCCCGCTGCAGGTCACCGGGCCCCTCGAGGGCAAGCCGGTGCCGGCGCACTGGCTGAAGGTCGGCGCGGTCGCCTATGTCGAGGTCGCGCAGGCCTGCGGGTTGCACCTGGTACCCCGGGAGCGCCGCGTGCCGGCGGTCGCCAGGGCGGCGAGCAGCCGGGGCGTCGGCGAGCTGATCGCCGCCGCGGCCGCCGACCCCGAGGTGACCCGGATCGTGGTCGGGCTGGGCGGGTCGTCCAACACCGACGGTGGCGCCGGCGCGCTCGCGGTGCTGGGTGCCCAGCCGCTGGACGGCGCCGGTGAGCCGCTGCCCGACGGCGGTGCCGCCCTGGCCCGTTGCGCCGCACTGGCCGGGCCGCCGGTACTGCCCGGGCGGGTGCACCTGGTGCTGGCCGCCGACGTGGACAACCCGCTGCTCGGCGAGCACGGCGCGGCGGCGGTGTTCGGCCCGCAGAAGGGCGCCGACGCCGACGCGGTGACCGAGCTGGACGCGGCGCTCGGGCACTACGCCGAGGCGCTGGCCGCGGCCGTGCACCGGGACCTGGACGACCTGGTCACCGCCCCGGGCGGCGGGGCGGCCGGGGGACTCGGCGCCGCGCTGCTGGCCTGCGGCGGCGAGCAGGTGTCCGGGGCCGGCCTGGTCCGCGAGCTGTCCGGGCTGGACACCGCGCTGGACACCGCCGACCTGGTACTCACCGGCGAGGGCAGCTTCGACTGGCAGTCGCTGCGCGGCAAGCTGATCACCGCGGTCGCCTCGGCCGCGGCCGCCCGGGGCGTGCCGTGCCTGGTGCTGGCCGGCCAGGTCAGCGTCGGCCGGCGGGAGGCGGCGGCCGCCGGGGTGGAGGCCGCGTACTCGGTGTCCGAGCACGCCGGCGG
>DASYLM010000006.1:0-7863 GCA_036009565.1 Pseudonocardia sp. | reverse complement strand
CTCGCCCACCAACCTCGCCTCGCCGCCCGCGGCCGGGAGCAGCCAGAGCGCGGTCGGGGTGTCGTCGCCCGGTGGGGCGTCCGGGCCCGGCCGGGCGGCCACGAAGAGCAGATCGCCCGCCGAGGTGAAGGTGGGGGAGCGCTCGCCCTTGGTGCCCTGGGTCAGCCGGCGGGCAGGGCGACCGCCCTCCGGGTCGATCTCCCACAGGGCGGTGACGTACTCGTTCGCCTCCGGGTTCAGCTTGGCCACCGAGGTGACCAGCCGGGTCCCGTCCGGCGACAGCTCGAGCCCGGTGAGCCGGGGCAGCTCGAGAAACCCGGGCAGCTCGTCGAACGGGGTGTGTGCAGAGAGGGTCACCCATCCTTCTTAGTCGCCGTCACCTCGGTGGTCTCCCCCCGCGCGCCCTCGTCACCCGGCCGTGGTCGGATGGGCCCGACGGGGACGATCCCGCGCAGCGCGAGCAGCGCCATCGCCGCCACCAGCAGCGACGACCCGGCGGCGGCGAAGGCCACCGCCGGGTGCACGTGGTAGAACGGCAGCCAGACGACCGGGGCCAGCGCGGCGCCGCTGAACCGGAACGCGGAGACCGCCGAGAGTGCGCCGCCGCGGTTGGCCGGCACCGCGCGGACGGTGAGGTACTGCAGCGCGACGTTGAGCATGGAGGAACCCGCCCCGGCGGCCGTCCAGCACGCCGCCAGCACCCAGGGTGAGTCGGTGCGGCCGACCGAGGCCACGAACGCCGCCGTGACCACCGCGGCGGTCGCGCCGCACCACCGCGCGCTGGCCCGGTCGAGCATGCTGCCCCACACAGCACCGAGCAGCAGCCCGGCCAGCCCGAAGCCGAGCAGTGTGAGGCCGGTCAGGTCCGAGCGCAGCCGCAGGTGGTCCTCCGCGTACAGCGCGACCAGGAAGGGCAGCCCGGCGGCGCCCAGATAGGACACCAGCGCCCCGGTGGACAGCAGCGCCAGCCGACCGCTGAGCAGCGGGCGCCAGCGGGGCGCGGCGGCACCTGGCCGTGCCCCGCCGGGCGGTGGCGCCAGCGCGAGGAGCCCGGCCGCGGCGGCCACCGCGACGAATCCCCAGCGCCAGGAGGTCGCCGCCGCGACGCCGCCGATCAACGGTGCGAACGACTGGCCGGCGGCCTGGCAGCTGGCGAAGACGCCCACCGAGCGGCTGAGCCCGGCGGCCGGAACCATGTCGGCGAGCCCGGCAAGCAACAGCGGCGAGGTGAACGCGTTGGCGACGCCCTGCAGCCCGCGCATCGCGAGGAACACCGTGATGCCCGGCGCGAACGCGCAGATCAGCGAGGCGATCAGGTAGACGAGGTAGGCCACCAGCACCGTGTTGCGCCGGCCCCACCGCTCGCCGAGGGTGCCCGATACCAGCTGCACGGCGGCGAACGGCACGAAGTACACCGTCAGCGAGAGCGCCACCGCGTTGGCCGAGACGCCGAGGGACTGCCCGACCTCCGGCAGCATCGGTGCCACCACACCGCCGCCGAGTGGGCCCAGCGCGGCGCCGATGTAGACGGCGGCAATGCGGATCCGCCGGCGCGGCGAGCCCTCCCGGGTGTCGGTCACCTCGACCGACTGCGGTACGGCGTCCACGGACCCCCCGAGCGTGTGTGTCAGACGAGCTGGCACCCCGAGCCTAGACCGTTAGCGGTGCTTACCACTTGTGCGTCCCGGCCGCCTGCGCCAGCGCAGCAGCGAGTAACCGAGAATGCCGGGGGCCATCTCGTTCATCACGTAGACGAACGTCATGCGGCGGTCCAGGTCGTTGACCACCATCGTTCAGGGGATCGGCGGCCCGGTGGACGCGCGGACCACGAGCTCCACCGGCTCGGTGACCACCTCGGCGATGGTGTCGTCCGGACCGTGCCGGGCCAGCAGCTCCAGGGCCCGCCGGCCCAGCTCCTCCAGCGGCATCCGGACGGTGGTCAGCGCCGGCACCAGGTGACTGGCCAGCGGCATGTCGTGGATCGCGACGACCGAGACGTCGCCGGGCACCGAGAGGCCGAGGGCGTGCGAGGCGTGCAGCGCGCCGACCGCCGAGGCCACGTTCGCGACGAACACCGCCGTGGGCGGCGTCGGCGCCGACAGCAGCCGGTTCAGCGCGGCGGCGCCACCGGCCGGGGTGTAGTCGGCGTGCTCGATGGCGTGCGGGCCGACGGTCAGCCCGGCGTTGCGCATCGCGGACAGGTAACCCGCCAGCCGCCGCCGCGCGGTGTCCGCGCCCTCGGGGCCGGCCAGGTGCGCGATGCGGCGGTGGCCGAGCTCGACGAGGTGGTTGACCGCGAGCTCGCTGCCCCGCTCGTCGTCCAGGATGACGTAGCGGTGGGAGCCGGCGAGGGTGCGGTTCACCAGCACCCACGGCACCTGCGAGCCGCGCAGCTGGGACAGCTCGTGGCCGGACTCCTCGCCGGCGAACAGCAACCCGTCCACCCGGCCCTGGCCGAGCAGGTCGAGGTAGTGCTCGAGACCCAGCCGCACGCCCCTCGAACTGGCGGTCATCAGGCCGTAGCCGAGAGTGCCGGCGGCCCGCTCGGCGCCCTTGATGATCTCGGCGTACACCGGGTTGGCGAAGTCGGGGATGAGCAGGCCGAACATGTACGCGCGGGCGGTCCGCAGACTTCTGGCCGCCGCGTTCGGCCGGTAGCCGAGCTTGTCGATGGTCTCCCGGACCCGCTGGCGCGTCTCCGGCCGGACGTTCAGCCGGGGGTCGTCGTTGATCACCCGCGAGACCACCGAACGATCCACCCCGGCCAGCAGCGCAACGTCGTTCAGAGTGACCTTCACCGGTCGTGCTGGGTTCGCCTCCCCCGGCATCGGCCCCGCCCTCTCCCCGGTCCGCACCTACGACTCCGCTGACTGGCTTCGCGAGAGGATATTCACGTTCGGCCGCGATGCGGGGCAAATCACCGCCGAGCCTGTCGACGCGCGTTCCCGGGCGACCAGCGGCGCTCCGGCCTCGACCGGTGGTGCCGGGAACGGGACGTTCATGATCCGGCCCGGTACGTCGAAGTCCCAGTGCGGCCAGTCCGACGAGTAGAGCAGGCTGTGCAGCTGGACATCACGTCCCGCACCCAGCTGCCGCTCGCCCTGTGCGAGATCGGGGGAGCGGAGCAGACGGGGCTCGGTTCGGCGGCCGCCGAACTGTCGCTGGGCTACCGTCGAGGGATGGACACCCGTACCGAACCGGTGCTCGGTGACGTCGAGATCGCCGAGATCGGCGCGCTGTTGTCCGACCGGGCCCGCTGCCGGGTCCTGATGGCACTCGACGACGGCAGGGCACTGCCGGCCAGCGTGCTCGCCGATGAGGCCGGAGTCTCCCGGTCCACGGCCAGCGGACACCTCGGCAAGCTGACCGACGCGGGCCTGTTGTGGGTGGAGACCCACGGCCGGCACCGTTACTACCGACTGGCCGGTCCCGAGGTGGGGGAGCTGCTGGAGAAGCTGACCGCGCTGGCCCCGGCCCGGCCGGTGCGGTCGCTGCGGGAGGGCACCAGGGCGGCGCAGCTGCGGGCCGCCCGCACCTGTTACGACCACCTGGCCGGGCGGCTCGGCGTGGCGGTCATGGCCCAGCTGCTGGCGAAGGGTTATCTGGCGGGTGGCGACGGGCTGTTCCACCCGGACCCGGCCGGGACGGACCGGATCTCCGCACCCGGCAGCGACGTCGACTATGCGCTCACCCCGGCCGGTGAGGAGTTCCTGGACGAACTGGGCGTACGGGTACCGGCCGGCGGTCGACGCCTGGTCCGCTACTGCGTGGACTGGAGCGAGCAGCGCCACCACCTGGGTGGGCGGCTGGGCCGTGCCGTGCGGGACCACTTCCTCACCGAGTCGTGGATCATGCGCCGCGACGTCGGGCGCGCCGTCCGGGTCACCCCGGCCGGCCGTACCGCACTCGCCGACCTCTTCGGGGTCGACTGGGACTGACCCCGTCCGGGGATCGGTCGGTAGCGGGCGCGGCGGGGCGGTCGTGGCCGTCGCGGTGGGAGGGCGCGGCGGGGCAGCGGCGGAGGACGCGTCCCCGCAGTGGGACACGGTTGCCGGCCCTTTGCTCTGCGTAGGTATACGCAACAACCGATCAGGCCCGCGCTGACCCCGCCGGCCTGTTGCGTATATGTGCGCAGAGCAAAGGGGCGTTGTCGCGTCCGTCGCGGAGCTGTTGCGTATACGTGCGCAGAGCAAAGGGCCGCCGAAGGCTCCCGCCACGGCGGCGTACCCGGGCGGCCTGGAGAGCCGATGGCGCACAGCCGGGCCGGCGCGGGGCCCACCCCGGCGCCGGCGGGCGGGCCCCGACCCCTACCGGGCCGACGGCTCCGGAGTGCGGCCGCCGACGGTGCCGGCGGCGTAGCGCGCACCCTCCACCACGTCGCCGAGCGGGTCCAGCGCGCCGAGTGCGTCCTCGTCGAGGCTCACGTCCAGTGCGCCGGCGTTCTGCTCCAGGCGTTCCGGCCGCTTGGTGCCGGGGATCGTCACCACGGACACCCCGAGCCGCTCGGCCTGCGCGTATACCCAGGCCAGCGCGACCTGCGCCGGCGCGGCGCCCAGTCGCTCGGCCACCTCGCGGACGGTCTGCGCGATCTTCTCGTTGGCGTCGCCGGCCTCGCCCTGGAACCGGGGGTTGCGGCGGCGGAAGTCGTTGGCGTCCAGCGCCGCGCGGTCAAGCGCGCCGGTCAGGAAGCCGCGCCCGAGCGGGGAGTAGGGCACCAGTCCGATGCCGAGCTCGGCCATCACCGGGGTGACCTGCTCGACGTCCCGTGTCCACAGCGAGTACTCGCTCTGCACGGCGGTGATCGGGTGTACCGCGTGCGCCCGGCGCAGCAGCTCGCCGGTCACCTCGGACACGCCCAGGTAGCGCACCTTGCCGGCGGCGACCAGCTCGGCCATCGCGCCGACGGTCTCCTCGATCTCGACGTCCTGCGGCGGCCGGTGCAGGTAGTACAGGTCGATCACGTCCACGCCCAGGCGCAGCAGCGAGGCATCGCAGGCGCGCAGGACGTAGTTCCGTGAACCGCGGATCCGCCGGTCCTCGTCACCGCCGCTGCGGTCGATGCCGAACTTGGTGGCCAGCTGCACCTGGTCGCGGCGGCCGTGGATGGCCCGCCCGACGAGTACCTCGTTGTGGCCGGTGCCGTACACGTCGGCGGTGTCGAGGAAGGTGATGCCGAGCTGGAGCGCCCGGTCCAGCGTCGCGAGCGAGGTGTCCCAGTCGGTGGCGCCGTAGTTCTCGCTCATGCCCATGCAGCCCAGGCCCATGGCGCTGACCGTGAGGCCGGACGAGCCGAGGGCGGTGCGGGAAATCATCTGGAACGCTCCTCTGTCGTTTCCTCGAGCCTAGGGTTCCGACCCTGAGAGCTGGAGCGCACCAGGTCAAGCGCGGCCGCCCCGTCGGGTGTCCGGTCGACGCGCCGAAGATCTGGTCTAGACCAATATCGCGTATAGTGACCGACGTGGTTGGTGGGCATGTCGGGCCCAGAGTCGGGGGCCGCTGTGACGACGAGGCCAAGGACCCCGCCGCGCCGGTACCCGGGCTGCACTGGGCGCTGGACGCGGTCCGCCGGGTGGCCGAGCAGCGGGCCCGGGGCCGGCACGGTCAGCCCCGGGGAGCAGGGGCATGAGCAGCACGGAGATCCGCGAGCCGAAGTACCGGGCGGTGGCCGACCACCTCACCCAGCTGCTCGAGGAGCTGGGCGAGGGTGCCGCCATCCCGACCGAGCGCGAGCTCGCCCAGCACTTCGCGGTCTCCCGGGTGACGGTTCGGCAGGCCGTGCAGGAGCTGCTGGTCGCCGGGCGGCTGCGCCGCCACGGCCGGGGCACGGTCGTCGCCGGGCCGAAGATCGTCCAGCAGCTCGTGCTCGGCTCCTACACCGAGGGACTGCACGAGCAGGGCCGGCAACCTGGCCGGCGGCTGGTGCACGCCGACCGGCTGCCGGCGTCCGCCGAGCTGGCCGCCGAGCTGGGCATTGCCGAGGCCGACGAGGTGATCGTCCTGGAGCGGGTGCTGCTGGCCGACGGGCACCCGGTCGGCCTCGAGGACACCCGGCTGCCGCTGGCGCGCTTTCCCCGGCTGCTCGCCGAGTTCGACCCGGCGACCTCGCTGTACGCCTACCTGCGCTCGACCGGTGTGGAGTTCGAGACCGCCACCGAGCGCATTGAGACCGTGCTCGCGGCGCCCCGGGAGGCGATGCTGCTGGAGACCAACCCGGCCGCGCCGATGCTGCTGCTCAACCGGGTCTCCCGCGACGCCGCCGGGCGGCCGATCGAACGGGTCCGCTCGCTGTTCCGGGGGGACCGGTTCAGCTTCGTCACCACCCTGCGCCGCGGCTGAGCGGACGCCGGCGCGCCGGCCCGGTGGGTCAGCCGGTACTTCGCCGGACCGTCTCCGAGGGCAGCGGCTGTCTCGATGCTGAACTCGGCTGGTCCCGAGGGCGGTGTGCTCCTAGGTTCGGTGGGGAGCAGGGGACGATGTCGAGGAGGACGCAGCAGATGGCGGAGCAGCTCGAACGATTCCAGATGGTCATCGGTGGCAAGCCGGTCGACGCGCTCTCGGGCAAGACGTTCGAGTCGCAGAACCCGTACACCGGCGAGCCGTGGGCGCAGGTGCCCGACGGCGGCCCGGAGGACATCGACGCGGCGGTCGCGGCGGCCCGCGCGGCGCTGGACGGCGAGTGGGGCGCCATGACGGGGTTCGCCAGGGCCGCGCTGCTGCGCCGCCTCGGCGACCTGGTGACGCAGAACGCCGAGCGGCTGGCCCGGCTGGAGGTCAACGACTCGGGCAAGCTGTACCGGGAGATGATCGGCCAGCTCAACGCCCTGGGCGGCTGGTACCACTATTACGCCGGGCTGGCCGACAAGATCGAGGGCCGGCAGATCCCGTCGCCGAACCCGAACTACCTCGTCTACACCCGCCGCGAGCCGGTGGGAGTGGTCGCTGCGATCACCCCGTGGAACTCGCCGCTGCTGCTGATGACCTGGAAGCTGGCCCCCGCACTGGCCGCCGGCTGCACTGTCGTGGTGAAGCCCTCGGAGCACTCACCGGTGTCGTCGTTGGGCTTCGCCGAACTGTTCGACCGGGCCGGCTTCCCGGCCGGTGTGGTCAACGTGGTGTCCGGGCTGTCCCGGGAGACCGGCGCGCGCCTGGCCGGGCACCCCGGGGTGGACAAGGTGGCGTTCACCGGGTCCACCGCGACCGGCCGGGCGGTGGCCAAAGCGGCCGGCGAGAACATCAACAAGGTCACCCTGGAACTGGGCGGGAAGTCGCCGCAGGTGGTGTTCCCGGACGCCGATCTGGCCGCCGCCGCGAACGGGATCATCGCCGGGGTGTTCGCCGCGACCGGGCAGACCTGCATGGCGGGATCCCGGCTGATCGTGCACGCCGACGTGCACGACGAGCTGATCCGGTTGATCGCGGAGCGGGCGTCGCGGATCAAGCTGGGCGACCCGAACGACGCGGACACCGAGATGGGGCCGGTGGCCAACCGGCCCCAGTACGAGAAGGTGCTCGGCTACCTGGACAAGGCGAAGTCCGAGGGGGCCACCGTGGCGTACGGCGGCGCCGCCGAGTCCGGCCTGGGCGGGCTGTTCGTGCAGCCCACCGTGCTCACCGGGGTCACCGCCGAGTCCACCGTGGTGCGCGAGGAGGTGTTCGGCCCGGTCCTCGCCGCGCTCACCTTCACCGAGGAGGACGAGGCGATCAAGCTGGCCAACGACACCCCGTACGGGCTGGCCGGCGCGGTCTGGACCAAGGATGTGCACCGTGCGCACCGGGTCGCGGCCAAGATCAAGGCGGGCTCGGTGTGGATCAACGCCTACCGGGTTGTGGCGCCCAGCGTGCCGTTCGGCGGGTTCAAGTCAT
>DASYLM010000005.1:0-3306 GCA_036009565.1 Pseudonocardia sp. | reverse complement strand
CGCGGGACAGCCCACCCACCGACCGTGCGCCGGGTGGCGGGGGACCGCCGTGGGTGAGTAAGTCGGGGTCGGATCCGGGCGGCGGCGGGGGAGGTGCGGGACGGCGCGGCGCACGCCCGGCACCCGGCGTCGCCTCGTTTCGCCAGCGCGGCGACGCCGGGACCGGACGACCCTCCTGTCGAGGATCGCGTTGGTTGCTCACGCCGACTCCATCCAGACCAACCCGCTGCGCGGCACCGTGCGGGCGCCGTTGTTCTTGAGTCGATCGTGCCGCACCGGCCTGTGAGCCCTATAAGCCGCCTGGCGCCGCAGCGCGCCGGGCCCGGGCCGGGCCTGGCCGACACGCCCGCTGAGCTGCGGTTACCGGCCACCGTACTGACCAAGCTGAGAGTTGTACCAGAAACGCGCCAGTAGCGTTGCGTGGTGCGCACTCTGTGTTCTCCGGCTGATCGGCGGCTCGGCCGTGCCGGGCGGGAGCGGTGCGCCGACCCGTCGCGGGAGGGTCGGCGATGACCCGGACACTGGCTCGCCAGGACTCATCCGCGCAGGCCCCGGACCCGATCGGCGACGGTAGGGACCGCGGCACCCGGCGGATCATCGCGCTCGCCGTGATGGCCACCGTGGCCGCCTCGCTGCTCGCCGCCGCGTACGGCCCGTCCGCCGCCTACGGCTTCGTCGGCGGCGCCTTCGCGATCGTGCTGCTGGTCACCTCGGCGCTGTACCCGATCTTCGCCACCTATGCCTACCTGATCACGCTGCCGATCATCGCCGGCATCGACCGGGACACCCTGCTGCCACTGGTCCGGCCCAACGAGGGCCTGCTGGCCGTGGTGGTGGCCGGGGCGGTGCTCGGCGCCTATCTGCGGTACGTGCGCGGCGACGCGATCCGGCCCCGGTTCTACCCGCTGATCGACGTTCCCCTCGCGGTCTTCCTGCTCGCCTCGACGGTGTGGCCGCTGGCCTCGCTGACCCTGCGCGGCCTGATCCCGGCGTCGGACGAGCTGGCCGGCACGCTGCCGATGGCCAAGCTGGTCGGCATCTACTTCCTGGTCCGGTACACGGTCACCACCGAGCAGCGGATCATGCGCACCATCCGCTTCATCGTCTGGCCGGGCGCGGCGGTGGCGCTCATCGCGGTGCTGCAGACACTCAAGTTCGGGCCGGCCCTCGCACTGCTGGACACCTTCTGGAACAGCGGCGCCGACGCGGCGGACACGCAGGACCTCAGTGAGCGCGGCAGCGCCACCCTGGGGTCGCCGATCGCGACCGGCGACGTGATCATCATCTCACTGGTCCTGGTGCTCTGCTGCGGTGCCCGGGGCCTGCTCGGCAGGCGCGAGCGGCTGATCCTGGCCATGGTGCTGAGTACCGGGGTGCTGGCCGCCGGCCAGTTCTCCACCTGGATCGCCACCGCGGTCGCGTTCGCGCTGCTGGCCTGGCGCTTCCCGGACCTGCGCCGGCAGGCCAGGCGGTTCGCCCCGCTGGCGCTGGTCGCACTGGTGATCGGCTTCCCGGCCTTCGTCGGGCGACTATCGGGCATCGGGGAGAACGGCTCGTTCCTGCCGGAGCCCGAGCAGGGCCGCTTGGACAACCTGGCCCACATGTACCTACCGCACTTCAACTGGGTCACCACGCTGATCGGGGTGTCGCCGAACGAGGTGCTCCAGGCCCCGGAGCGCTGGCGTGAGGTGATCTACCTGGAGTCCGGGGTGCTGTACTTCCTGTGGGTCGGCGGCATCCCGCTGCTGGCCGCCTTCATCTGGCTCTCGGTGCGCACGCTGCGCTCGGTGAAACCCGCGCTGGGCCACCCCGGTCCGTTCGGTGCGGCGGCCTCGTCGCTGGACATCGTGTGGCGGTTCCTGCTGGTGCTGACGTTGATCGACCCGCACCTTCAGCTGCGCGGTACCGGCGACCTCATCTTCACGCTGCTCGGGATCGTGGCCACCGGGCTGGACCAGCGCGGCCTCGCCAACGAACGGCACGGGCTGCCATCGTTCATGATCGGTAGACCGCGCGCGGTGGAGCCGGTCGCCCCGGCGGCCCAGTGAGCGTCTCGCGTCCCTGGGTGGCGGCCCGGCTCAGGTGAGCTGCCAGCCGATCAGGCTGGCCACCGCCCACAGGCACAGCACGGTGACCAGCGGCAACCAGACCAGCAGCAGCACGATCAGCACCACCCAGCTCAGCACGCCGCTGCGCGTCCGGGCCGCCAGGCTGTAGATCGCCAGCGCCGGGACGCCGCAGAGCACCGCCCAGACCAACATCCCGGCAACGCCGAGGAGGGTCTGCCAGAGCGGCACGCCTTCCATCCAAGTCCTCTCAACGGCCCGATCTCAGTGTCCGCCCTCGGTTCGTCGCACACACAGCCCGTCGGGCTCGACACAGCGGCCTGGGCCGCTGTGCGGGCACTACCCGGGCTGTATGAGCGCCCAGGTAGAAGTTGCAGTGCGTGGTTTGTGGTCACCTACTTGGGCCATGGATGGGTGTTTGTGGGTGTCTGTGCGGCGTGCTGGCGGTAACGCTAAGGGGCGAATTGTGAGCAATTCGACGGCCTTTCATCCATGTGGGTGTCTGGGTGACGGGCTACCGCACCTTAGGTTCAGAGCATCATGTACGGGAATTCGTTGGGGCTTGCCGAGTATCAGCCAGTGGTGGCCGCCTATCTGGGCGGCCCGAGTAACCGAGCGGTCCGTCGCCATGCGCGCCGGCACGGACAGCTGACGTTCGCCGACCAGCTCGCTTTCTGGCGTGCTCACCGGTTCGGCCGCCAGTGCTCTCGCGATGCGATCCCCGCCGGGTGGTCGGCACACGTCCGGGTCACCCTGGTGCTGGTGTTCCTGGCGGCCGGCTTGACAGCGGGTGCGGTCTTCGCCTGACCGTTCAGCCTGACCGTTCAGCCTGACCGTTCAGCCTGACCGTTCACTCGGACGGGGACGCGACTTCGGGTAGTCGTACCCGGGGCCCTCGACCTCTCGTTTCTCACTGCGGATGCACGTTTGTGTGCGCTGAGTGAGCACGGGGGTTGGCATGCGCAACTGGGCAACGCGGCTCATCGGTGCGGTGGCAGCGGCCGGCAGCAACGACGTCAGCGACATCTTCCTGCCCAACACCGGCCACGCGCTGACCCTGGAACGCACCGCGCCCCAGATGCGCGAGCAGGTCTCGGACTGGCTGGACCGCCACGGTCTCTGAGCGGTTCGGTCTCTGAGCGGCGAGCCGCCCGGCCGGTCTCGGCCAGGGCGGCCCAGGTCCGGTCGGGACTGCTCAGGCGATGCGGCCCAGCGTGACGATGGTGATCTCGCCGTCCAC
>DASYLM010000004.1:0-15277 GCA_036009565.1 Pseudonocardia sp. | reverse complement strand
CAGGAGGGGCCCACCACGGCGCCGCCGGCGGCCAGCACCTGGTCGCGTAGCGCTCGGTCGGCGGTTATCACCGTGGGTGAGCCGCCGGCGGCGACCAGTGTGGTGATCTCGTCAACGATCGCCGAGTCGCCGTCCCGGCTTGCGTGCACCACCCGCAGCGTCGACCCGTCATCGGCCGTCCGAGGCTCCGCCCTGTCGGCCGGGGCTTCCGTCGTTTCGGCCGCCGGCCCGCCGGCCGACGAAGCGGTCACCGGTCTGCCCGCCGCCGGTCCGCCGGCCGCCGACCCGGTCACCGGTCTGCCCGCCGCCGGCCCGCCGGCCGCCGACCCGGTCGCCGGTCTGTCGGCCGCCGGCTCTTCTCCGTCGGCTGCATCGGCCCCAGTTACCGGGACCTCTCCGACAGGGGCGCCGGCCCGCGCCGCGCCCTCCAGTACGACGACGACAGGGCCGGTCAGCGCGCCGGAGCGCAGTGCCGCCGCCAGCGCGGAGACGAGTCGCGCGGCTGCTCCGGGCCGGTCGCGCCACCAGCCGTCCGGCCGTGAGCCGACGACGTTGGCCGCGTCCACAACTAACTCCACGCACGCCATCCTGGCGGACCGGTCTACCCTGGTGCGGCGTGAGTGTGGAATCGGTCTTTCCGGCGCTGGAGTTGCTCCTGCCGCGGGTGTCCAAACCCGTCCAGTACATCGGCGGCGAGCTCAACAGCACCGTCAAGGACTGGGACGGGGCCGCCGTGCACTGGGCGCTGATGTACCCGGATGCGTACGAGGTGGGCCTGCCCAACCAGGGCGTCATGATCCTCTACGAGCTCCTCAACGAGCAGCCGGACGTGCTCGCCGAGCGGGCCTACGCGGTGTGGCCGGACCTCGAGGCGTTGATGCGCGAGCACGGCGTGCCGCACTTCAGCGTGGACAGCCACCGGCCGCTCGGGGCCTTCGACGTGCTCGGCGTGAGCTTCTCCACGGAGCTGGGCTACACCAACCTGCTCACCGCGCTCGACCTCGCCGGCATTCCGCTGCGCGCCGCCGACCGGACCGACGAGCACCCCATCGTGCTTGCCGGCGGGCACGCCGCGTTCAACCCGGAGCCCATCGCCGACTTCATCGACGCGGCGGCGCTCGGCGACGGCGAACAGGTCGTGCTGGACATCACCGAGGTGATGCGCCGGGGTACGCAGAGCCGGATCGGCCGCGCGGAGGTGCTGCGGCGGCTGGCCGAGACCGAAGGCGTGTACGTGCCGAGCCTCTACGACGTCACCTACCGCCCGGACGGGGGCATCGAGGCGGTCACCCCGAACGACCCGAGGGCCCCGAAGCGGGTCACCAAGCGCACCACCACCGACCTCGACGAGTGGCCCTACCCCAAGCAGCCGCTGGTGCCGCTGGCCGAGACGGTGCACGAGCGGATGAGCGTGGAGATCTTCCGGGGCTGCACGCGGGGTTGCCGGTTCTGCCAGGCCGGCATGATCACCCGCCCGGTCCGGGAGCGGTCGCTGGCCGGCATCGGCGAGATGGTCGAGCGCGGCCTCAATGCCAGCGGGTTCAACGAGGTCGGCCTGCTGTCGCTCTCCAGCGCCGACCATTCCGAGATCGCCGAGATCACCAAGGGCCTGGCCGACCGCTACGAGGGCACCAACACCACGCTGAGCCTGCCGTCCACCCGGGTGGACGCGTTCAACATCGACCTGGCCAACGAGATCTCCCGCAACGGGCGCCGGTCCGGGCTGACCTTCGCACCGGAGGGGGGCTCCGAGCGGATCCGGCGGGTGATCAACAAGATGGTCTCGGAGGAAGACCTGATCCGCACCGTGAGCGCCGCCTTCGCGCAGGGCTGGCGGCAGGTGAAGCTGTACTTCATGTGCGGGCTGCCCACCGAGACCGACGAGGACGTGCTCGAGATCGCCGGCATGGCGCACCGGGTGATCAAGGCCGGCCGGGAGGCCAGCGGGCACAACGACGTGCGCTGCACCATCTCCATCGGCGGTTTCGTGCCCAAGCCGCACACCCCGTTCCAGTGGGCCGCGCAGTGCGACCCGGACACCATCGACGACCGGCTGCGCAAGCTGCGCCTCGAGGTGAACCGGGTCGCCGGCCGGAGCGCGCGCAACATCGGGATGCGCTACCACGACGGCAAGCCCTCGCTGATCGAGGGGCTGCTCTCCCGGGGCGACCGCCGGGTCGGCCGGGTGATCGAGCGGGTCTGGCGGGACGGCGGCCGGTTCGACGGCTGGACCGAGCACTTCGACTACCAGCGCTGGGTCGACTCCGCCGCCGCGGAGCTGGAGCCACTCGGCGTCGACCTGCCCTGGTTCACCACCCGCGAGCGCCTCCAGGACGAGGTGCTGCCCTGGACACACCTGGACTCCGGGCTGGACCCGGACTGGCTCTGGGACGACTGGCAGGACGCACTGGGCTCCCGGGAGCAGGACGACTGCCGCTGGACACCGTGCTTCGACTGCGGGGTGTGCCCGGCCACCGGGACCGACATCCAGGTCGGGCCCAGCGGGACGGTGCTGATCCCGATCACGCCCGTCACGGTCACCGGTGGTTGATCATGCCCCGCCGGTGAGCGTGCGGGTGGCCGATGACCGCGACCTGCCCGCGTTGACCCGGTTGCGCCGGGCGTGGACCGCCGAGCGCACCGGCGGGCCGGTGGAGGACGACAACTTCGACCGGTCCTTCGCCGCGTGGTGGCGTTCCGAGCTGCCGCGCCGGACGTTCTGGCTGGCCGAGGCCGGCACCGACCGCAGCGGCTACACCGCGGTGGGCTCGCTGAACGTGGTCGAGATCGGCAACATGCCGCGCCCCGGTGCCCGCCCCGGGCGGTGGGGGTACGTGGGCAACGCGTTCGTGGTGGCCTCCTACTCCGACCGGGGGGTGGCCGGTGCGCTGCTCACCGCCGCCGTGGAGCATGCCAGGGCGCGCCGATACCAACGGCTCGTGCTGCGGCCGACGCCCAGCAGCGCGCCGTTCTACCTGCGGTACGGGTTCGCCCCGACCGGTGAAGGGATGCTGATGTTGTTGCCGAACGCGGTGCCGGCCGAGGCCGCACTGCCGGAGGGGTCGGCCTGATGGCGGGCAAGGGGGTGGCGCCGAACCCGGCCCCGCCGACCCTGTGCAAGGTCAGGGTGCGGTTCGCCAAGCGCGGCCGGCTGCGCTTCAGCTCGCACCGGGACGTGGCGCGGGCTTTCGAGCGGGCGGTCCGCCGGGCCGGGCTGCCGGTGGCGCGCTCGCACGGGTTCAGCCCGCATCCCCGGCTGTCCTGGGTCGGCGCGGCGCCCACCGGCACGGCCAGTGAGGCGGAGTACCTGGAGATCGGGCTGACCACGTCGGCGCCGCCCGAGCGGATGGCCGCCGACCTGGACGAGGCACTGCCGGTCGGCCTGGACATCCTCGCCGCCGTGCGGACCGTCCCGGGCGGACCCGCGCTGGCCGAGCTGATCAACGCCAGCCAGTGGCGGATCGAGCTGCCCCAGGTGCGGCCGGAGGCTCTGCGGGCCGCCGTGACCGCGTTCCTGGCGGAGGAATCGGTCATCGTCGAGCGCTCCACGAAGAACGGCCCGAAACCGGTTGACGTGCGGGCGGCGGTGGCGGACATCCAGGTGGTCAACGGGGCTCCGACGCCGCCACCAGAGGGTGATGATCAAGCTCCGGGTCCTTCGACGCGTACGACTGGCCCGGCCTGTGCGATAATGACGGCGGTCGTACGGCAGACGACACCTGCCGTCCGACCCGACGACGTGTTGGGCGCTCTTCTGGTCGTCGCGGGCTTACGGCCGCCGGTTCCTGCAATGGCGATCCGGCTGGCTCAGGGTCTGCTCGACGACCGAGGCCGCTTGGCCGATCCGTTCGACACCGTGGGGTGACCACCCCGACGGAGCCGGGCGGGTCCGGTACGCGACGCGTGCCGGCGGTGGGCGATCAGCTCGTCGTTGCTGGTGGGTCCGACGCAGGTGCGGGTGACGCTCTCGACGCCTGAGTTGTTTCGTGGTCACAGGATTGCTGTCCCCTCGAACGTCGGGGGAGGCAGACAAAGCTAGGCCCCTGAGCGGCCGCCTTCTGTTGAGGGCGCCCGGGGGCGAAGGAGCTGCATGTCAGATATCGACGTGCCCGCCGGCCAGGCCGGCGGGCTCAGCAACGTATCCGCATCACCGGAGTTGCCGGAGCGACTCAGGGTGCACGCGTTGGCCAAGCTGATAGAGGTGACCAGCCGCCAGGTGCTCGATGCCCTGGACGACCTGGGCGCGCCCGCCAAGGGCGCGCAGTCCAGCATCGACCGGGCGACCGCGCTGCGGGTGATCGAGTCACTGGCATCGAGGAACAGCGCCGACACCTCGGACAGCGCCGACACCTCGGACAGCGCCGACAGCTCGGCCGGCGCCGAGCCGGCGGCTGAGCTGTCCGCCGAGCCGGAGCCGGCCGGGTCGCCGGGCCCGGTGGCGGCCGTGCTCTCCTGGAGCAACCCCGAGCCCGAGGGCGGTGGCGCCGGACCGGACGGGCCGGGTGGCGCGCTGCCGCTGTTCGCCGCGCCGAGCCCGATGTTCCTGCCGCCGGAGCCGCCCAGCCGCGCCCGGGTCGCTCCCACCCCCGCGCCGGCGCCGGTGAGCCGGACCAGCGCCCAGGACGACACCGAGGACGCCGACGACAGCGACGAGGGTGAGTCGGCCGACGGCTCCGACGAGTCCGCCGACACGAAGCGCCGCCGCCGCCGTGGTCGCCGTGGCCGTGGCCGGGGCAAGGGTTCCGAAGATGACGCCGCCGACGCCGCCGACTCCGATTCCGACTCCGAGGACGACGAGCGCGCGGACGGCGACGAGAGGTCCGACGGCAGGTCCGAGCAGGACCGGGCGGATTCCGATCGGGCTGAGGATCACAGGTCCGACGGGGAAGCCGAGCAGGACCGCGGCGACGACGGCGACAACAGCGACAGCGGTGACGAGGGGGACGACGAGGACTCCTCGGACGAGCCCGGTGGCAGCTCGCGGCGGCGCCGTCGCCGGCGGCGCCGCAGGGACCCGTCGGCGGACAGCGGCGGTGACAGCGACACCGAGGACCCGCCGAACACGGTCACCCGGGTCCGGGAGACCAGGCCGCCCCGCTCCGAGAGCGGCGACGAGCACATCCAGGGAGTCCGGGGTTCCACCCGGCTGGAAGCCAAGCGGCAGCGCCGCCGGGACGGCCGCGACGCCGGTCGGCGCCGCGCCCCGGTGCTCTCCGAGTCCGAGTTCCTGGCTCGCCGGGAGTCCGTGGACCGGACCATGGTGGTTCGCCAGCACGGCGAGCGCTCCGAGATCGGGGTGCTCGAGGACGGTGTGCTCGTCGAGCACTTCGTCACCAGTTCCGGCGGGTCCTCCCTGGTCGGCAACGTGTACCTCGGCCGGGTGCAGAACGTGCTGCCCAGCATGGAGGCCGCCTTCGTCGACATCGGGCGCGGCCGCAACGCGGTGCTCTACGCCGGCGAGGTGGACTGGGACGCGGCCGGTCTCGCGGGCAAGGCGCGCCGCATCGAGCAGGCGCTGTCCAGCGGTGACAGCCTGCTGGTGCAGGTCACCAAGGACCCGATCGGTCACAAGGGCGCCCGGCTGACCACCCAGATCAGCCTGCCCGGCCGGTTCGTGGTCTACGTGCCGTCCGGCGGCACCCACGGGATCAGCCGCAAGCTGCCCGACACCGAGCGCCGCCGGCTCAAGGACCTGCTCAAGGAGATCGTCCCGGACGACGCCGGGGTGATCATCCGCACCGCGTCCGAGGGCGTCAGCCAGGAGGCGCTGGAGCGGGACGTACGCCGCCTGCAGGCCCAGTGGGACGTCGTGAAGACCAAGTCCGACGCCGCCATCAAGGGCGCCGGCAAGTCGAAGCCGCCGGAGCTGCTCTACGAAGAGCCGGACCTGATGATCAAGGTCGTCCGGGACCAGTTCAACGAGGACTTCGCCAAGCTGGTCGTGCAGGGTGACGACGCCTGGGACACGCTGCACGCCTACGTCAGCCACGTGGCTCCCGAGCTCACCGAGCGCCTGTACCGGCACGTCGGGAACTCCGACGCCTTCGTGGAGTACCGGATCGATGAGCAGCTGACGAAGGCGCTGGACCGCAAGGTCTGGCTGCCCTCCGGCGGCACGCTGGTGATCGACCGCACCGAGGCGATGACCGTCGTCGACGTGAACACCGGCAAGTTCACCGGCTCCGGGGGCAACCTCGAGGAGACCGTCACCCGCAACAACCTGGAGGCCGCCGAGGAGATCGTGCGGCAGCTGCGGTTGCGCGACATCGGCGGCATCATCGTGATCGACTTCATCGACATGGTGCTCGAGTCGAACCGGGACCTGGTGCTGCGCAGGCTGACCGAGTGCCTGGGTCGGGACCGCACCCGCCACCAGGTCGCCGAGGTCACCTCGCTCGGCCTGGTGCAGATGACGCGAAAGCGGGTCGGAGTCGGCCTGCTCGAGGCGTTCTCCGCGCCGTGCGAGCACTGCCGGGGCCGGGGCGTGGTGGTTTCCACCGACCCGGTCGAGCCCAAGAGCGACCAGGGCCAGCAGAGCTCCGGCACCGCCGGGCGCCGGCGCGGCCGGGGTGGCGACAACCGGTCCGGCGACAGCCGGGGTGGCGACAGCCGGTCCAGCGACCAGGGCGACGGCGGCAACGGCAACAACGGCGGCAACAACGGCGGCAACAACGGCCAGGGTGGCCGGCGCAACCGCGGCTCCGCTGCCCAGTCCGGTGCCCAGTCCGGCGCCCAGACCGGGGGCCAGGGTGGGAACGCCCCGTCCGAGGTGCCCAACGGCCACGATCGCCGGGCGGCGTCTGCCGAGTCCACTTCGGGGTCCTCTCCGGGGTCCTCTTCGGGGCCGGTGGTGCCCAACGGCCGACCGGTGCCGAGCGCACCGAAGCACGAGGCCGAGCCGGCCGCCGAGGTCACCGAGCAGGCACCGGGGACGGTCCAGCGGACCGAGGAGCCGGCGGCAGGTCGACAGACCGCCGGAGCACCGGCCGAGACCGTGTCGGAGATCACCGAGCGGCCGTCCGACGCTACCCGGCGACCGTCCGGTGGGATCGAACTGCCGACGGAGCCGTCGCTGGTGCCGGACGACGCCTCGTCGGCGATGGACCCGAACTCGATCTCGACCGATGCCGAGCGTGCTGACCAGCACGTTCTCTCGGACGACTGGGAGCCGGTCTCGGTCGGCGCGACGTCTGACCGGCCCGCGAGGCCGGCCCGCCGTCGTCGCCGGGTGGCCTCCCGGCCGGCCGGCCCACCAGCAGGGGAGCAGGGCAGCCCGGACCCGGTTTGACCCTCTCCGACAGCGGCCCGTACTCTGGGTTATCGACAGCCGCGTCAGCGGGTGCTGACGCAGGCGGTAGACCGCCCAGGGTCAAGCCCTGAGTACGTGTCACCGTGAGCCCCACGAATTGTCATAGGAGTCGTGCGTCAACGATGTACGCGATCGTAAAAACCGGCGGCAAGCAGTACAAGGTCGCGGTCGGTGACGTGCTCACCGTAGAGAAGCTCAAAGCAGACCTGGGCGCTGAAGTCAGCCTGCCCGCGTTGCTGGTAGTCGACGGCGCTGAGCTGACCACCGACGCCACCGCACTGGCCGCTTACTCGGTCACCGGCAAGGTAGTCGAGCAGACCAAGGGTCCGAAGATTCGGATCCACAAGTTCAAGAACAAGACCGGGTACCACAAGCGGCAGGGTCACCGTCAGAAGCTGACCCGCGTCGAGGTCACCGGAATCTCGAAGTAGCTGAAGGAGGCGAGAAAGATATGGCACACAAGAAGGGCGCCTCCAGCTCCCGCAACGGGCGTGATTCAAACGCCCAGCGGCTGGGAGTCAAGCGCTTCGGCGGACAGAACGTCAGCGCCGGCGAGATCCTGATCCGCCAGCGTGGCACCAAGTTCCACCCGGGCGAGGGTGTCGGTCGCGGTGGCGACGACACGCTGTTCGCCCTGATTGCCGGCGCGGTTGCATTCGGCAGCAAGCGCGGTCGCAAGACCGTGAACATCGTGCCGGTCGGGGAATAGGCCCGCACCGCACAACGTCTGCTCGAGGGGCGGGTCCGGGGATCTCCGGCCCGCCCCTCTTGCTGTGTCACCTGTTTCTGAGGAGTTGCTAGCCCGATGTCCCGGTTTGTCGACCGCAGCGATCTGCGGGTGATCGCTGGCAACGGCGGCAACGGTTGTGCTTCCGTGCATCGGGAGAAGTTCAAGCCGCTCGGTGGCCCGGACGGCGGCAACGGTGGCCGCGGCGGCGACATCGTGCTGGTCGTCGACCCCGGCATGCACACCCTGCTCGACTTCCACCACCGCCGCCAGGCCAAGGCCCGCAACGGCAAGCAGGGCCAGGGCGACATGCGCAACGGCGCGGTCGGCGAGGATCTGGTGCTCTCCGTCCCGGACGGCACCGTGGTGCTCGACGACAAGGGCGAGCAGCTGGCCGACCTGGTCGGCGCCGGCACCCGCTTCGTGGTGGCCGCCGGCGGCCGCGGCGGGCTGGGCAACGCCGCACTGTCCTCGACGGCGCGACGGGCGCCCGGGTTCGCGCTGCTCGGCGAGCCGGGCGAGGAGCGCGATGTGGTGCTCGAGCTGCGCTCGCTCGCCGACGTCGGACTGATCGGCTTCCCGTCCGCGGGCAAGTCGTCCCTGGTCGCGGCGATGTCCCAGGCCCGGCCGAAGATCGCCGACTACCCGTTCACCACGCTGGTGCCCCAGCTCGGCGTGGTCAGCGCGGGGGAGAGCACCTTCACCGTGGCCGACGTGCCCGGGTTGATCCCCGGCGCGGCCGAGGGGCGTGGGCTCGGGCTGGAGTTCCTGCGGCACATCGAGCGCTGCGCGGTACTCGTCCACGTGATCGACTGCGCGACCATCGAGCCGGGCCGCGACCCGGTCTCCGATCTGGCCGCCCTGGAGTCCGAGCTGGCCCGCTACATCCCCGGCCTCGGTGGTGAGCTGGCCGGACGACCCCGGATCATCGCGCTGAACAAGATCGACGTGCCGGAGGCCGCCGAGCTCGCCGAGTTCGTCACCGAGGAGCTGGCCGAGCAGGGCTGGCCGGTGGTGTCGATCTCCACCGCGACCCACGCGGGCCTGCGGGAGCTGACCTTCCTGATGGCGCGCGAGGTGGCCAGGTACCGGGCCGCGCTGCCGCCGCCCGAGCCGACCCGGCTGGTGCTGCGCCCGCACGCCGTCGGTGAGATCGGCTTCACCGTGGAGGTCGACCCGGAGTACGACGGCGCCTTCGTGGTGCGTGGCGAGCGGCCCGAGCGGTGGGTCCGGCAGACCCAGTTCGACAACGACGAGGCGGTCGGTTACCTGGCCGACCGGCTGGCCAAGCTCGGGGTGGAGGATGCGCTGGCCAAGGCCGGCGCGGTGTCCGGCGCCGAGGTGACCATCGGTGGGGTCACCTTCGACTGGGAGCCGTCCACCCCGTCCGGCGCGATCGTGGCGATGGGCAACCGCGGCACCGACCCGCGGCTGGCGCGCTCCACCCGGCCCAGAGCCGCGGAGCGCAAGTCGGCCAAGCTGGCCCGGCGCGCCCACCTCGACTTCGACGACGTGGCGGACGACGAGTTCGCGGACTCGCTGGAGGGCTCGGGCGCGGAGCCGGACCGGTGAGCACCCGGGCCCAGGTCGCGGCGGCCGCCCGGCTTGTGGTCAAGGTCGGCTCGTCGGCGCTGACCAGCCTGGACGGCGGCCTGGACCACGGCCGGCTGGACGCGCTGGTCGATGCGCTGGCGGCCCGCCGCGCGACCGGGGCCCAGGTCATCCTGGTCTCCTCCGGGGCGATCGCGGCCGGGCTGGCCCCGCTCGGGCTGTCCCGGCGGCCGCGTGACCTGGCCACTCAGCAGGCGGCGGCCAGCGTCGGGCAGCTGTTGCTCGCGCACGCCTACGCAGCCTCCTTCGCCCGGCACGGGGTCACCGTCGGGCAGGTGCTGCTCACCGCCGACGACGTGATCCGGCGGGCGCACTACCGCAACGCCCAGCGCACCCTGATCCGGCTGCTCTCGCTGCGCACCCTGCCGGTGGTGAACGAGAACGACACGGTGGCCACCGATGAGATCCGGGTGGGCGACAACGACCGGCTCGCCGCGCTGGTCGCGCACCTGGTCGGCGCGGAGGCGCTGGTGCTGCTCTCCGATGTGGACGGGCTCTACGACGGCGACCCCCGCAAGCCCGGTTCGACGCTGCTGCCTGACGTGGACGATCTGGCCGACCTGGAAGCGGTGGAGGTCAACAAGCCCGGCGCGTCCGGACTCGGCCGGGGCGGCATGGCCACCAAGATCGAGGCGGCCACCATGGCGGCCAGTGCCGGTATCCCGGTGCTGCTGGCCGCCGCGGACGACGCGGCGCTCGCCCTGGACACCTCGGCGGACGGGCCCAAGCTGGGCACCGCGTTCCGCGCCGGTGGCCAGCGGCTGTCCGCCCGCCGGTTCTGGCTGCGCCACGCCGCCGACGTCCGGGGCCAGCTGGACCTCGACGACGGCGCGGTGGCCGCCGTGCTGAAGCGCCGCCGTTCGCTGCTGGCCGCCGGCGTGCACGGTGTGCGGGGCGACTTCGTGGCCGGCGACGTGGTCGACCTCGTCGGCCCCCTCGGCACGGTCGTGGCCCGGGGCGTGGTTGCCTTCGACGCCGCCGAGCTGCCCGGCCTGATCGGTCGCCGCACCCGCGACCTGCCGCCGGAGTTCCGCCGCGAGCTGGTGCACGCCGACGACCTCGTCCCGCTGCGTTAGTTGCCTTAGCGGGCCATCAGCACGCCGATGCCGTCGGCGGAGAGCACCTGCTCGATACCCAGCACGGTGGCGCCGGCCACCCCGGCGTACTCGCCGAGCACGCTGTTGGCCAGCACCAGGTTCCGGGTGGCCAGCGGCAGTGCCCGCTGGTAGACGACCGCGCGGACGCCGGCCAACAGCTCGTCGCTGGCCGCGGCGACCGAGCCACCGATGGTCACCCTGGCCGGGTTGTAGAAGTGCACCAGGGTGGCCACCACCTCGCCGATCAGCGCGGCCGCCTCCCGCACCAGCCCGACAGCGGTCGCGTCACCCCGGGACACCATGGCCCGGACGTCGTTGATCGTGGCGATCCCGCCGCCGGGCACCGCTGACCCGAGCCGCATGGCGATCGCCGCCGCCGACGCCACCGCTTCGATGCACCCCACGTTGCCGCACACGCAGGCGATGTCCGGTGCACCGCGCACCCGGATGTGGCCGATGTCGCCGGCCGCGCCGTCCGCCCCGTGGTGCAGCTCGCCGGCCTGGGTGATCAACCCGCCGCCGATGCCGGTGCCGACCTTGACGAACAGCAGCGGCGCCTGGTCGGCCGGCAGCGCACGGGCCTCGCCGAGGGCACGCAGGTTGACGTCGTTCTCCAGCAGTACCGGACAGCCGAGGCGGCGGCGCAGGCGGGCGGTCACCGGGTAGCCGTGCCAGCCGGGCATGATCGGTGGCCGCACCGGCACGCCGCGCCGCCCGTCGACCGGGCCGGGCACCCCGATCACCGCCGCCCGCACCGGGGCACCGCCCGGCAGTCCGGCGCGCAGCGTGAGCAGGTGTGACTCGATCGTATCGAGTACCGCGTCCGGCCCGTCGGCGACGTCGATGTCCACGTGGGTGTGCGCGTACAGCCGCTGGCTCAGGTCGAGGGCCGCGAGGTGGGCGCCGTGCGCGCCGAGGTCGGCGACCAGCACGAAGCCGCCGCGGGGGCAGAGGGCGAGCCGGTCGGCGGGGCGGCCGCGGCCGGCGGTGGGCCGGAGCCCGTCCAGCTCCAGGACGCCGTGCGCCAGCAGCTCGTCCACGCCGGTGCTCACCGTGGTGCGGGCCAGCCCGGCGGCGGAGACCAGGTCTGCCTTGCTCACCGCTTCGCCGGAGGCGACCAGCCTGGCCAGCGCGCTGAGCGTGACCGTCCATTTCACCGCGGCGTCGACCCGGGTGGTGTTGTCCGGCGGAGCCGGGGCGCTCAGCCGCAGCGGCGGCAGCGGGGACGGTTCGATCACCGGGCTCCTCTCTGAGCGCGCGAGTCGAGTTTTACCTGGAAAATGACCGAAATCAACGTTATTCGGGCGTTGTACGGCACTGGTCAGGCCTTCGACACTCAAACCCGGCGTTCTGCGCACGACAAGCACAACGGCACGCGCACAACGGCACGCGCACAACGGAGTGGGGCCATGACGAGAGCGAGTTCCGCCGAGCCACTGTTGCGGATGCGCGGCATCGTCAAGGAGTTCCCCGGCGTGCGCGCGCTGGACGGGGTCGACCTGGATGTCGCGGCCGGCGAGGTGCACTGCCTGCTCGGCCAGAACGGTGCCGGCAAGTCCACCCTGATCAAAGTGCTGGCCGGGGCGCACAAACCGGACGCCGGTGAGCTGGAATGGGACGGGGCGCGGGTGTCGTTCGGCTCCCCGCACGCCGCCGACCGGGCCGGCATCGCCACCATCCACCAGGAGCTCGACCTGGTGCCCGGGCTCAGCGTCGCGGAGAACGTGGTGCTCGGCCACGAGCCGGCCCGCCTCGGTTTCACCCGCCCGGTCGGCGCCGAGCACATCGCGCGGGCGCTGCTGCGCCGGCTCGGACACCCGGAGATCCCGCCGCGCCGGGAGGTCGGCCGGCTGCCGGCGGCCGGCCAACAGGTGGTCAGCCTGGCCCGCGCGCTGTCCCGGGACGCCCGGCTCATCGTGATGGACGAGCCGTCCGCCGTGCTGGACAGCGAGGAGGTGGACAACCTGTTCCGGGTGGTCCGCGAGCTGACCCGGTCGGGCGTCGCGGTGGTGTACATCTCGCACCGGCTGGAGGAGATCCGCCGGATCGGCGACCGGGTCACCGTGCTCAAGGACGGCCGTACCGTGGCGCGCAACCTGCCCGCCCGGGACACCCCGACTGCCGAGGTCATCCGCCTGATGACCGGCCGGGCCGTCGAGTACGCGCTGCCGCCGCGCGGGCCCGCGCCCACCGGCGAGGTGGTGCTCGAGGTGTCCGGGCTGGGTCGGCGCGGCGAGTTCGCGGACGTCTCGTTCACCGTGCGGGCCGGCGAGATCGTCGGCCTGGCCGGGTTGGTCGGGTCCGGGCGCTCGGAGATCCTGGAGACCGTCTACGGCGGGCGCCGGGCCAGCGCCGGCTCGGTGCGGGTACGCGGCGCCGCGCTGCGCCCCGGTTCGGTGCCCGCCGCGGTGCGCGCCGGGCTCGGGCTCTGCCCCGAGGAGCGCAAGAGCCAGGCGCTGCTGTTGGACGAGCCGGTGTACCGGAACGTGTCCTTGCCGGTGCTGAGCCGGTTCGGGCGCGGCGGGTTCATGGCGGCGGACGCCGAGCACGCCTCGGTACGCGCCGCCACCGCCGAGCTCGACGTTCGCCCGGCCGACCCGTCGCGCCCGGTGCGCACCCTCTCCGGCGGCAACCAGCAGAAGGTCGTACTGGCCCGCTGGCTGCTCACCGGCTGCTCGGTGCTGCTGCTGGACGAGCCGACCCGGGGCGTGGACGTCGGCGCCCGCGGCGAGATCTACGCCCTGATCCGCCGGCTTGCCGCGCAGGGAGTGGCCGTCGTACTCGTGTCCAGCGACGTGCCCGAGGTTCTCGGGCTGGCCGACCGGGTCCTGGTGCTGCGGGACGGGCGGGTGGTGCACCGGGCACCGGGCGGCGAGCTGGACGAGGCCCGGGTGCTGGACCTCGTGATGGAAGGGAGCCGGGATGAGCGTGACTGACCCCGAACGCCGACTGGCCGCCGCCGACGGGAGCACGGCCGCCGAGCCGACGGGAGCCGAGCCGACGGGAGCCGCACCGGGCCGGCGGCGACCGGACCTGGCCCGGCTCATGGACTCCGGGGTGGGGCGCAACCTCGGCCTGGTCGCCGTGCTGGCCGTGCTCTGCGTGATCGGCGTCGCCACCGCCGACACCTTCGCCACCACGGCCAACCTGCTGATCATCATGACCTCGGCGTCCATCATCGGGGTACTGACCGTCGGGGTCACCATGGTGATCATCGGCGGCGGCATCGACCTGTCCGTCGGCAAGGTGATGGCGCTCGCCTCGGTGTGGTCCACCACGGTGGCCACCCAGTCCTACGGGCCGGTGGTGATGGTGATCTGCGCGCTGGCCGTGGGCGCCGGCGCCGGGCTGGTCAACGGGGTGCTCATCGCCTACGGCCGGATCGTCCCGTTCATCGTCACCCTGGCGATGCTGATCTCCGCGCAGGGGCTGGCCGAGCAGATCTCCGGCAAGCGCAGCCAGATCGTCACCGACCCCGGCATCGCCGCCATCGCGAGCACCAGGTGGTTGGGCATCCCGCTGCTGGTCTACCTGTTCGCACTGGTCGTCGCCCTCGGGTGGGTACTGCTCAACCGCACCACGTTCGGCCGCCGCACCTTCGCCATCGGCGGCAACCCGGAGGCCGCCCGGCTGGCCGGGCTCGACGTGCGGCGGCACACGGTGCTGCTCTACGTGGTCTCCGGGCTGTGCTGCGGCATCGCGGCGGTCATGATCACGTCGCTGACCACCACCGGGTCCAGCACCCACGGCACCCTCTACGAGCTGGACGCGATCGCCGCGGTGATCATCGGTGGCACCCTGCTGTCCGGCGGGCGGGGCACCCTGATCGGCTCGATCCTCGGGGTGCTGGTGTTCACCACGATCACCAACCTGTTCGTCCTGAACAACCTGGCGAGCGAGGTCCAGAACATCGCCAAGGGCGCGATCATCGTCGCCGCCGTGCTCTTCCAGTCCCGCGCGCAACGCACTACCCCGTGAGTGGTATTGGTCGCTATAGCGACCAATACCACTCGCGGGGTCCGACGAAGGAGGATCCGTGATTACCACTAGCGGAATGCGGCGGCGGGGGTTCCTGACCGGCGCGCTCGGGGTCGGCGCCGGGGCGGCGCTGACCGCGTGCACCAGCAATGCGGCGCCGGCCGCCGGCCCGGGAGCGGGCTCCGCACCCCCGGCCGGGGACAACGCGGCGCCCGGCCGCGCGGTGACCATCGGGTTCTCCGCGCCGGCCGCCGACCACGGCTGGATCGCCGCCATCGCGAAGAACGCGCAGGCCCAGGCCGGCCGGTACACCGACGTCACGTTCGCGGCGGTGAACCCGACCAACGACGTCACCCAGCAGATCGGCGCCGTCGAGACCCTGATCAACAGGAAGGTCGACGCGCTGGTGATCCTGCCCAACGACGGCAGCCAGCTCACCGCGCTGGGCCGCCGGGCGATGGCAGCGGGCATCCCGGTGATCAACCTGGACCGGGTCTTCGACTCGCCGCTGGCTTACCGGACCTGGATCGGCGGGGACAACTACGGCATGGGGGT
>DASYLM010000003.1:0-9577 GCA_036009565.1 Pseudonocardia sp. | reverse complement strand
CAGAAGGACACGTCGCCGTTGACGAAGTCGCTGGTGCGCGGGACGTCGTCGAGCGCCGTCGAAGTGCGGGCGTACGGGATCACGTGACAGCAGCCTCCACATCGGGGTCATCCGGGTCATCAGGGTCAGACCGAGGTGGGTGGACTGATGATCCACAGCACCTCGGCCGCGGTACTGCCGTGGGTGTCCAGTCGGTGCGGGCTCGACGTGCGGTACTCGATGCTGTCGCCGGCGCTGAGTCGGTGTTCGTCCTGCTGGCCCGGTTCGCCCAGCCGGAGGACGACGTGGCCGTGCAGGACCAGCAGGAACTCCTGTGCGTCGCCGTGCGTGTACGGGTCCGGGCCGGTACTGGAGCCCGGTTCGAACTGGCCGGAGTAGACCTCCACGTTCTGCACCGGCTGCCGCGAGATCAGGAACTTGCGGGCACCGGGCCCCGCCGGCAGCTCCGGCCGGTCGGCGCGGTGCAGTACCCGAGGTCCGCTCGCGGCGTCCTCGCTGAACAGGTCGGCCATGGTCAGCCCGAGCGAGCCGGCGATCCGCCGCAGCATGCCGACGCTCGCGCTGGTGTGGCCCCGTTCGAGTTGGCTGATGAAGCTGGCGCTGGCCCCGGCGAACTCGGCGAGCGAGCGCAGCGAAATCTTCCGCATCGTCCGGTAGGCGCGGATCCGTGCGCCGAGGCGTTCCCGGTCGGAACCGGATGGGTTGTCAGACTCCACTGAACGCACTTTCGATGCCACTTAACAAGATGTTCAGTGGCATCGCATGAAGGTACAGCCGCCATCGTTCAACCCGCAAGGGTGGTGCAGCTCGTGAGTGGCAATGGTCGCTAGAGCGACGCACTCACAGGCCACGCGCCGGGGAGCAACCCGTGAGTGGCGAGTGGGGCTGAGTTGGCTTATAGCCCCACTCGCCACTCACGGGTGTTGCTCTCGACGGGTACGAAGGGCTGGTCCAGGCCGAAGCATGCGGGGCCGAACACGGCCAGCGCCTCCGGCGTGCGCATCAGCGCGGGGGTGGAGATGCCGACCACGACGACGCGCTGGCCGTAGCGCAGCGTCTCGGAGGTGATCGGCTCTGCGGACTCCGCTTCCAGCACGCAGATCAGGTCCGGCACGATGGCCCGCACCTGGCCGTCCACCTCGGCGACCAGGTTCTCGTTCTGGAACACGGTGCGCAGCGTCGAGGTGCCGTCGAACGAGGTGAACCGGGCGCGGCCCTTCGCGAAGCCGTCCACGGTGCGCCGTTCGACGTCCGCGACCTTGCCGGCGAACAACACCCGCAGGTGCGCGTACAGCGTCGGGGCCAGTGCCTCGGCGAGCGCGGAGATCGGGTCGCGCAGCTGCTCGCGGGCCTCGCGGATGGCCCGCCCGACGGTCATCCCGAGCGACAGGGTGCGCGGCACGGCGGTCCGCTTGACCTCCGCGCCGGTCATCGCGTACTCGGCGATCAGCGCCGCGCCGCCCATCCGGATGGTGGCACCGCGGGCCAGCCACTCCATCCGCTTGTTGTCGGTGCCGGTGTCGATCAGCACCAGCTCGCCGTGGTCCCCGCTGACCGCCATCGGCGACCCGGATACCCCGTACACCCCGAACGTCTCCATCTGCAGCTCCGGGAACGCCCGGCCCATGCCGTCCGCGTCCACCACCGGCAGCCCGGTGGTCGCGGCCACCACCAGCGGGATCATCGAGTTGATGCCGCCGCACTCGATCGGCATGGTGGCGTCCGCGGTGCGGCCGAGGTGCCGTTCGAGCGCGCGCAGTGACAGCACCGCCTCGTCGCCGCGCGGGATCTTCTCGATCATCACGGTCGGGGCGCCCATCATCGCGGTGGGGATGACGAACGCGTCGTCGGCCACCTCGTCCGGGTCCAGCACGGTGACCGGGCCGTGGCGGCGCATCGCCTCGGCGACCATCAGCCGCCCGACGTGCGGGTCACCGCCGCCGCCGGTGCCGAGCAGGGCCGCGCCGCGGGCGAGGTCGGGCAGGTCGTCCGGGCCCAGGGTCCAGCTCACCGGGCACCTCCGGTCCGCGCCCGGCCGCCCCAGACCCGCACCGGGTCGTGGTCGTAGCCGAAGTACCTCGGCCCGACCAGATCGGTCGCCGAGGGGGAGTGCCAGCGCGGGTCGGCCGGCGCCCCGAGCACGCTCACCCGGTGCCCGAAGCGCAGCGCCTCGGTGGTGACCGGTTCGCCGGTGTCACTGTCCAGCACGATGATCAGATCCGGCGTGCTGACCAGGACGTCCCCGTCGCGCACCGCCACCAGGTGCTCGTTCTGGAACCGCAGCTCCAGCACGCCGTCCGGGCCGGCGACCGTCGCATCGCCCCGGGCGAACCCGGTGGTGGTGCGCCGTGCCACATCGGTGACCTTGCCGGTGTGCAGCACCCGCCCGCCCAGCTCGTCGGCGACCGCGGCCACCGGGTCGCCGTGGTCGGCGCGCACCGCCTCGATCCGCCGGCCCAGCGTCCGGCACAGGCTCAGCGTGCCGGCCACCAGCGACTCGCGGGCCTGCGCGCCGCTCATCAGGTAGTTGGAGATGATCGCCGAGCAGCCCATGGTGATGGTCAGCGACCGGGCCAGCGACTCCGCCCAGTGGTTGTCGATGGTGTGCAGTACGCCGACGTTGCCCTTCTCGTCGGCGATCGACATCGGGGTGGCGGCGATCCCGGACAGCGTCGGCAGCACCATCTGCAGCTCGGGGAAGGCCCGGCCCATGCCGTCGCCGTCCACCAGCGGCAGACCGAGCTGCGCGGCCGCGACCAGCGGAATCGTCGAGTTGATCCCGCCGGCCTCGATGCACGCCAGGTGGGTCGGGGTGACCCGCAGGTGCTCGGTCAGCGCGGTGACGGTGCGCCCGATCAGCTCGACCGACGGCGTCTTCTCCACCATCACGGTCGGCGCGCCCATCATCGCCACCGGCACCACGCAGGCGTCGTCGGGCAGCTCGGCGGGGGCGACCAGCCGCACCGGGCCGTACCGCCGCAGCGCCTGCTCGGCGAGCAGCCGCCCGACGTACGGGTCACCGCCGCCGCCGGTGCCCAGCACGGCGGCGCCGCGGGCCAGCGCGGCCAGGTCCTCGACCCGGACCAGATCGGACACCGCCGTCGTCGCGGCGCTCACCGGACCTGCCCGGCGGTCGGGCGCGGCGAGTTGCTCTGCTCGATCCGCAGGTCGCCGACGGCCTTGCAGCGGATCCGGGTGGCGTTGCCCGGCAGGTACGGGATGGGTACCTCGTCGAAGTCGACGATGGTCACGCTGGCCGGGTCCGCGCCGGCCACCACCGCCCGGTCCACCGCCTCCTGGCGGGCCTCGTCGACCACCGCGTCGCGCCGCCCGGGTTCGATCGCGAACACCCGGTCCACCTCGCCGCCGACCTGGGCGATCGCCGCGCCGATGGCGTTGGCCACCGCGAAGTGCTCCGGCCGGTGCACCGCGCCCAGGCCGGGGAACGCGTCGGGCAGCAGCACCGAGCCGCCGCCGACCGCGACCACCGGCAGCGGGTCCGCCGAGATCCGCATCCGGTCCACCACGTCTGCCACGTCGGTGGCGATCCGTTCCAGCGCGGCCTCGACCAGCGCGCGCGGCAGGTCGGCCACCCGGGCCGGGTCACCGATCGAGGCGCGGCCGGCGGCCACCGCGATGTCGGTGGCGGTCAGCGTGTCACCGCCGAACACCAGAGCCCGCTCGGTCAGCCGGTAGCCCACCGAGTCCGGGCCCACCGTCAGAGCTGGGTCGATACCGGTCGGGGTCCCGCGCACCAGGCTGCCGCCGCCGAGGCCGATGCTGAGCACGTCGGGCATCCGGAAGTTGGTGCGGATGCCGGCCACGCTGACCTCGACGGTGGCCTCCCGGGGGAAACCGCCGGTGAGCACTCCGACGTCGGTGGTGGTGCCGCCGACGTCGACCACCGCGCAGGTACCCAGCCCGGACAGCACCGCGGCGCCGCGCATCGAGTTGGTCGGCCCGGAGGCGAAGGTGGCCACCGGGTAGCGCCGGGCGTAGCCGACGTCCATCAGCGTGCCGTCGTTCTGGCTCAGGTACAGCGGGGCGGTGATGCCGTGGCCCTGTACCGAGCCGGCCAGCGCATCCACGATGTGCGCGGCCAGCTCACGCAGCGCGGCATTGATGATCGTGGCGTTCTCCCGCTCGAGCAGCCCCACCCGGCCGATCTCGTGCGACAGCGATACCGGCAGCTCCGGGCCGAGCTCCTCGGCCAGGATCTCGGCGGCACGGAGCTCGAACTCGGCGTTGACCGGGGAGAACACCGACGACACCGCGACCGAGCGCACGCCGTGCGCGGCCATGTCCACGGCGTGGCGGCGCAGCTCGCCCTCGTCCAGCGGCGAGATCTGCCGGCCGTCGAACTCGTGGCCGCCGTGTGCCAGGTAGGCGCGCCCGGCGATCGCCTCGACCAGCCGGGCCGGCCAGTCCACCATCGGCGGCAGCGACGCGGTGGCCGGCAGGCCGAGGCGCAGCGCGGCGGTCGGGGCCAGCCGGCGTGCCTCGACCAGCGCGTTGATGAAGTGCGTGGTGCCGATCATCACCGCGTGCACCCCGGCCGGGTCGAACGCGTGCTGGGCCTGCAGACCGTCCAGCGCGGCGACGATGCCGGAGGTGACGTCGGCGGTGGTGGCCGCCTTCACCGCGGCGAGCACCCGGTCGGAATGGTCGCCCGAGTCCATCAGGACCGCGTCGGTGTTGGTGCCGCCGACGTCAATGCCGATGCGCATCTCTCTCCTCTACTCGGAAACCGGGGTGGGTGCGGGGTGGGTGGTCGCGGCCGGGTGCACGCCCGCGGGGCGCGGCGTCCGGCTGGTCCCGACACCGCGGACCAGGCCCAGCTTGCCCGCGACGACGTACAGCAGGAATGCCGCGACCAGCGAGTTGATGCTCGGTAGGCCCCATCCGACCAGGCCGCCCAGCAGCGCGGAGACCAGCCAGATGAGCAGGGTCGCCGGCACCCAGGTGGGCGCGGACTCGGGCAGTTCGCCGGCGGCCCTGCTGCGCTCCAGCTCCGGGCGCCACAGCTTCACCACGAAGTACTCCGCGACCATGATCCCGGCGATCGGCGGGAACGAGACGCCGAGCAGCACCAGGAAGCCGGTGAACTTCGCCAGGATCCCGCCGGCGGCCAGCAGGCTGCCGACGATGCCGAGCAGCAGGGTGACCACACCCCGGTTCACCTGCCGGCCGAACACGGTGCTGACGAAGTTCACCACGCCCAGCCCGGAGCTGTAGAGGTTCCAGTCGTTGATCTTCAGCGTGCCCAGGATGATCACCAGGGTGCCCACCCAGCCGACCGAGGAGGTCACGATGGTGATGACGTCGTCGGAGCGGACCGCGTGGGCCAGCAGGACGCCGGACAGGCCGATCAGGTACTCGCCCAGGGTGAAGCCGAGCACGGTCTGCTTGACCACGTCGGCGGCGGTGCGGTTGAACCGGGTCATGTCCGGGGTGATCACCGCGCCGACGATGAAGCCCCCGGCCACCAGCGTGGTCCCCTGCAGCAGTGACATCGGCGGCCCGGGCGGCGCCGCGGTGAGGAGTGGGCCGAGCTGCTGGCCGAGCAGCTCCCGCCCGATGGACCAGGCGACCAGCACCAGGAACGCCGGCACCGTCACGAACGCGACCCAGTTCATCGAGGCGAAGCCCCACAGCACGATCAGCGTGACGACCAGCCCGAAGACCAGCGACCAGGCCCACGCCGGGAGCCCACCGACCAGGGAGACCAGCCCCTCGGCCGAGACTCCGGACTGGACCCCGAACCAGCCGATCAGGCTGATCCCGATGGCCACCCCGATCACCGCGCTGCCGCCGTGGCCGAAGCCGGTCCAGCGGGTCAGCACCGAGGTCTGCAGCCCCTCGCGGGCGGCGATGATGCCGACCCCGATGGACACCAGCTCCAGCACCAGCGCACCCAGGGTGAACGCCCAGAACGCACCCCAGAACGTCATGCTGAACCCGATGGTCGAGCCGAGCAGGAACTGGCTCAGCGCGGACACCTGGCCGAACCGCTGCACCGCGACCGACCACCAGGAGTACCGCTCACTCAGTGGCACCCTCGCCAGGGCGTAGTCGTCGACTCCCACATGACCCGAGCCACCCATGGCGAGACCTCCTCGCGACGCTGATAGCGAACGACGGTAGGCGCTGGTCAGGGCTGTGTCACGAGTCAGGCTGCCAGGTCGGATAGATCGAACAGTGCACGTTGCACAGCGACCGTCCCGCGGGCGGGCCCGCTCGTGCGGAGCGAGCCCACCCGGGCGGTGATCAGCTGGTCAGAGGGCCTCCAGGATGGTGGCGTTGGCCAGGCCGCCGGCCTCGCACATGGTCTGCAGCCCGTACCGGGCGCCGCGCTGCCGGAGCGCGTTGACCAGGGTCGTCATGATCCGGGCGCCGCTGCCGCCGAGCGGGTGGCCCAGCGCGATGGCGCCGCCGTCGACGTTCACCTTGGCAAGGTCGGCGCCGGTCTCCCGCTGCCAGGCCAGCACCACGCTGGAGAACGCCTCGTTCACCTCGAACAGGTCGATGTCGGACAGCGAAAGGCCGGCCCGCTTCAGCACCTTCTCGGTGGCCGGGATGACCGCGGTGAGCATCATCAGCGGGTCGTCGCCGACCACGGCGAAGCTGTGCAGGCGGGCCAGTGGGCGCAGGCCGAGCTCCGCCGCCTTCTCGCTCGACATGATCAGCAGCGCCGCCGCGCCGTCGTTGACCGGGCTGCTGTTGCCGGCCGTGACCGACCAGTTGATCTGCGGGAACCGCCGGGCCAGCACGTCGTTGGCGAACGCCGGGCGCAACCCGGCGAGCACCTCGGTGGTGGTTCCGGGGCGGACCGACTCGTCGGTGGCGACCAGCCCGTTCGCCGTGCTGACCGGGACGATCTGGCTGTCGAAGTGCCCCTGCGCGTGCGCAGCCGCGGCGCGCTGGTGCGAGGTGGCCGCGAACTCGTCGAGCTCGGCCCGCGACAGCGACCACTTGGCCGCGATCAGCTCGGCGCTGATCCCCTGCGGCACCAGGCCGTCGGGGTAGCGCCGGGCGATGTCCGGGCCGAACGGGTCGGTGCCGGGCAGCACGGCGGAGCCCATCGGCACCCGGCTCATCGACTCCACGCCGGCGGCGATCACCACGTCGTAGGCGCCGGAGATGATGCCCTGCGCCGCGAAGTGCACCGCCTGCTGGCTGCTGCCGCACTGCCGGTCGATGGTGGTGGCCGGCACGCTCTCCGGCAGCCCGGCGGACAGCGCCGCCCAGCGGGTGGTGTTGTACGCCTGCTCACCGACCTGGCTGACGGTGCCGCCGATCACGTCGTCCACCAGGGCCGGGTCGATCCCGGTGCGCCGGATCAGCTCCCGGATCGCGCCGCCGAGCAGCTGGACCGGGTGCACGCCGTGCAGGGCGCCGCCCGGCTTGCCCTTGCCGATCGGGGTGCGTACCGCGTCAACAATCACTGCGTCTCGCATCTGATGCCTCCTTGCAGCGGATGTTCTCCCACTACAAACGCTTCCACCACCTAAGTTGTATTTCAAGACCCAGTCTATCGGGTAAAGTGTGGCCATGGCGACACGAGTGAGGGAGTGCTCGATCGCGGATGCACTGGCCGTGATCGGGGAGCGGTGGAGTCTGCTCGCGCTCCGGGAGGTCTTCTTCGGGGTGCGCCGGTTCGACCAGATCCAGCGCAACACCGGCGCCAGCCGGGACATTCTCGCGACCCGGCTGCGCACCCTGGTCGGCGCCGGCGTGCTGGAGAAGGTGCAGTACGAGCAGCATCCGCCGCGCTACGAGTACGTGCTCACCGATGCGGGCCGCGACCTGCAGGCGGTGCTGACCACGGTGCGCGAGTGGGGCGAGCGCCACGTCACCGAGGGCGAGCCGCCCACCGTCTGGCGGCACAGCTGCGGGGCTGAGCTGGCGACCAGGACGGTCTGCGCCCACTGCGGCGAGGAACTGCGCCCCGGCAGCCTGGAACTGATCCGAACCCGCTGGCTCGAGCCCGCGTAGCCGAGCTGGCACCGCGGGCCCCGGGACGGCGCGGCAACCGCACATCCCTCAGCCCGACAGCCCGGAACCCGACGCGGCGGACTCGGGCACGGCCGCCCCGGCCGCGGTGCTCTCCGCGCAACCCCGCCGATGGTGCCGCGACGCCCACCGCCCGGCCGGCAGCCCGGTCTCCAGATCGGTCGGCACGATGCTCGCGGACGCGGGCCGGCGCCGCCAGCGGTCGCTGCCCGCCGAGCTGAGCAGCAACAGCACCAGCGCGTACGGGACCAGGGCAAGCAGACCGCAGGCGAGGAGCAGTGCCAGCTCGAGGGGGCGGGCCGGGGCGAGCGTGGTGACCACCCACCAGCCCAGCGCGATGACCGGCAGCATGGCGGCGGTGGCGGCGGTGACCGTCAGCGCGTGCTTCCGGTCGAACATCGGCTCGGGGCACATCGCCCGGCGCAGCCGGACCAGCGCGGTCAGCCCGCCGGCCAGCTCGCCGGCCAGGATCGCCACCGCCAGGCCGGTGAGCCGCCCGCCGGCCACCGGCAGCAGCAGCGAGCCGGCGCTGACCAGCATGGTGGCACCGAGTGCGGTGAAGCTGGCCAGCCGGGGGCCGCGGTCGTCGAGCCGGGCGAACAGCGCCTGCTGCCCGTAGTCGTGCAGCCCGCCGACCAGCTGGGCGACCGCCACCACCGCCAGGCAGGCGGCCAGTTCGGAGATGAGCTCGCCGTCCCGCAGCCCGCCGTTGGCCAGGATGTCGGCGGTGGGCCGGGCGAACACCGCGAGCAGGCACAGCAGCGGGATGCCGACGACCATCACGTAGAACACGCCCTGGCGCCAGGCGGTGCCGAAGCGCCGGTGGTCGCGCGCGGACATCGCCTCGGCCAGGCCGGGCAGCGCGGCCATCGACACCGCGCGGGCACCGACGAACGACAGTGCGTAGAACACCTGGTAGGACAGCTGCACGATCAGCACGCCGCCGGGGATCGTGGCGGCCACCACGGTGAGGCCGTAGTTGGCCACCGCCGGGCAGGCGGCCACCGGGATCGACCGCGCGATGCGGCGCAGCGAGTCGCGGGCGTCCGGGTCGTCGCGCCAGCCCCGGCGCGGCCGCAACGCGACGCCGGCCCGGTACGCGCCGTAGCACTGCAGTGCCGCGTGCAGCAGCACCGAGCCGGTGGTGCCCAGCCCGAGCAGGACCATCATGGACAGCGGCGCCTGCCCCACGTCCAGGCCGCCGCCGTAGATCCACACCGTGACCAGCAGCGTCGCGATCGTGCCCAGGCTCTCCACCGCCGGCGCCGCCGCCGCGAGCGCGAACCGCTGCCGGCCCTGCTGGGCGGCCACCCCGAGCTCGGCCACCGTGTAGAGCAGCACCTGCGGCGTCACGAACAGGATCAGCACAATGCTCAGCAGCCAGGCCTTGCCGCGCTCCGGCTCGGGCACGTCGAACACCAGCGTCCAGGCCAGCGCCGGCGACAACAGCGCCAGGCCCACCGCGCACAGCCCGGCCACCGCGAGCAGCCGCCCGGCCACCCGACCGAGCACCTCGGACGCCCGGTCCAGCCCGCCGAGCGCCGCGGCACGGACCACGGCGGGC
>DASYLM010000002.1:0-11519 GCA_036009565.1 Pseudonocardia sp. | reverse complement strand
TGCTGCCTCCGGTCGTGCAACGACGCGGAAGCCGTGACCAGGCCTCACCTCAACGAAGCCTTCCTCCCGCAGCAGATCCATCGCGCGATGTGCCGTCCCGGCCGCCACCCCGCGCTCGGCCGCGAGAACCTTCTGACCTGGCAAGAAGGCGCCGACCTCGAAGCGCCCTGCCGCGATCTCGTCGAGAATTGCTGCGGCGAGCTTCTCGTACGGGTACCCCGGCTCCCGGAGCGGCGACCGCGACTCCAGCGGCCGAGAGGGCATCCTGGAGAACAGACTCGTCGCGGCGCGCTGGTCGGACTCAGACACCCACGCCGCATAGACGCGCAGCGTCGTAGTCCCTCCACCCGCGTGCCCGAGGCGCCCCGCGACGGTTCGCACGTCCACGCCGGCGGCGATCAGCTCCGTGGCCGAGTAGTGGCGCAACTTGTGGATAGAGGTGTGGATGCCCAGCCGTTTAGCGAGCTTGCCGTAACGCTGGCTCACCGAATCCGGAAGCAGATGCGTCGAGCCGTCCGGAGCGAGGGAGAACAGGAACGCATCCTGCGCAAGCTCGAGGCCGAGTTCTCCAGCACGGTTCGCGCATCGGTCCCGGTACTCGGTGAGCAGCTCGATGGTCTCCGGATCGAGGGCGATGCGCCGTTGCTGATGAGTTTTTGTGTCCTTCTCCCACGTCTCACCGCTGCGCTGCCCGATGCTGCGCTCCAGCGCAAGAACGCCCGTGTCGAGGTCGACGTGGCGCCACCGGATGCCGCACAGCTCTCCACGCCGAAGGCCCGTCACCATCGCGACCCAGACCAACAGACCCCAGTCGGGGTCCTTCCACGCCTCGGCAAGGATCCGCGCAGCCTCCTGGGCGCTGGGCGGACGCGGGCTCGGCCGGGGCGCTGGCGGTGGCTCGGCTTCCGTGATCGGGTTCGTGGCGAGCCAGCGCCAGCGGACAGCTCTTTTGAGTGCACCGCTGAGCACGAAGTGGACCTGCCGGATCGTCGACGCGCTAAGCGGCGTGCAGACGTGCGGCCGGCAACGTGGGTCGCATTTGTGCGCCCGCTCCGTGCGATGCTCGATGTAGGCACTGCGGTCGCAGTGATCCCGGCACCGCCGCAGCTCTGCGTAGAGCGAGTCGAACACCCCGGCATCGAGAGAGCCGACCGAGGCCCGGCCGATGAACGGGCGGATGTGCTTGTCCGCGTACCGGACATAGGTGTCCATCGTCGAGCGCTCCAGCGTCAGCAGCTCGAAATGCTGATCGAGTAGCTGGTTGACCGTGGCGCTCGTCTTCGGGTGCTTGCGCTCGTCGACCTGGTTCGCGAGCCGGCGCACGGCCTTCTCCGCGTCGGCCCATGCGGTCGGGCCCGGCGGCACCACCTCACGGAGGTAGTGCCGGCGCTTCGTCACAGGATCGATCCCTGCGTACACCGACACACGGAGCGAACCGCTTGGGAGCTCGTCGATGCCTCCGCGAGCCCGTTGTCTCCGCCGCGACGCACCCGCCGTGGTGCGAACAGTACCGCCACTCGCACCACGTATGAATCCATGACACCGAGTCAAGTGTGGGGCGGAGAACGAACCTTGCTGGTCAAGCCTGGTGGGCCCCCGGGGGATCGAACCCCGAACCCGCGGATTAAAAGTCCGCTGCTCTGCCGATTGAGCTAGAGGCCCGTGTGCTGGCCCAGGGTACCTGGGGCCTCCGAGCTTACTTACCCGATCCGGTGTGTTTGCCCCTTGGATGCCGCCAGACCCGCTCAGTGATCAGAGGATGGCTCCATGCGCTCACTGCATCGCTATCTCATCGCTGCCGGGGTTGCCAGCCTGCTTGTCATCGCGACAGCGTGCAGCAAGCCCGCCGACACCCCCACCGGAACCGCGACTCCGGCCAGCCCACCGTCCTCGGACGCCGACACCAGCAACGCGAAACAGATCGTCGTCACCACGGTGTTCGCCCAGGACGACGCGGCCACCAACTACAACAAGACCCTGGTCCCGGACGGCTCGAAGGTACTGGTCGCGGAGAACGTCTACGACGGCGCGACCACTGTCACCCTGAACGTGCGTGGGTTGGTGCCGAACCGGGCCTACGGCGCGCACGCGCACGCGATGCCCTGCGGACCCACCGGTGAGGCCGCCGGGCCGCACTTCCAGCACACCCCCGACCCGGTCAAGCCGTCCGTCGACCCGGCCTTCGCCAACTCCTCGAACGAGATCTGGCTGGACTTCAAGACCGACGCTCAGGGCAACGCCACGACCGCGAGCACCGTGCCGTGGGTGTTCACCAACGCCAAGGCCGCATCGGTCGTCATCCACGCCGACCCGACGCAGACCACACCGGGCAAGGCCGGCACCGCGGGCGCGCGGGTGGGCTGCGTGAGCGTGGGCTTCTGACCCGACTGAACTCGACGGAACCGCACCGCCCCGGGAGCCGTCTCAACATATGTGACGCGTTACGTCCTCACCGACATCGAGCAGGTCGGCGCCGAGCTGGCCCGGCGGGCCGCCGAGGTCAACGGCTGGCTCGACGCGGCGGCGGGCCGTTCCCCGCCGCCGCCGCGCGCCGAGGAGTCCGAGCTGGCCGGCGCGATCGCCCAGGTCGACCTGGCTTGTTACCAGGCGCTCTCGGCCGCCGCCGCCCGGCTCGCCTCAGCCGCCGAGTCGGTGGCGGTCTGCGCCGATGCGGTGCGCGCGGTCGACGCCGAGTTGGCCGAGCGCATCTGCCGGTGGACCGGATGAGCGAGCTGCCGCACGCCGCCGGGCACCGTTGGGCCGAGGCCGCCGCGCTGCTCGCCGGTGCCGGCCGGGCGCCGTCCGCTGTGCTCGCCTGGCTGGGGCCGGCCTGGTCGGGCCCGGCGGCCCGGGCCTACGACGACTGGGCCAACGGGTTCGAGGAGGCCACCCGACGGGCCTCCGGCGCGCTGCGCGACACCTCCGATTCGATCCGTGCTCTCGCCGATCGTTGGCCACAGCTGCGGCTCCAGGCCGACTTCGACAGTGTCGACGCGGGCTCGCGGGCGATCACAGCGGTTCCGATACCCGGCGAGCCGGCCGGCACCGCGGCTCCCGGGCCACGCGCTGAGCTGGCTCACGTCCCCAAGCCCACGTCTCGGCCGCCGCGCCACGTCGAGAACGTGGACAGCTGGATCCAGCAGGCGGTGGCCATCCTGCGCGAGAACGGGTACCGCCCCGACCAGATCGACCCGGAGGCAATCGAAACGATCATCCGCCACGAGTCCGCCGGCGACCCCGGCGCCGTCAACAACTGGGACGTCAACGCGGCCAGGGGCACTCCGTCCATGGGATTGATGCAGACCATCGGCCCGACCTTCGATCGCTGGCACCTGCCGGGGCGCGGCGAGATCCTGAACCCGGTCGACAACATCGTCGCCGCGGTCCGCTACGCGGTGGACCGCTACGGCTCGATGTCACGGGTGCCCGGCGTACTCAGTCTCGCCGCCGGGCAGGCCTATCGTGGCTACTGAAGCGCCCTCCGACGCCGAACGGCATAGGCTGGCCGGCGATGAGCAGCACAGTCAGCGACCCACCCTCGGCCGGTTCCCGCCTGGCCGTCGCACAGCGCGCCTCGGTCGAGCCGTTCCACGTGATGGACGTCTGGGTGGCGGCAACCGAGCGCCAACGCACCCACGGCGACCTGGTCAACCTCTCCGCCGGCCAGCCGTCCACCCCCGCGCCGGCACCGGTCCGGGCGGCCGCCGTCGAGGCACTGTCCTCCGACGTGCTGGGCTACACGGTGGCAGTGGGGATCCAGGAGCTGCGCGCCGCGGTCGCCGCGTTCTACCAGGAGCGCTACGGGGTGCCGGTGGACCGCGACGACGTGGTGGCCACGACCGGCTCGTCCGGCGGTTTCCTGCTCAGTTTCCTCGCCGCATTCGACGCCGGCGACCGCGTGGCGCTGGCCCGGCCTGGCTACCCCTGCTACCGCAACATCCTGCGCGCGCTGGGCTGCGACGTGGTCGAGCTGGACTGCGGTCCGGACAGCCGGTTCCAGCCGACCGTCGAAATGCTTCAGGACGCCCACCGTCGACGGCCGCTGCGCGGGCTGATCCTGGCCAGCCCGGCCAACCCCACCGGCACCGTGCTGGAACCGACCGAGCTGGCTCGGATCGCGGCCTGGTGCGAGGGCACCGGCGTGCAGTTGGTCAGCGACGAGATCTACCACGGCATCTCCTACCCGGGCACCCCGCAGACGGCCTGCGCCTGGCAGACCTCCCGCGAAGCGATCGTGGTCAACTCGTTCTCGAAGTACTTTTCGATGACCGGTTGGCGGCTCGGCTGGCTGTTGGTGCCGCCGAGGCTGCGACGCGCGGTCGACCGGTTGACGGGCAACTTCACCGTCTGCCCGCCCGCGCTGGCGCAGCGTGCCGCACTGGCCGCGTTCGACCCGGCCAGCCTCGCCGAGGTGGAGTCGCACGTGACCCGGTACGCGGTGAACCGGTCGCTACTGCTGGACGGGTTGGCTCGGATCGGCATCGACAAGCTGGCCCCGGCCGACGGCGCGTTCTACGTCTACGCGGACGTGGGCCACCTGACCGACGACTCGATGACCTACTGCCGGACGCTGCTGGCCGAGACCGGGATCGCCGTCGCACCGGGCCGTGACTTCGACACCGAGCAGGGGCACCGGTTCATCCGGCTGTCCTTCGCCGGTGCCACCGAGGACGTCGTCGAAGCCCTGCGGCGCCTGGAGCTGTTCATCGGCTAGCGTGCGCGGGCATGACCGCCGGCGAAACGCGCCTGTTGGCCTGGGAGCGCCGGCTGGACTGGCCGCTCACCGGGCTCGCGGTGATCTTCCTGGGGCTCTACGCCTTCGACGTGCTGAACACCCGGTTGAGCCACGGCCAGCACGAGGTGGTCGACCTGGTGCTGACCGGGATCTGGGTGCTGTTCGCCGCCGACTTCATCGTGCGGCTTGCGCTAACCGGGAACCACCGGCAGTTCTTCCGGACGCACCTGCTCGACGTGCTGATCCTGGTGCTGCCGATGGCGCGGCCGCTGCGCGCGTTGCGGGTGCTCACCGTGATCGGCGCGCTGAACAAGCGGCTGCGCGGTGGGCTGCACGGCAAGGCCGCGGTCTACGTCGTCGCGACGACGCTGCTGGTCGGCACGATCGCCGCGCTCGCGGTGCTGGACGCCGAGCGGTACGCGCCGCACGCCACCATCACCACGTTCGGCGACGCCATCTGGTGGACGATCAGCACGATCACCACGGTGGGCTACGGCGACCTGTACCCGATCACCACCGAGGGTCGGATCGTGGCGGGAACCCTGATGGTCGGCGGCATCGCCCTGCTCGGCGTGATCACCGGTTCGTTCGCCACCTGGTTCGTGGCCAGCATCCGTGACCTGGAGGAGGAGGTCGACGAGTCCGGCGACGAGGTCAACGCCCGCCTCGACGAGGTACTCGTCGAGCTGCGGCTGCTCTCGACCCGGGTACGCGAGCTCGAGTCGAGCCTGACCAGATCCGATCGCCCTGACCAGGTCACACCGGACGGCGCGGGGGCCTGGCTCCGGCGCGGTCGAGGGCCGCCGGTGGGGCGCGGGTTCGGCCGGCGGCCCCAAGCCCGGCGACACGGCCGAAGCCCGGCGACACAGCTCAGGCCCGGCGGCCCGGCGGCCCGGCGGCCCGGCTCAGGCGGCACGGCTCTGGCCCGGCGGACCGGCGGCACGGCTCGAGGGCGGCCCGGCTTAAGCGGGCGGCTCAGGCCGGCGGCTCAGGCGGGGCGGCGGGGTGCGGCTACGCCGGTGTCGACGGGGCCGACCCGGTCCAGCACGGCGTCGATGTCGTCGGCGCTCACATCGGCGTGCGTCACGAACCGGACCTGGTTGCCCATCGGCCCGGCCAGCACACCGGACTGCTCCAGCCGCTGGAGCATGCTGGGCAGGTCAGCCGGGGTGAGCAGCACGATGTTGGTCGCCGGCTCACTCACCCGCCAGCCCCGGTCGGCCAGACCGGCGGCCAGGCGCGCCGCCTTGTCGTGATCTTCGGCGAGCCGCTGGACGTTGTTGAGAGCGATCAGGCCGGCGGCGGCGAGCACGCCGCCCTGGCGGACCCCGCCGCCGAGCATCTTGCGCAGCCGCCGGGCCTCCTCGACGAACTCGACCGACCCGGCCACCACCGACCCGACCGGTGCGCCGAGCCCCTTGCTCAGACAGACCTGCACGGTGTCCACGCCGACGGTCAGCGCCGCCGGCGGCAGTCCGAGCGCGATCGAGGCGTGCCACAGCCGGGCGCCGTCCAGGTGCACCTTCAGCCCGGCACGGCGGGCCGCGGCGGCCAGCGCGGCATGCTCGTCGACCTGGCTGACCACCCCGCCGGAGGCCATGTGGGTGTTCTCCAGGCACAGCAGCGTAGTGCGCAACGCGTAGTACGGGCCGGCCTTGCCGGCGGCGCGCAGCACGGCGCTGGCGGAGATCTTGCCCGGGCCGGCGTCGTGCGGCAGCGGGCGCGGCATGCCGCCGGCAAGCCAGGCCGCGGTGCCCAGTTCGGCGTCCAGCACGTGCGCGCCGGCCGGCGCGAGGAACGCATCGCCCCGGTTGAGGTGGGCCATCAGCGCGATCAGGTTGCCCATCGAGCCGCTGGGCACCCAGAGCGCGGCCTGCGCGCCGAGCAGGCCGGCAACCCGTTCTTGCAGCTCACGCATGGTCGGGTCGCCGTCGAGCACGTCGTCGCCGACCTCGGCGGTGGCCATTGCGGCCCGCATCTGCCGACTCGGCTGAGTGACTGTGTCCGACCGCAGATCGATCGGTGCGGACTTGACGGAACGTCCCCGACGGCTGGACCGGGACCCGGAGTTAGTGGAAGGCCGCACGCTGAGATATTGAAGCAGCCCTTATGAGCGAGATCTCGGCGGGGTAACAAAACAGTTACGGATACTCATTTGTGTGACTGCAGTGCAACCAGGTGGCTCACTCGGCCCGTCCACCTGGAGGTACGGGAGGGTGTGGCGTGGACGAGGCCGCCGAGCAGGCGTTCGAGGGGTACTTCCGGAATCGACGGGAGGCCGTGCGCCGCAATGCCTACCTGCTGTGCGGTGACTGGCACCGCGCGGACGACCTGGCCCAGACCGCCTTCGTCGCGCTGCACCGCAAGTGGGACACCATCCGGGAGCCGGCCGCGGTGGACGCCTACCTGCGGCGGACCCTGGTCCGGGCGATGATCGACGAGACCCGGCGGCCCTGGCGCCGGGAGCGCGGGGTTCCGCAACCGCCGGAGCCGATCGCGGCGGACGGCCCCATCGACCGGGTGGCCACCCGACACACGCTGGTTGACGCACTGCGCCAGCTGCCGCCCCGGCAGCGCGCGGTGCTCGTACTGCGGTTCCTGGAGGGCATGGATGTGGCGGCCACCGCGCGGGCGATGGGCTGTCGGGAGGGCACCGTGAAGAGTCAGACCGCGCACGGGCTGGCCGCGCTGCGCACGGTGCTGGGCAGCGCGCTGGACGATCTACGGCCGACCGGGTGAGCGCGGTGCGAACGGCCATGGGCGGGGGAAACGCGGTGCGAGCATCACGAACGATGCGACCGACACAGCCAACGACACAGGCACAATCACAGCGCACGACACCGGCACAAACACGGGCACAGCGCACGACACAGACAACACCGGACAAGGCCGACAGTTGCCCTCGGGAGGTGGCCCGGCGTGGATGAGCGCAGGTTGACCGAGATGTTCTCCGAAGCCGCCGACTCGGCGGCGCACAACGCGCCACCCGCAACGTTCGACCACTCCGACGTGGTGGCCGGGTCGCGCCGGGCGCAGCAGCGCAGCCGCCGGCTGCAGACCAGCGCGATCGCGGTCGCCGTGCTCGGCCTGGCCACCGCCGGAGCGCTCGGTGTCGGAGTGCTCAATACCTCGACCAGTGGGTCGAGCACGCTGGCCGAGCCGTCGCCGGTCACCTCGCCACAGGCCGCCGAGAGCGCACCGGGCGTGGAGTCGGCGCCACAACCGTTCGGCGCACAGTCCGATTCGCGCGCCGCCGCCCCGTTCGCCGCCGGGAAGCGCGCCGGCTCGTCCAGCTGCGCGGTCCCGGACCGTCAACTGTTCGAGCAGCTCAGCGACGTCATCCCGGCGGTGCGCGGCGCCACGCCCCGGCCACTGTCGGACGAGGCGTACTGCCCGGACGGCGCCCGGGGTGTCGAGGTCGACGTGACCGACGGCGGGGCGCGCGGCGTGCTGCGGGTCCTGCTGTCGCCGCCGGGCTCACTGGGCGGCGGATCGAACGTGCAGACCGGCGGGTCGGGGTCGACCAGCAGCGTGGCTACCCATGACGGTGGGTCGCTGAGCCTCACCACGTCCTCCAGCCGCGGCGCCGCCCCGTTCGAGGACCAGCTCGACGACCTGGCGGACGAGCTGGCCGCCAAGAACTGACTGCGGCACCGGGCCGACACCGGGCGCGACACCGGGCGCCGGACACAGCCCGGGCCGACCTCGGGCAGGCAACCGGCGGACACCCGGCAACGGCACCGGACGGACCACGTACGCTCGGTGAACGTGATCCCGAACGTGCTGGCCAACCGTTACGCGAGCGCCGAACTGGCGCGCCTTTTCTCGCCCGAGCACAAGATCGTGCTGGAGCGCCGGCTCTGGCTCGCCGTGCTCCGCGCGCAGTACGAGCTCGGCGTGGCCGTCCCCGAGCAGGCACTCGCCGACTACGAGCGGGTCGTCGAACAGGTCGACCTCGCATCGATCGCCGCCCGCGAGCGGGTGACCAGGCACGACGTCAAGGCACGCATCGAGGAGTTCAATGCCCTAGCCGGCCACGAGCAGATCCACAAGGGTCTGACCAGCCGGGACCTGACCGAGAACGTCGAGCAGGCGCAGGTCCGGAGCGCGCTGGTCCACCTCGCCGACCGGACCGTCGCGGTGCTGGCCAGGCTGGCCCGGCGCGCCGGGGAGTATCGCGAGCTGGTGCTCACCGGGCGCAGCCACAACGTCGCCGCGCAGGCCACCACGCTGGGCAAACGGTTCGCCAGCGCGGCCGACGAGTTGCTGGTCGCGCACCGGCGGCTCACCGAGCTGGTCGAGCGCTACCCGCTGCGCGGGATCAAAGGCCCGGTCGGCACCGGCCAGGACATGCTCGACCTGCTCGGCGGTGACCCGGCGAAGCTCGCCGAGCTGGAGCGCCGGGTGGCCGCCCACCTGGGGTTCAGCGAGGTGCTGACCAGTGTCGGCCAGGTGTATCCGCGCTCCCTGGACTACGACGTGGTCACCGCGCTGGTGCAGCTCGCCGCCGGCCCGTCCAGCCTGGCCACCACGATCCGGCTGATGGCCGGCCAGGAGCTGGTCACCGAGGGCTTCCAGCCCGGCCAGGTCGGCTCCAGCGCCATGCCGCACAAGATGAACACCCGGTCCTGCGAGCGGGTCAACGGACTGGCTGTGGTGCTGCGCGGTTACGCCAGCATGGTCGGCGAGCTGGCCGGCAACCAGTGGAACGAGGGCGACGTGTCCTGCTCGGTGGTCCGCCGGGTGGCGCTGCCGGACGCCTTCTTCGCCATCGACGGGCTGATCGAGACGTTCCTGACCGTGCTGGACGAGTTCGGCGCCTACCCGGCGGTGATCGCCCGCGAGCTGGACCGCTACCTGCCGTTCCTGGCCACCACCTCGGTGCTGATGGCCGCGGTGCGCGCCGGGGTCGGCCGGGAGACGGCGCACGAGGCGATCAAGGAGCACGCCGTCGCGGTGGCGCTGGCCATGCGGGAGACCGGCCAGCCGGAGAACGACCTGCTGGCCCGGTTGACCGCCGACCCCAGGCTCGGCCTGCCGGACGGGGCACTCACCCTCGGCGACCCGCTGGGCTTCACCGGCGCGGCTACGTCGCAGGTGGACGACGTGATCACCCGGGTGAACGAGCTGGTCAAGGCCAACCCGGACGCGGCCGCGTACACGCCCGCGCCGATCCTCTAGGGCACTGGGAGCCAGAGCACATGGAACTGCTGCACTCGGGCAAGGTGCGCGAGGTCTACTCCGACCGGGGCGACATCGTGCTGGTCGCGTCCGACCGGGTCTCGGTGTACGACGTGGTGCTGCCCACGACGATCCCGGACAAGGGCGCGTTGCTCACTCAGCTGTCGCTGTGGTGGTTCGGCAAGACCGCCGACGTGGTGGACAACCACGTGATCTCCGCCGACGACGTGCCGGCCGAGGTCGCCGGTCGGGCGATTCGCTGCCGGCGGCTGGAGATGCTGCCGGTGGAGTGCGTGGCGCGGGGCTACCTCACCGGCTCCGGGCTGACGGACTACCAGCGCACCGGTGCGGTGTCCGGCGTGCAGCTACCGGCCGGGTTGGTGGACGGTTCGAAGCTGCCCGAACCGATCTTCACGCCGAGCTCCAAGGCGCCGGCGGGCCAGCACGACGAGGCGATCACCTTCGACGACGTGGTCGCGCTGGTCGGCGCCGACACCGCCGCCCAACTCCGGGACGCCACCCTTGAGCTCTACCAGCGCGGGGCCACTCTGTCGGCGGCCAACGGGATCCTCATGGCGGACACCAAGTTCGAGTTCGGCCGGTCGACCGACGGATCACTGGTACTGGGCGACGAGATCTTCACCTCCGACTCGTCCCGGTACTGGCCGGCCGACGACTGGGAGCCCGGCCGCCCGCAGCGCTCGTTCGACAAGCAGATCGTGCGGGACTGGGCGGCCGGCACCGGCTGGGACAAGACCGCACCCGGCCCCGCGGTGCCGCCCGAGGTCGTCGAGCTGGCCCGCTCCCGCTACATCGAGCTCTACCAGCGGATCACCGGCCAGCACTGGGCTTCCTGACCCGTAGGTGGCTCGCGTTGCCAACCACCCACGAGGTCACAGCACTCACGGCTTCACAGCACTGTCACGCCAGCGCCATGCCGAGGTCAGCCCACCGTCATGCCGGTGCGGCGCAATGGAGCATGTGACCGCACTGATCGTGTCGCTGTCCGGGCTTTCCGAGCGGAACCTGCCCGCCTGTGTCGAATTCGCCACCGAGCTGGACTCGCGCCTGGTGCCGGCGTCCTGGCTGCTCCCGCCCCGACCCCGGGACGGCCGGCACCTTCCGGACGCCCCGGTGATCGGCTGGCTGCGCGGCCGGATCGCAGTGGGCGACGCGTTGGTGTTGCACGGGTTCGACCACTCCGTGACGCCCGGTGGGCGGGCGCTGCTCGGCCGGCGCGCCGAGTTCGCGGCGCTGCCCAGCCACGAGGCCACGCTGCGGCTGATCGCGGCCACCCGGACCATGGATGATCTCGGACTGCACTCGGACGTGTTCGCCCCACCGCGCTGGCTGGCCTCGGCCGGCACCATCGTCGCACTGCGCCGCCGCGGCTTCCGGGTGTGCGCGGACGGCTCCGGCGTGCGCCTGCTGGACCGCCATGCCGCCCGGGACCGGATGCTGCGCGGCCGGGTACTGAGCGCCGACGGGGCGCTCACCGCGAGCGGCGTGCTCGGCAGTGGAGTGCTCGGCAGTGGAGTGCTCGGGGGTGGCGTGCTCGGCAGCGGGATGCTCGGCGGTGGGGTGCTCGGCAGTGGCGTGCTCG
>DASYLM010000001.1:0-4090 GCA_036009565.1 Pseudonocardia sp. | reverse complement strand
GCTGCGCGCGGATGCCCGGCGCAACCGGGAGCTGCTGCTGGCCGCGGCGCGTGCGTGTTCGCGGTGCGCGGGCTCGATGCCCCGCTGGACGAGATCGCCCGGCGGGCGGGCGTGAGCATCGGCACGCTCTACAGCCGCTTCCCCACCCGGGTGGACCTGGTCGACGCCGCACTGGCCGAGCGGGGCCTGACGTCGGTCCGGCTCGCCGAGCGGCGACCGCCGATCCGGACCCGTGGCGCGGCCTGGCGACGCACCTCACCGCCATCGCCGAGCTGCAGGCCGTCGACCGCGGCTTCACCGACATCTGCTGGACGGGGCTGCGCACCGACGCCGCGCACCCGCTCCCCGGGCGCCCGCTGAACCCGGAGACGATGCGCCAGGCGATGTACTTCGACTGAGCCCTTCGACTAAGCCCTCCGACTGAGCCCTTCGACTAGTCACCCCTGGTCACAGCACCAACGGGTGACCCCGCCCTGTGAGTCTCGTCGCAGCCGCATGCCGTCGGGCGCCTCGGATGCCACGCTGTGCGCACCACACCGGAGACGACCCGGGGACCCGCCAGCCGGGCCTCGAGGGAGGACGGTTGACGATGACGTCACCCGCATCTCGCGATGGACAACCGCCGCCAGCGCCTGGCGACGAGGTGACCGCGCCCTACCGCGGCGGGCCCAGCGGACCACCTGCGGAGAACCAGCCCGCGCCCGTCAAGCGCACCCGGATCCCCCGGCTGCACGCGATGAAGGAACGCGGCGAGAAGTGGGCCATGCTCACCGCCTACGACACCTACGCCGCGGAGATCTTCGACGAGGCCGGCATCCCGGTGCTCCTGGTCGGCGACTCGGCCGCCAACACCGTCTACGGCTACGACACCACGCTGCCCATCACGGTGGACGAGCTGCTCCCGCTGGTCCGCGCGGTGGTGCGCTCCACCCGCCAGTCGCTCGTGCTGGCCGACCTGCCGTTCGGCAGCTACCAGGTCAGCGCCGCCCAGGCGCTGGAGACCGCTACCCGGTTCATGAAGGAGGGCGGCGCGCACGCGGTGAAGCTGGAGGGCGGCCAGCGGTTCGCCCCCCAGGTCGATGCGCTGGTCGGCGCCGGCATCCCGGTGATGGCACACCTGGGCTTCACTCCGCAGAGCGAGCACACCATCGGCGGCTACCGGGTGCAGGGCCGGGGTGACACCGGTGAGACACTCATCGCTGACGCACTCGCGCTACAGGAGGCGGGAGCGTTCGCGGTAGTACTGGAGATGGTGCCCGCCGACGTGGCCAAGCGGGTCACCGCCGAGCTCGCCATCCCCACCGTGGGTATCGGTGCCGGTCCCGACTGCGACGCCCAGGTGCTGGTCTGGCAGGACATGGCCGGGATGAACAGGGGACGTACGCCCCGGTTCGTCAAGCGCTACGCCGATCTGGGCGATGCGCTGTTCAAGGCGGCCCGCACGTTCGGCACGGAGGTCCGGGACGGCGTCTACCCGGATCCAGAGCACTCCTACACCTAGGTATTTTGCCCGGGCCGCCGCCGAGATGCGGCGGGCCACCACAGTCGTCCCGCGCGGGCACGGCGATCCCGTGCCCGCGCGGAGACACTCACCACGGCCGGCGGCCGGTCCGCCCCGCCTCGGCCGCCGCGCCGGCCGGTCCACCAGAATGGGCCCGTGCGCGAGTCGTATCCACCGATCGAGCCCCACCGCCAGGGTCTGCTCGACGTCGGCCAAGGCCACCAGCTGTACTGGGAGAGCTGCGGCAACCCGGACGGCAAACCCGTGGTGTTCCTGCACGGCGGCCCCGGCGGCGGGTCCAAGCCGGATCACCGGCGGGCCTTCGACCCGGCCCGCTACCGGATCGTGCTCCTCGACCAACGGGGCTGCGGGCGCAGCACACCGCACGCCGCCGACCCGGACCCGGCCGCCGCGCTGGCCGCCCTGCGGCACAACACCACCGCCGACCTGGTCGCCGACCTGGAGCGGCTGCGGACCCACCTGGGCATCGACCGCTGGCAGGTCTTCGGCGGCTCCTGGGGGTCCACGCTGGCTCTCGCCTACGCGCAGGCCCACCCCGCGCGGGTCACCGAGCTGGTGCTGCGCGGGATCTTCACACTGCGCCGCTGGGAACTGGACTGGTACTACGGCGGCGGCGCCCAGGCGCTGTTCCCGGACCGGTGGGCGGGGTTCCTCGAGCCGCTCCCGCCCGAGCTGCACGGCTCGGCCAGCGAGGAGATCATCGACGCCTACCACCGACTGCTGCACGACCCGGACCCCTCGGTCGCCGAGCGGGCCGCGGTGGCGTGGAGCAGCTGGGAGGCCTCGACGATCACGCTGCGGCCGCGCGCGGCGCTGGTCGAGTCGTTCAGCGAGCGCGAGTTCGCGCTGGCGTTCGCCCGCATCGAGAACCACTACATGCGGCACTCCGGGTTCGTGGCCGAGGGGCAGCTGATCAGGGACGCGGACCGGCTGGGGGACATCCCCGGCGTGATCGTGCAGGGTCGCTACGACGCGTGCACCCCGATCCGTACCGCCTGGGACCTGCACCTGGCCTGGCCGAGCGCCGAGCTCATCGTGGTCGACGACGCCGGGCACGCGTTCGACGAGCCGGGCATCCAGCACGCCCTGGTGACCGCGACCGACCGGTTCGCCGGCTCCTGAGCGCGCTCCGCGCTACCGGGCCGCGCCGCCCAGCCTCTCGGACAGCTCGTCGATGTCGTTGACGAACCACAGCTGGGTGCCCCGGTTGGTCTCGTAGGCGAAACTCGCGAACGTCTCGCTGCGCTCCAACTGGCCGGTGACGTCGCCGAGGATGGCCAGCCGCATCTCGTACTGGACGAACTTCTGTGCGATCTGACCGGCCAGTCCGGTGCGCAGCTGGAAGAACTCCCCGGCCAGCCGCTCCACCGGGAGCACCACCAGCGTGGCGCCGCGCGCACCCCCGTCGCCGATCAGGTCGAGCGCGTCCCGCTCGGTAGCTACCAGCGGGCCGTCCGCGGCGCAGACCAGGCACGGCACACCGAAGAGCCAGTTCACCTGGTCAGGCACGGACGGCCTGACCCAGCTGGTCGGCCAGCGTCTGCCGGGCACCGGCCAGCGACGGCCCGCACCAGGTCAGCAACCGGCCGGTCACGAAGGCGCACGGGGTGCCGGGGAACGACTCCGGGCCGTCCGAGGGGGTGAACTCGTACGGCTCGTCGGGCAGCACGACCAGCCCGGCCCGGCCACTGTCGAGCAGCCCGCGCAGCTCATCCAGCTTCGGCCGCGGGTACCGGTCGGCGTGCTCCGCGTAGGCGTTGGCCACGCCGAGGCGCCGCAGCACGTCACCGGCGAAGGTGTCCCGCCCGAGCAGCACCCAGGGCCGCCGCCACACCGGGACGATCGCGGTGGCCAGCACCGGTGGCGCCGCCTCGGCCCACTCCCGCACCGCCTGGACCAGCCAGGCCGGCTGCCCGTCGCCGGTCAGCTCGAACACCTCGCCGAGCAGCCGGCCGATCGAGGTGAGGGCGGCGGGCACGGTCGCGGCCGCCTCGGTGACCCAGACCGGGATGCCGTCGGCACGCAGCGCGGCCACATCCTCCGGGCGGTTCTCCTCGGCGTTGGCCAGCACCAGGTCCGGTGCGGCCGCGCGGACCGAGTCCAGCGTGGGGTACTTCGACCCGCCCACCCGCGCCACATCCAGCTCGGGCGGGTGGCTGCAGTAGTCGGTGGCCCCGACCAGCACCCCGGGCACGCTCACCGCGACCGCCTCGGTGATCGAGGGCACCAGCGAGACCACCCGGCTCGGCGGGCCGGCCAGCGTGACCGGCTCGCCGAGGTCGTCGACCAGCGCGCGGCTCACGGCAGGTCGGTGATCCGGATCCCGGCGTGCGTCTTGTAGCGGCGGTTGATCGCGATCAGGTTGGCGGTCAGCGCCTCGACCTGGCCGGCGTTGCGCAACCGTCCGCCGTAGATGCCGCGCACCCCGGGGATCGTCTCGGCCAGCGCGCGGACCCGGTCGGTGGCCGCCCGGTCCTCGCCGAGCACCAGCACGTCGAGGTCGATCTTCTCCACCGTCAGGTCGGCCAGCGTCACCGCCGACACGTGGTGGAACGCGGCGGTCACCGT